>NZ_JBEXXO010000006.1:0-323566 GCF_040630435.1 Streptomyces sp. NPDC005803 | reverse complement strand
ACATGCTCAGCCGAAGGCCGCCTGCGTGCACCGCAGTTACCAGTCCGAGTGATCAAGTACGAGAGATCGTTCGGGCCCTGAGGTTAAAGATCAAGTTAGCCAATCAACCCACTTGGCGTGATGCGATGGCTAGTCTGTGGACAGCCGGCCGAGGTCGAGGGGAACCCCTGGTGAGAATCCTGCACATCGTCACGCTGCACACCCCGGACCACGCCTTCGGCGGTCCGACCCGGGTGGCCCTGAACCTCTCCAAGGTCCAGCGCGCCGGGGGTGACGACGCGCGGATCATGGCCCTGGGAGACGGCTTCGACGGTCCCCTGCCCGACGAGGTGGAAGGGGTGCCCGTCCCCCTCTTCCAGGCCCGCCACCTGCTGCCGGTGTTCGGGGTCAGCGGCATCACCTCGGGAGCCCTCCTGCGGACGGCGCGCCGCATGATGCGAGGCGCCGACCTCGTCCACGTGCACCTCATGCGCGACCTGGTGACGCTGCCCGCCGCGCTGCTCGCGCTCGCCACCCGCACCCCGCTCGTCGTCCAGACGCACGGCATGGTGGACCCCACCGAGAAGCGGGTGGCGCGGCTGACCGACCTGCTCGGGGTGCGGAAGGTCCTGCGTGGCGCGGACGCGGTGCTCCACCTGACCGAGGCCGAGCGGATCGACGTGAACGCCGTCGCGGCCCCCGTCGCGCTCACCCGCACCGTGCGCCTGGTCAACGGCGTACGCCCCCAGGAGTTCAAGCCGGCCCGCGACCCGGCCCGCCCGCCGACGGTCCTCTTCCTCGCCCGGATCCAGGAGCGCAAGCGGCCCCGCGACTTCGTGGCCGCGATGCCCGCGGTCCTGGCGAAACACCCGGACACGCGGTTCGTCCTGGCCGGGCCCGACACCGGCGCACTGCCCGGCACCCTGCGACTGGCCCGCGGCCTGGGCGTACGGGACGCGCTCGACCACGTCGGACCGCTGGGCCACGAAGAGGTGCTGGCCGCCGCACGGCAGGCCGACGTGTACGTCCTGCCGTCCATCGAGGAACCCCTGGGCGTCTCGGTCCTGGAGGCGATGTCCGTCGGCACTCCCGTGGTCATCACCCGCACCTGTGGTCTCGGCCCCGACGTGGCGCGGGCCGGAGCGGGCCGGGTGATCGACAGCCGGGCGGGTGAGGACCGGACCAACGCGCGGAAGATCGCGCAGGCCGTGCTGGAGCTGCTGGAGCCCGACACCAACGCGCGAGCGGGCCGGGCCGCCTGGGAGCTGGTCAACGGGCACTTCACCATCGACGTCGTGACCCGGACGCTCCGGCGGACCTACGAGGACGTGGTCCGCCGGAGACGCCCCTGACTCAGACCACCGGCCTCTCCCGTGACTTGAGGGCGATCTGCCACCGGTAGAAGCTCATCGCCAGTGCGAAGTCGAACCCCGCCCGCCCGTCCAGGAAGCCCCGCCGGTACACGTACATGTACGCGAAGGACACCAGCGGTTTGAACGGCGCCTTGTGGAACAGCTGCCCCTGCCGGGACTTGACCCGGCGCACCTGCTCCTTGACGTCCGGGTGGTGCTCCAGCCACGCCTCCCAGTCCGAGTAGCGGTTGTGCCGTTCGAACCAGGCGGTCACCGGGTCGAGGTCCTGGTGCTCGATCGGATGGCGCAGCGATCCCACACTCTCCGCGACCGGCTGGTAGTGCCCCTCCACCTCGCCGATGCCGGGCGCGTCGAGATCTCCCACCTCCGGATAGCGACTGCGGGTCCGGTCGGTCAGCGATCGCTTGCGAATGGTGTACCCGTGCCGCAGCCGCTTCCCCGAGAACCAGTACCCCAGAGGGATGTCGTACGCCGCCGGCCTGGGCGCGTCCGGATCGGCGAACGTCTGCCGCAGTTCGGCCAGCAGGCCGGGGCTCAGCCGTTCGTCGCCGTCGAGCAGCAGGATCCAGTCCAGGTCCGTGCGGACGTGGTCCAGGCACCACTGCTTCTTCCGGGGGTGCCCGCCGTCCCAGGTGTACATGACGACCTCCGCGCCGCACTCCGCGGCGATCTTCGCCGTGTCGTCGGTGCTGTGCGAGTCGACGACGACGACCGCCTCGAAGTGGCCGAGGACCGACTTCACCGCCTCGGCGATGTTGAGCCCCTCGTTCCTGGTGGGGATCGCCACGGCTATCGGCAGCTTGCTCATCCGTCGTCTCCCTCGGGCAGCCAGGCGTAGCAGCCCGTGGAGGTGAAGGAGCGGGCCCCCTCGGGGATGGTGATCGCGGTCCGCTTCCCGTCGGCGGAGGAGCCCGAGGCCAGGACCTTGCCGTTCGACCCGGTGATCTGCCAGCCGCAGTTCCTGGTGGGCGTGACGTCGCGGTAGCGCCCCGGGCGCAGCCGCTCGCCCTCGTGCGTGCCGTCGGCGTACCCGGCGGACGCCCGCTCGACCAGATCCCGGTGCTGGACGCACAGGTGCGCGACGGCCGGCCCGGCGCCGGCGATCTCGCCCGTGACGATGCCACCGGCGGCCGTGTCCCGGTCCACCTTCACGAGGTAGGTCAGCCGGTCGCAGGTCTCCTGTCCGGTCTGGAGCACGGCCGCGGGGTCCGTGCCCTCGGGGACCCGGTCGACGAGGTACTCCTTCTGCTGCTTGGTGAACGAGCCGGTGGCCGGGGTGAGTTCGTCGCTCGGGATCTTCGGCGGCGTAAGGGAAGGCGAGCTTCGCGGACCGGGGAAGGAGGAACCCCCCGGCCCGGGCCCCGGTCCCGCCACCGGCCCTGACGCGGCGGCCGCGTGGGCGCCGGCCGTCTTCTCCCCGCCCGCGTCGGGCGACGATCCGCAGGCGGCCAGCGCCGCCGCCATGACGACGACGGCGCCGGCCAGGAACGGATACCTCATCCACTCGTCCTCAGCGCGTAGTGGGCGGCGACCTGCGCGCTGCTCAGCGCGACCGGGTAGACCGCCGTCTCGTCGACCTGCCCGGCGAAGAAGTTGCTCGTCGGCCGGTTCGGCCAGCCGGCCAGGTTGTCGCCGCCGACCCGCCAGTAGCCCCAGTAGCTCTGGCTGCCGGTGTACAGCGGGTCGGCGGCGCGGAGCTGGCCGTCGACGTACAGGGCCATGCCGCCGGAGCCCTGGGTGGCGACCACATGGTGCCAGGCGCCGTCGTTGTACGCGGCGGGGGTGGCCACCGTCCGGTTGCCACCGCTGTTGACCCCGAACATCAGCCGCCCGTCGTTGCGCATGTACACGTGCTTGTCGTACTGGCGGCTGTCCTGCATGGTCAGACTGCCGAAGCCGATGATCTTCCCTCCCTTGGCCGTCGTCGTCCTGATCCAGGTCTCCACCGAGAACGTGGCGGGCTGGGCGTGCCGCCTGTTGCTGTAGGCGTACTCGTCCGTGCCGTTGAACCCGATGGCGGTCGAAGCGCCCGAGATCGCGGCCGGAGTCTGCCGGTAGGAGGGTGCGTTGCGCAGGAAGCCGTTGTCCAGACCCCCCGAGGCGTCGGCCGCGAACGTCGAGGTGGCCTCGTCGTAGCGCCAGTACAGCGAAGCGCCGTCGGCGATCACCCTGGCGGGGTACGCCTGCGCCGCGGACGCCACGACCGCCGTCACCGCGGGCGACTTGGCGCTGGTGTTGGTGCCGTCACTCGCGCTGATCCGGTAGGTGTGTGTCTCGCCGGGCGCCACGTTCCGGTCCGTCCAGGTCAGTTGGGGGCGGTCCCAGAACAGCGAGGTGCCCGTGACGGTGTGGACGGGCGTGCTGGCACCGTCCTTGTAGACGCGGTACGTCAGCGCACCGTCGTCCGTGTCGAAGCTGGTCTGCCAGTTCACGTCCACCTCGCCCGCGCGGACCGTGGAGACGCCGGCGTTGGGCACCCAGGGCGCCCCCGTGTCGGGGCCGTCGGCGAACCGGGTCAGGCCCTGCTGCGCGGCTCCGTTGACCGTTGTGAACTCGCCCCCCACCCACAGGTAGTGATGACCCCCCTTGTCCGTCTGCGCCATCACCCGGGGCCCGACCGGCTCCCCGATGCCGTCATCGGTGTCCGGGAACCACGCCAGCAGCTTCGGATCGTCGACCGCCTGGGCCAGCAGGTGCTTGCGCGACTGGTTGGGGAACTCGCCCATGGACGCGCAGTCGTGGGCGTGACTGCCGCTGTAGAGCACGCCGTTGTGCACCAGCAGTGCCTGCGTGGCGCCCAGGCACGTGTCGCGCCAGACCTGCGAGAAGGTGGCCAGGTCGAGGGCGATCCGGCCGTCGAAGACACCACTGCCGGTGCCCTCGCCGGCGGCGTAGAACTGTGTGGCGTCCGACGTCAGGTCCTGCACCGTGGAGGCGTCGGGAATGAAGCCCGGATAGCTCTTGGCCAGGGCGCCCGTGGTGGCGTCCACCACGGCCAGGGCGTGCGAGTCCGTCCCGTTGACGGTGAAGAAGTCACCGCCGATCACCACGTGCTGACCGTCGGGCGTGACCTCCACGGCGCGGCCCACCTCGTCCGTGTTCGCGGTGAACGGCTTGAGCTGGGCGCCGGTGGTCACGGCGGCGAACTTGTTCCGGGTCTGCCCCGCCACGCTGTTGAAGTCACCGCCGAGATACACCGTGTCATCGGTGACGGCGAGCGCCCGGACGGTCGCCGAGACGGCCACCTTGAAGTTCTGGCGCGGAGTGCACGTGGCCGTGTCGACGGCCGCGATGTTGCTGACCCCCACCCCGTTGACCGCCCCGAACTGACCGCCCGCGTACAGGGTGTCGCCGTCCGGGGACAGCGCGAGGGACCGTACGGTCGCCGTTCCGGAGGAGAGCGTGAACGACAGGCTGCAGCCGGTCGGCGCCCCGGTCGCGGCGTCGAACGCGGCGAAGTTCACCGCGGGCTGTTCCGACGTACCGGCCGCCGCGTCCGGCGGCCGCACGGTGGAGAAGGTGCCGCCCGCGTAGACCACCCCGTCGGCCGACGCGGCCATCGACCAGACGATGCCGTTGGTCTGCCAGGTGGACAGGTCGTCCGCGGTCAGGGAGACGGGCGGGGTGAGAGCCGCGGCCGGGGAGCCCCCGGCAGCGGCGGCGCTCAGGGTCCCGGCGAGCAGACAGAGCGCCGCGGCCGCCGCGCGTGCGCGGCCGCGTGCCCAGGGCCTTGGCCCCGTACTGTGGTTCATCATTCAGCTCCGAAGGTGAGGACGAGCCGCGGCCCGCAGGCCGCGCATGCGACCTCGCCCGGCCAGGTGCGGAGGCTGTGCGCCCCGCCGCTGGTGAGGGCGAGTGAGGAGGCGGAGCCCAGGGCCCCGGCCGGCGCGCTCGGCACCACCGCGGGGGCGGTGGGTGCGCCGGAGACGGTCCCCAGCACCGGCGTGGTGAGCGACGGCCGGGGGTCGTGCGCGACCACGGGAGCGGTCAGGACCCCGGCCGCACGGGCCGGGACGGCGGCGGACACACCCCTGCGGCCGGGGCCTCTCATCGGTCCACCCGCACGGCAGCGCCCGTGAGCTGGTCGGACAGCTGCCGGACGTCGGCGTCGACCATGATCCGGGCCAGCTCCCGCGTCTTCACGGCGGGCTTCCAGCCCAGCAGCTCCGCGGCCTTGGAAGCATCCCCGATCAGCGCGTCGACCTCACTGGGGCGCTCGTACTTCGCGTCGTGGCGGACGTACTCGCGCCAGTCGAGACCGGCGTGCTCGAAGGCGTACTCCAGGAACTGCCGGACGCTGGCGCCCTCTCCGGTCGCCACCACGTAGTCGTCGGGGGTGTCGCACTGGAGCATCCGCCACATCGCGTCGACGTACTCCGGCGCGTACCCCCAGTCGCGCACCGCGTCCAGATTCCCCAGGTGCAGACGCGTCTGGAGGCCCGCCTTGATCCGGGCCACCCCCCGGGTGATCTTCCGGGTCACGAAGGTCTCCCCGCGGCGCGGCGACTCATGGTTGAACAGGATCCCGTTGACCGCGAACATGCCGTACGCCTCGCGGTAGTTGACCGTCGCCCAGTACGAGTAGAGCTTGGCGACGCTGTACGGGCTGCGCGGGTGGAACGGGGTCCGCTCGTTCTGCGGCGGCGCACTGGCGCCGAACATCTCCGACGAGGACGCCTGGTACACACGCGTGTCGATACCGCTGGCCCGTACGGCCTCCAGGAGCCGGACCGTGCCGAGTCCGGTGACGTCACCGGTGTACAGCGGGGCGTCGAAGGAGACCCGGACGTGCGACTGCGCCCCGAGGTTGTAGACCTCGTCGGGCCGGATGTCGCGCAGCAGGTTCACCAGCGCCACCCCGTCGGCGAGATCGGCGTGGTGCAGCACGAACGAGCGGCCCTCCACCTCGGGGCCCTGGTAGATGTGGTCGATCCGCTCGGTGTTGAAGCTCGACGAGCGGCGTATGAGGCCGTGGACCGTGTATCCCTTCTGGAGCAGCAGCTCGGACAGGTACGAACCGTCCTGTCCGGTCACGCCGGTGATGAGCGCGGTCTTCGCCACGTCTCCCCTTTCTGCGGTCGCCTGGGCGGCCGTCGGACTTCGCAATGTGCGCGTTCGAGAGGTTCGTCATGAAACGGCGCCCCGGCCTGGAGGCGCTGGCACAATCCGAGCCATGACGACTGATCTCCCCGGCCCTCCCCAGGAATCCGTCCCGTCCCTGCTGCGCCCCGGCGCCCGTGTGTTCGTCGCGGGCCACCGCGGTCTGGTGGGCTCCGCGCTGGTGCGCCGCCTGGCCGCCGACGGCCACGAAGTGATCACGCGCGGGCGCGACCGCCTCGATCTGCGCGACGCCGAGCGGACCGGCGCCTTCCTGCGCGACGTGCGTCCCGACGCCGTCGTGCTGGCCGCCGCCAAGGTCGGCGGGATCATGGCCAACCGCACGTATCCCGTGCAGTTCCTGGAGGACAACCTGCGCATCCAGCTGAGCGTGACAGCGGGCGCGCACGCCGCCGGGACCGAGCGGCTGCTCTTCCTCGGCTCGTCCTGCATCTATCCCCGGCTGGCTCCGCAGCCCATACCGGAGACCGCGCTGCTCACCGGCCCGCTGGAGCCGACCAACGAGGCCTACGCCCTCGCGAAGATCGCCGGCATCGTGCAGATCCAGTCCTACCGCCACCAGTACGGCGCCTCGTACATCAGCGCCATGCCCACCAATCTCTACGGCCCGGGCGACAACTTCGACCTGGAGACCTCGCACGTCCTGCCCGCGCTGATCCGCCGCTTCCACGAGGCGCGGCGAAGCGGCGCCCCGGCGCTCACGCTCTGGGGCTCCGGCAGCCCCCGCCGTGAATTCCTGCACGTCGACGACCTGGCCGCGGCCTGCGTGCTGCTGCTGGAGCGGTACGACGGTGACGCGCCCGTCAACGTCGGTTCCGGGAAGGACCTCGAGATCCGCGAACTTGCCGCCCTCGTGGCAGAAGTGACGTCTTATCAGGGGCGCATCGACTGGGACACGGCCAAGCCGGACGGCGCCCCGCGCAAACTGCTGGAGGTGTCCCGGCTCTCCTCCCTGGGGTTCGAGCCGCGGATCTCCCTGCGCGACGGAATCGCGCGGACCTACGCGTGGTGGCTGGAACAGCAGGGCGCACAGGTCTGACCGGTTCCCGGGGCCGGGCCCTTCGGCCGGGCGGACGGCCGCGGCCGCGCGACCGCCCATCCGGACCGCTCTTCCTGACGCCATCCGCCCTGCCCGCACTCAGTACGCCCCGCGGCCGTCGGTGACGGCGCGCAGCGTACGGGCCATGAGTCCCACGTCCGTGGCCACCGACCAGTTGTCGACGTACCACAGGTCCAGCGAGACGGTCTCCTGCCAGGAGAGGTCGGAGCGCCCGCTGACCTGCCAGAGCCCGGTCAGCCCCGGCCGTACCATGAGCCGCCGCAGCTCCCGTGCGTCGTAGCGGGACACCTCGTCCGGTAACGGCGGCCGCGGACCTACCAGGGACATGTCACCTCGCAGCACGTTGAAGAGCTGGGGCAGCTCGTCGAGGGACGAGCGGCGCAGCAGCCTGCCGACGCGGGTCACCCGGGGGTCGCGGCGCATCTTGAACATCGGGCCGTCATGTTCGTTCGACGCCGTCAGTCGCTCCTTCTGCCGCTCGGCGTCCGCCACCATCGTGCGGAACTTCCACATGGTGAACGGCTGGTTGTGCTGCCCCTGGCGGATCTGCCGGTGGAGGACCGGACCGGCCGAGGTGAGCCGGACCGCGGCCGCGATCACCAGCAGCAGCGGGGCCAGCACGATCAGGCCCAGCGCGGCGCCGGTGCGGTCGACCGCGGCCTTGAGGGCCTGCTGCGGGCCGCGCCGCAGGGGCGGCACGATGTGCAGAAGGGTCAGCCCAGCGGCCGACGAGTGCCGGATGCGGCTTTCGGCGATCTCCGAGAGGTGGGACAGCACGGACAGGTCGAGCCCGCCGTCGTGCAGCCCCCAGGACAGCCGCCGTAATCGCTCCTCGGCGAGCTGCGGCCCCGGCACCACCAGTGCCAGGTCCGCGTCGTGCGCGAAGGCGGCGCCCAGCACCGTCGAGGCGTCGTCGTCGGCGGGCTCGGGCGCCAGCCGTCCGGGCACCGGGGCCTCGCAGGTCAGGCCCCCCGTCCCGACGGGCACGGCGGCCACCACGAGGTAGCCGTGATCCCGCCGGGAGCTGAGCAGCCGTACCGCCCGGTCCACCGCCGCGGCCTCGCCGACCACCAGCACGCGGCGGACGGCCCGGCGCCGTGCGGACCAGGGGAGCCGCCGCGCCCCGGAAGCCGTCGCCGTCGCCAGCAGGCCCGGAACCAGTGCCACGACGGCTGTCGCCGGGTCGATGGTGCTGTCGGCCACGGTCCAGAGCACCGCCAGCACCCCGATGAGCAGCAGCCAGTCCCCGGTGGCGTCCAGGGCCCCGGGCGGCCGGCCCGTGCCCCGCACCGCGTACCGGCCGCGCGCGGCCCGTACGCCGGACCACACCATCGCGGCGGCGGCCGCACCGGCCAGGGCCCTGGGCTGTACGTCGGCGCGCAGGACGAGCCAGGCGGGAATCACCAGGCCGACGAGGTCCACGCCGATGACGAGTGGCAGATGCCGGCCGGGTCCGGTCTTCGGCCCGGGCCGGGCGGAACGGTCGCGCTGTACGGTCGGGCCCTGCGGCAGGCGGTCGAACTCCTGGCCGCGAGGCCGCTTCGAAGCAGTTCGTGGACGAGGTGCCCCCGCGGGTCCCGCGGGCCCTGATATCTCGGATTCGGGTAGCTCGACATGCCCCATGAACCCCCCAGTCACAGTCGCATCTCCACAAACGGGGCGCATCCGCCGATCCTGTGGACTGACGGATGCGCCATCGCTCGGTGCACGATATCCACACACGTGCCATTTCGCTGGTGTTCCAGTGAAGTTCAGACAGGCGAAGGTGCCCGGAACTCGTCCCGATACGTGCCGGATCTCAGGTTTTGGGGGTGGCTGTCGGTAAGCGGGGCGTAGCGGAACGCCGATGATGTGCGGGTGGGTGTATGCGTCCGCCGACCGCCCTCCACCGCGGGCGGACTGCTCGTCCGCCCTGCTCGCCGGTCCTGTGCCCGCCCCGGTCTGGGAGAATGTGGTGCCGGGGGACAGCGCCCGGCACGAGCGAAAGAGGAACGCACGGTGACTCCCGCGGAGACGAACTGGGCCGGCAACATCACGTTCGGGGCGAGGCGGTTGTGCATACCGCGCACCGAGGCCGAACTGCGGGAGACGGTCGCCGCCTCCACCACGGTGCGGGCCCTGGGCACGCGCCACTCCTTCAACACGGTGGCCGACACCGACGGAGACCTCGTCTCGGTGGCCGGACTCCCGCGGGTGGTCGACATCGACCGGGAGGCTCGCACGGTCACGGTCAGTGCGGGCCTGCGCTTCGGGGAGTTCGCCGGTGAGCTGAACGAGAGCGGCTTCGCGCTGCACAATCTGGGGTCGCTGCCGCACATCTCGGTGGCCGGCGCCTGTGCGACCGGAACCCATGGCTCCGGCGTCGGGAACCGCTCCCTCGCGGGGGCCGTCCGGGCCCTGGACATGGTGACGGCGGACGGCGGGACGGTCACCCTGCGGCGCGGCGACGCGGACTTCCCGGGCGCGGTGGTCTCCATGGGAGCCCTGGGCGTGGTGACGCGGCTGACGCTGGACCTGGTGCCCGCCTTCGACGTTCAGCAGTGGGTCTACGAGGACCTGCCCGAGGCCGCGCTGACCGAGGGGTTCGACGAGGTGATGTCGGCCGCGTACAGCGTCAGCGTCTTCACCGACTGGCGGCCGGGGCCGGTGGGCCAGGTGTGGCTCAAGGAGCGGGTGGGGGACGAGGGGCCACGGCAGGCGCCGGCCGAGTGGCGGGGCGCCGGACTCGCCGACGGCCCGCGCCACCCCATCCCCGGAGTGCCGGCCGGGAACTGCACACGGCAGGAGGGGGTCCCCGGAGCCTGGCACCGGCGGCTGCCTCACTTCCGGCTGGAGTTCACCCCCAGCAACGGCGACGAACTCCAGTCCGAGTACTTCGTGGCACGGAAGGACGCGGCGGCCGCGTACGAGGCCGTGGGCCGGCTCCGGGACCGGATCGCCCCGCTGCTGCAGATCTCCGAGATCCGCACCGTGGCCGCCGACGACCTGTGGCTGAGCCCCGCGTCGGGCCGCGACTCGGTCGCCTTCCACTTCACCTGGGTCCCCGACGGCGCGGCCGTCGCGCCGGTGCTCGCGGAGATCGAGGAGGCGCTGGCGCCCTTCGGCGCGCGCCCGCACTGGGGCAAGGTCTTCGGTACGGACCCGGGCGTCCTGCGCACGCTGTACGGGCGGTACCAGGACTTCGAGAAGCTGATGGAGCGCTACGACCCGGCGGGCACCTTCCGTAACGACTTCCTGGACCGGCACTTCCCGCGGTGACCCGGCAGGACGCGGGCCCGGTCCTGGCCGGGGAGGCTCAGCGGCTCTCGTGATCCTCCCCGGGCCGGGACGGCCAGGCGGCCGTCGATCTGCCCGGGGCGAGCTGGTCCACCAGGTCGGACAGTTCCTCACAGGCACGCTCGATGCTGCGGCGGACGTTCTGCTGTTCGGCGACGAGGGCGGCCAGCAGGAGCGAGGTCAGCGCGACGGCCCCGTTCAGGACCGTCAGGTTGACCATCACCTCGACCATGGTGTGGGCGGTGAAGGGACCCACCCGGTCCGTTCCCGCGACGATCGCCAGGACGGAGATGAGCAGCGCGCAGGGCGCGCTTCCCGCGAGCTGGAAGCGCAGCGCCGCCCAGATGAGGATCGGGAACACCAGATAGAGCATCGACAGCGAGCTGCGGGTGGCGAGCAGCGTGCCGAGCACCGCGACGACCAGCAGCGCGCTCCCCTCCGCCCACCGGTCGGTGAGCCGCGGCCTGCGCAGCTTGCGCAGCACGAGCAGCAGCGGGGTGACCACGAGCACGCCCATCACGTCCCCGGCCCACCACGCCGCCCAGACCGACCAGAACCCGCTCGCGGGCAGTTTGCCGTCGGCCATCAGCACGGCGGTCCCCGTGGTCGCGCTGACGACCATGCCGGCCATCGCGCCCAGGAAGACCAGGGCGACGCCGTCACGCAGCCGGTCCAGCTCCGTACGGAATCCGACGCGGCGCAGCAGCAGGAACGCGGAGACGGGCGCGAGCGTGCTGCCCGCCACGACGAGGGCGGTGGACGCCGTCACCGAGCCGGTGAGGTTGGTGATGACGAGGAGGGAACCGAGCGCGATCCCGGGCCAGACGCGAAGCCCCCGGTACAGCAGGGCGCTCAGCGCGATTCCGGTCGGCGGCCACAGGGGGCTGACCACCGCCCCGTGCACGGTGACCTCCCGGAGCAGTCCCAGGTCCGCGGCCGCGTAGTACGCACCTGCGACGACCAGGACGCGCAGTGACGCCACGGCCGCGCGTCGGTTCTTCTCGCTGCGGATCACGGTTCACATCAGACACCGGCCGCGACACGAGGCGGCCGCGTGACACGCGCCGGTCCCCGCCGCCTCATCGGGGAACGACGGGAAAGGCCTCGTGGCGCAGGACGAGTACGGCGGCGTCGTCCTCGTGCCCGGTCCGTTCCGCGGTCCCCAGGATCGCGTCCGCCAGTTCCTCCGCGTCGTCGCCGACGCGTGAGCGCACCATCCGCACCACGGCGTCGAGCCCCTCGTCGATGGGGTACGACGGCCCCTCGACGACGCCGTCGGTGAGCAGGACGAAGGCTCCGTCGGCCGTGAGCCGCCGGGTGGTGACCGGGTACTCCTCACCGCTCTGGATCCCGAGCGGCAGACCGCCCTCGTCCTCGGCGATGCCCGACCGCCCGTCGGCCGTGGCCCACACCGACCCCACATGACCGGCACGGGCACTGCGGAGCTCGCCGGTCCGCGGATCGAGCCGGACGAAGGTGCAGGTGGCCAGGAGACCGGAGTCCACGGCCAGCAGCAGGTCGTTGGTGCGGCGCACCACCTCGCCCGGGTCGGTCGCCGTGGTCGCGAGCGCGCGCATCGCGATCCGTATCTGGCCCATGAAGGCCGCCGCCTCGACGTCGTGCCCCTGCACGTCCCCGATGGCGAAGGCCAGCGAACCGTCCGGCAGCCGGAACCCGTCGTACCAGTCGCCGCCGATGTCCAGGCCGCTGCGCGCCGGGGCGTACCGGGCGGCGGTCCGCAGACCGGGCAGGTCCGGCAGGGCGGGAGGCAGCATCTCACGCTGCAGTGCCTCGGCCAGCTCCACCCGCGCCTGGTGCAGCTCGACCTCCCGGCGCGCCCGTGAGGTGAGGTCCTGGAGGGTGGTGAGCAACTCCTCGGCGCTGGCCGGGCGGGGAGGACGACGCCGGTTCATGGGCCGCTCCGCAGGGCAGGTAGGGCCATCCGCGCCACAGGGTCCGTCGTGGCGGGTCGGTCCGGGAGGCCGACGCTGGTGACCCGGAGGGCGAGGGTCGCGGCCCGGCCGCTGCGGGCGTGGTCTTCGCATCGTAGGGCGGTCCGGGGATCCGCGCAGGCCGAGAGGGACCCGGCGGGCAGGAACGGGCGTGCCGGGCCGGTTGGGGGCATGCTGGGAGTGGACCCGTACGGCGGCGGCGCCTGCCTGCCGGTGCGGGCCGGGAGGTGCACGATGAATCGCACGGAGGAGTGGACGGTCCGGGTCGATCTGTCGGAGGACCACGGGACGACGAAGGCGGAGGCGGTGCTGGACACCGGTACGGCGAAACTCACCGGTCACGGGGTCGCCCGGTGCAGTCCCCAGGATCCGGACGTGCCCACCATCGGTGACGAACTGGCGGCGAGCCGCGCGATGCGCGATGTCGCGGGTCAGCTGATGAGTGTGGCCGACCGTGAGCTGGGTCAGGCCGGCGCGGGGCCCGGGGACGGGCCCGTACCGCCGCCGTACGCCTGGTCGGACGCGACGGCCTGAGTCCTGCCCGGCCCCGACGAGCCGCGGGCCCGCCCGCCCCGATGCCGGGGCGGGCGGGCCGGGCACGTCACCGGTGATCAGTCGACATAGGTGATGTCGGAGGTGGCGTACAGGCAGTTCGTGCTGTCCGGGCCGGTCCCCGTCTTGCTGGGCTCGCCGCTGGTCACACCCTTGTACTTGGTGCAGACGTCGATGTCACGGTCGCCGTCGCCGTAGATCGTCACGCCGGAGAGGCGGGCGGTGTCACCGTAGTTGGGATTGATCCCCACGAGACCGTCGCCGGGCGCGGTGACCCACACGTTCTGCACCTGCACGTGGCGGCCGTACTGGGTCGAGCAGTTGCCGCACGAGCGGTAGAGCTTGCCGAAGTCCTGGACCTGGAAGTTCTTGATGATCAGGGTGCCTCCGCCGTTGTGCTGGAACACCTTGTCGTCCGCCAGTTTCGCGCCGCCGCCGTCGACCGTGCGCACCAGCGAGGAGGATCCGCCGAGGAAGGTGGCGGCGTCCTCGCCCACGTCCTGCCACCACACGTTCTTCAGCGTGCAGGCGCCCAGGCAGTGCACACCGTCCGCGGCGGGGGATCCGAGGATGACGTTTTGCAGCGTGGCGCCGTCCGCCAGCTCGATCAGGGCCGGCTGGTCCTCGTCCTGGCCGTCGCTGCCCAGGTCGCCGCTCCCGTAGAAGCGCTTCAGGCCGCCGTCGTAGGTGCCGGAGACCTTCATCGTCGCGGTCACGGCCTGGCTGCTGGTGGGCGTCGGCCAGGCGGGCGGGGAACCGGGGTTCGTCGGCGGGTCGGTCGGCGGATCCGTGGGCGGGTCGGTCGGAGTCGACCCGGCCGCGGTGAACGTCCAGCGCTTGCTGGTCACCGAGTCGCAGGAGTTCTGCTGGACGAGGGCGCCGGCCGCGGTCGAACTGTCCTTCACGTTCAGGCACTTGCCGCCGTTGGCGTTGACGACCTGGTACGTGCTGCCGCTGACCTGGGCGAGCGTCCACACCTGACCGGATCCGCCGGTGCAGCTCTGCTGCTCCACGGCCTTGCCCGCGCTCGTCGACGCGCCTCGGACCCCGGCGCACTTGGCGCTGTGCGCGGCGGCCAGGGTGTAGCCGCTGCCGGAGGCCTTGAGCTGCCACGTCTGGTTCGCGGCGCCGCTGCAGGCACGCTGGGCGAGCTGGACGCCGTCGGAGGTCCCCGCGCCGGGGACCTCCAGACACAGTCCGCTGGCGGCGTTCGACAGGCTGTACGAGCCGGCTGCGGGGGCCGCCGTCGCGGAACCGGTGGCGAAGAGCGCGGTCAGCCCCGCGAGAACGAGCGCGGCGATCGCGACGAACGAGGCGGCTGCCCGGCCGCCCCTGCGTCTGGCATGCTGGTTTCTGGTACGCACTGGGTGTTCCTTTCACCGCCTGCGGAGTCCTCCGCAGGCACCAATGAGTGGTTTGGTGCGGTGGCAGGCAATCCCTCGGCCATCGGAACGATGTCCCGTGATGTTCCGCATGGTGAACCGAGTTCTTGTATGCGAACAGCGGTGACGGTACGTCAACGGCATGCACCGGTCAAGAAGTCGGAGTGTCCTCATCCGAACCCGCCGGGGCGGCCCGTAGCGTGAGCGGGGGAGCGACCGCGATGAGGACCGGCCGCCCCATGCGAGAACCCCGGGTGGCGCCATGTGCTGGAGTGCGAGCGCCGACCTCGTCGCGGGCACGGCGATCGCGGCCGTCGGCGCGCTCTGCGTCACCCGCACCCGCCGCCTCCGGGACCTCCCGCTCGCGGCGCTGCCGCTGCTGCTGGGCGCCCACCAGATCATCGAGTCCGTGGTCCGGCAGGCGGACGGCGGCGCCGGACCGGCCACCACGGCCTGGGCGGTCATCGCGCTGCCGGCCCTGGCGCTGTGGGTGCCGCTGGGCGTGCTCTGCGCCGCCCCGCCACAGGCCCGGCGCCGGCTCGCGGTGCCCCTCGCGGCGGGGGCCGTGACCTCGGCCGCCCTCGCGCACAGTCTGGCGACCCGGCCGGTGACGGCACAGATCCGTGGACACACCGTCGGGTACGTCCTCGGCCTTCCGCACCCCGGCCTGCTCGTGGCGGGCTATCTCCTGGCCACCGTCGGAGCCCTGCTCCTGTCCGGCGACCGGGTGCTGGTGCGGCTCGGCGTGCTGGTCGCGGGCGGGGCCGCGGTCTGTGCCGCACTGTGGCGCCTGGAGTTCGTCTCCACCTGGTGCGCGTTCGCCGCCGTCTGCTCGGTGGTCCTGCTCGCCCGGTCCACCGGGAGCCCGGGCCGGGCCGCCCGGCCCGGCGGACCGTGACGGCCGGGCGGGCCGGGCCCGGACAGCTGCCTAAGCCTCGCCGAAGTGCCGGGCCACGACCGCCGCCGCGTCGGTGCCCCGCGGCAGGATCCCGTACTGGTGGCCGCGGCCCTCACCGAGCCGGGCCTCGACGAAGGCTCCGGCCATCGCCGCCGGCGCGTGACGCAGCATCAGCGAGGACTGCAGCGCCAGCGCCATGCCCTCGACCGTGGCCCGCGCCCGGGTCTGCGCCGCGACGGGATCGCGCAGGTCCTCGGCCAGATCCCGCCGCACCCGGCCGATGTGCGCGTCCAGTACGGCGCTGGCCCCGGACGTGCCGTCCAGCTCGGCCCAGAACGCCTCAAGGGACTGCGGCGTCCGGGCGATCCCGCGCAGCACGTCGAGGGCGATGACATTGCCCGAGCCCTCCCACACGGCCATCACCGGCTGTTCCCGGTAGCGGCGTGCCAGCGGCCAGTCCTCCGTGTAGCCGTTGCCGCCCAGGCACTCCAGCGCCTCGTAGGCGTGGTGCGGGCCCCGCTTGCAGATCCAGTACTTCGACACCGCGGTGGCCAGCCGCCGGAACATCGCCTCCTGCTCGCCGCCGTCCGCCTCGTACGCGTGGGCCAGCCGCATCGACGTCCAGGTCGCGGCCTCCGTCTCCAGCGCGAGGTCCGCGAGGACCGCGGTCATCGCCGGCTGGTCGGCCAGCCGCGCGCCGAAGGCGCTGCGGTGGCGTGCGTGCCAGATCGCCTCGGACACGGACTGGCGCATGCCCGCCGTGGTGCCGAGCACGCAGTCCAGACGGGTGTGGTTGACCATCTCGATGATCGTGGGGACGCCCCGGCCGGGCTCGCCGACCCGCAGGGCCCAGGTGTCCTCGAACTCGACCTCACCGGAAGCGTTCGACTTGTTGCCGAGCTTGTTCTTCAGCCGCTGGATCCGGACGGTGTTGCGTGTCCCGTCGGGAAGCACCCGGGGGACCAGGAAGCAGGTGAGGCCCGCCTCCGCCTGCGCCAGGACCAGGAAGGCGTCCGACTGCGGGGCGGAGAAGAACCACTTGTGGCCGGTCAGCAGATGCGCCCGGCCCTGCGCGTCGGACGCCACCGCGACGGCCCGGGTGGTGTTGGCGCGGACGTCGGACCCGCCCTGCTTCTCCGTCATCCCCATGCCGAAGGTCAGACCGGACTTGCCGGCCGGGGCGACCGGCCGGGGGTCGTACGAGCGGCTCAGCAGGCCGGGCAGCCAGTCCCGGCCCACCTCGGGATCGCGCTGCAGCACCGGGACCACGGCGTGCGACATCGACATCGGACACGCGTGGCCGGGTTCGATCTGGGCGAAGAGCATGAAGGTCGCCGCCCGTGCGACGGCGGCGCCCGGCTTGGGATCGGCCCAGCCCGCCGTGTGCGCCCCGTGGCCCACGGCCGCGCCGATGACCTCGTGGTAGGCGGGGTGGAAGTCGATCTCGTCGATCCGGTTGCCGTACCGGTCATGGGTGCGCAGGACGGGCGCAGAGGTGTGGGCGAGTTCGGCGTCGCGCTGGAACTCCGGCGAGCCGACCAGCCGGCCGATCCCGTGCAGCTCCTGTCCGTGCCACCCGGCGCCGAACGCGGTGACGGCCTGGACGAGGGACGTGTTGGTGCCGTACTCGTCGAGGCCGGCACGGGGCGGCGCCTGGTTGGTGACCTCGTGCGTGCGGCGCGGGACCGCCGCACCGGTGTGCGGGCCGGCCTGGGGTGCGGTGGTGGTCATGACGGAGCTCCTGTCCGGGGTGCGGTGGGTTCGGCGCGCGGAGACGGCGGACCGGCCCCGACGGCCCGGAGGCACAGGGCCGTGATGCCGTCCACGACCGGGCCGGGGTCGGTGCGTTCGCCGACGGGGGAGAGCGGTCCGAGCAGCGCCTCACTGACCGCTCCGATGACGGCGGCGGCCGAGAGCCGCGGGTCCTGGCCGGGCAGTTCCCCCGTGGCCACACCCGCCGCGACGATCGACTCGGCCAGCCCGTGGTAGCCGCGCCGATACGTCAGCCGCTCCTGCTCGACGAGTGGATCGACCGGCTCGGCCAGCAGCGCCCATGCCGTGCGCGGAGTGCGCAGCGCGCGGTACGAGAACACCTCGACCAGTGCCCGCACCTGCTGCGCGGCCCCGCCCTCCGCCCGTACCGCCTCCCGCACCGCCTGAAGTTCGTGACCGGCGACATGACGGAAGACGGCGGCCAGCAGTACCTGCTTGGAGGCGAAGTGGTTGTAGACGCTGCCGGTGGCGACGCCCGCACGGTCGGCGAGCGCGGCGATGCTCGCCGCGGCGTAGCCACCCTCGGCCAGCAGCTCGCGTGCGGCGTCGAGCAGCCGCTCCCGGTGTGCGAGCCGGGTCGCCTCGGTGCGGGCGGTGGACCGGTAGGCCATGATGTTCTGAACCTCGATTCATAGCTTCAAGGGTCACTCAACCACTCCTGCCGGGCCGGCGCAATCGCAGCGTTCGGCCGCTGTTCGAGGGAACCTCCGTGCTGCTTTCCCGGGGTAACGGAACGGGTGTTCAGGTGCGGTGCGACGGCGGTTGTTACAGGTCCCGGACTGGAGGGCGGTCCGGCCCGTACGGGCGCGCCGGGAAGACCTGGTCCGCAGCGGTCGGCGTCAACCTGACGCCGCGCGGGTGGATGCAGCGGGCAGGAATTGACAGGTACCCGGAGCTCTCGGTGCATGCCGCCTACAGTCGCCTGTGACGGAAATGTCTGTACTTCGTAACACATACCGAGGCGGTGCCCAGGTGCCCGGCCGCGGGGCCAGAGTTTGCCTTCCCGGTACGACGCCGGGACCGAACAACGCCCGGACCGCAGGGCCCGGGCCTGTCCTTGAGGGGTCTTCATGTCCCGTTCCGCACGACGGATCACCGCCACCGTTCTCGCCGCCGGCGCGCTGATGGCAGCCGCCGCTCTCCCGGCGGTCGCAGACGACCACGGCCACGGCCACGGCCACGGCCACGGCCACGGACGCGGTCACGACCAGCGCTCGGCCGTCGTCCTGGGCAAGATCCAGTACAACAGCCCCGGCCACGACGACGGTTCGAACCGCAGCCTGAACGCCGAATGGGTCACGGTCACCAACACGAGCCGTCACGCGGTCAACCTGCGCGGCTGGACCCTGCGCGACGAGAGCCACCGCACCTACCGGTTCGACCTGCGTCTGCCCGGCCGCTCCTCGGTGCGTGTGCACACCGGCGTCGGCCGCGACACCCGCACCGACGTCTACCAGGACCTCCGCCGCTACGTCTGGGACAACAGCGACACGGCGACCCTCCGCGACGAGCACGGCCAGAAGGTCGACTCCAAGTCCTGGGGTCACCGCTACGGCGGCCGCCGCTGACCTCGGCGACCGCCCGCTGAACCCGGGGCGGCTGCCGACGCCCTGACCGCGGCGCACCACGGCCCGACCGCCGTGGTGCGCCGCACCCGTGTCCGCGTCGGGGCGCTCCGCGTCAGGAGGTGTCGTCGGCCGGGACCTCCTGCTCGGTCCACAGGGCCTTGCCGCCGAGGCTGTACCGGGTGCCCCAGTGCGTGGCGAGCTGGGAGACGATGAACAGCCCGCGGCCGCCCTCGTCGACGGTGCGGGCGTGACGCAGATGCGGTGACACCGGGCTGGTGTCGTGGACCTCGCAGGTGAGGGTGCTGTCCAGCAGGAGCCGCAGCCGCAGCGGCGGAGTTCCGTAGCGCACCGCGTTGGTGATCAGCTCGCTCACGATCAGCTCGGTCGCCTCGACCGTGCCCTCGTCGAGGTCCCATCCTTCGAGCCGGTCCCGCACCAGGGTGCGGGCGACGGCGGGCGTGGTCCGGTCGTGGGCCAGGTCCCACGTCGCGACCCGGTCGGGCGGGACGACACCCGTCCTGGCGAGCAGGAGGGCGGCGCCGTCCGGACGGGCTTCGGCGGGCAGGTTGTAGACGATGGCGTCGCACAGCTCCTGCAGGCCGCGGTCCGGACGGGCGAGGGCGTCCTGCACCCTGGTCACGGACCCGTCGGCGGGCAGGAGCGAACCCGTGAGGAAGGCCAGCACGCTGCCCTCGTCGAGTTCGACGGCCGCGGTGGCGAACGGGGCGCAGTCGCTGGAGAACAGCGGCGGCCCCTCGGGCACGTCGAGGGGGACCGGACGCCCGTCCGGACCGACCACGACCGGCGGCGGGTGTCCCGCCCGCGCCATCGTGCAGGTCCGGGTGAACGGGTCGTAGACCGCGTACAGGCAGGTCGCCGTCAGCGGCTGTCGGTGCAGGGAGTCGCCGGGCGGCAGGGAACGGCGCTCGATGGCGAGCCGGTCGGCCGTGTCGTTGAGCCGGGCCAGCACCTCGTCCGGGTCCAGGTCGAGGCCGGCCAGGGCGTGGATGGCCGTGCGGAGCTGCCCCATGGTGATGGCGGTCTGGAGTCCGTGCCCCTCGACGTTGCCGATGGTCAGCGCGGTCCGCGCACCGGACAGCCCGATGGTGTCGAACCAGCAGCCGCTGTTGCGCCCCGGAAGCAGCGCATGCGCGGTCTCCACGGCGGTGCGGACGCCGTCGAGCTGGGGCAGGAGCCTGCGCTGGACCGTCGAGGCGATCACGTGGTCGCGCTCGTAGCGCCGGGCGTGCTCGATGCTCAGTGCCGTGTGCGCGGACGCCGTGAGGGCGAGGGGGAGGTCGTTCTCGTCATACGGTTCGCTGCCCCGGCACCGGTAGAGACTCACCAGGCCGAGGACGGCGCCGTGGACCTTCATCGGGGCCACGATCAGGGAGTGGGCCCCGGTCACCTCGATCATCCGGGCCGTGACGGGATCGGCGTCCAGCCAGGGGGTGTCCGGCCCGAGAGCCACGAGCCGGGGGCGCAGGTCGTTGGCTGCCAGTGCGAAAGGGGTGTGGTCGGACAGCCGTCGCAGCTCTCCGACCAGCTCGTCCCCGCCGGCCCCGCGCACGGCCGCGCGACGCAGCGGGACATCGCGTCCCATCGGCCCCAGCGGCGGGTCCGCCCCGCGCAGGACCTCGTCGACCACCTCGACCACGGCGAAGTCGGCGAACCCCGGGACCAGCGCGGCGACGAGCCCCTCGCACGTCGCCGCCATGTCGAGGGAATGGCCCACTTCCCGGCGTACGGCCTCCAGGCGGCCGGCCCGGGCGCGCGCCTTCTCCCGTTCGTTGACGTCGACGACCGCCGCCAGCAGTCCGAGCGGCCGGCCGGAGGGGGCGTCCAGGCGGTGGACAGTGACCATCAGACTGCGGCAGGGACCGGGGGCCTCCCTGAGCCTTCCTCGGATGACCCGCTTCAGTGCCGGCGCCCCGCTCTCCAGCACCCCGCGCAGCAGATGCTCCGCCTCCTCGGGCTCGTCGAGCAGGTAGGCGTCGGTGAAGTACAGCCCTACGATCCGGTCGGGCTCGACCGTGTCGGACAGGAAGTTGACGCGTACGACCCGCAGTTCCGTGTCCAGCACGTGCAGCCCCACGACGGACTGGCTGAACAGTGTGTCCAGGAGCGCGCCGGCCATGTCGTCGGCCCGGGGCGCCCCTGGGTCCGGTGCACCGGCGTCCGGCACGTCGCACCCCCATCTGGCTCTGCCCGCTGCGCATCGGCAGCTCTGCGGACAGCCTGCGCACCCCCGGCCGGGCCCGCCACCGTGCGGTGGCAGACGGGTGAAGCGGGCCCACCCACGGCCCGCCGCACATCCGTTCCGCCCGGGCGGCAACCTTTCCGGCTCCGGCAGCCACAGAGGTGTACCCCACCCGTCCCCACTCCGGAAGGCACGCACCGTGGCTCCTGAGCATCCCCGAACCCCCCGCGGACGCCGTACCCCCCGCATCCGCACCCTGCTCGGCGCGTTCACCGCGGGTCTGCTGGCCGCCGCGGGACTGGTCGTCACCGGCCAGACCTCGCACGCCGCGACCGCACGCCAGGCGGAGGCGCTGGACCGCGGCGTCGTCAGCGTCCACACCGACGCCGGCAACCTGATCAGCTGGCGCTGGCTCGCCACCGACGCCGACAGCGTGTCCTTCAACGTCTACCGGGCCGGTACGAAGGTCAACGCCTCGCCCGTGACCGGCTCGACGAACTACTTCCACGCCGGGGCCCCGAACTCGGCCGACTACACGGTGCGCGCGGTCGTCTCGGGCGTCGAGCAGGGCGACTCCGTGCACGCGATCCAGTTCCGCAGCGGCTACAAGGACGTGCCCATCAGCCCGCCCGCCGGCGGTACGACACCCGACGGCGTCGCCTACACCTACGAGGCCAACGACGCGTCCGTCGGCGACCTCGACGGGGACGGCGCACTCGACTTCGTACTGAAGTGGCAGCCCACCAACGCCAAGGACAACTCCCAGTCCGGGTACACGGGCAACACGATCGTCGACGGGATCAAGCTCGACGGCACCCGGCTGTGGCGCGTCGACCTGGGCCGCAACATCCGTTCGGGTGCGCACTACACCCAGTTCCAGGTGTACGACTACGACGGCGACGGCAAGGCCGAGGTCGCGATGAAGACCGCCGACGGCAGTGCCGACGGCAGGGGCACCGTGATCGGCAGCGCGTCGGCCGATTACCGCAACTCCTCCGGCTACGTCCTGTCCGGCCCGGAGTACCTGACCATGTTCAACGGGCAGACGGGTGCCGCCATGGGCACCGTCGACTACGTCCCCGCGCGGGGCACCGTCTCCTCGTGGGGCGACAGCTACGGCAACCGCGTCGACCGCTTCCTCGCGGGCACCGCCTATCTCGACGGCTCCAGGCCCTCGCTGATCATGGCGCGCGGCTACTACACGCGTACGGTGATCGCCGCCTGGGACTGGCGCAACGGGGCGTTCACCCGGCGCTGGACCTTCGACACCAACAGTTCGACCAACTCCGGCAAGGGGTACGACGGACAGGGCAACCACCAGCTGTCGGTCGCCGACGTCGATGCCGACGGCAAGGACGAGATCGTCTACGGCGCGATGGCCGTCGACGACAACGGCAACGCCCTGTGGACCACGAAGAACGGCCACGGCGACGCCATGCACGTCGGTGACCTGGACCCGTCCCGCCCGGGACCGGAGGAGTTCAAGGTCGACGAGGACAGCTCGAAGCCCTCGTCGTGGATGGCGGACGCGAGGACCGGACAGGTCATCTGGTCGACGCCCGCCGACGGCGACAACGGACGCGGCGTCAGTGACGACATCTGGTCCGGCAGCGCGGGCGCCGAGTCCTGGTCGTCCGCGGCCGACGGGGTACGCAACCCCAAGGGCGCCGTCGTCGCGAGCCGCAAGCCCTCCAGCGCCAACTTCCTGTCCTGGTGGGACGGCGACACCACCCGGGAGCTCCTCGACGGCACCCACATCGACAAGTACGGCACCTCCGGCGACACCCGGCAGCTGACCGGGGCGTCGGTCCACTCGAACAACGGGACCAAGGCCACCCCCGCGCTCTCGGGCGACCTGTTCGGCGACTGGCGCGAGGAAGTGGTCTGGGCGACCACGAACAACACCGCCCTGCGGATCTACTCCACCCCGTACGAGACCGGCACGAAGATCACCACACTGCTGCACGACACCACCTACCGCACGGCCCTGGCCTGGCAGAACACGGCTTATAACCAGCCGCCGCACCCGAGCTTCTTCATCGGGAGCGGGATGGCGACGGCGCCGCGGCCCACCGTGTCCACACCCTGACGGCGTACGGCCCGCCGGGCCACCGGCGGGCCGTGACCGAGCACTCCTAGACGGTTCTCCTGATCGAGGCGCCGTCGCCCGACGCCGGTGGCGCGGGCGGCGGAACCTGCGACTCTCCGGTCTGCGGTGTCACGGGTTCGGGGGCCGACTCGGACGTCGGCGGCGCCTCGGAGGAGGGCGGCGGTGGCGGGGGCGGCTCCTCGGACGAGGGAGGTGGCGAGGGCGGCCTCGACGGCTCACCGGGCTCCGTCGTGGGCGCCGACGGCTCATCGGACGCCGGGGAACGCGAAGAGGAGTCCGAGGGGCAGGGTTCGGCCGCACCGCCGCCGGACCGCGGCGGACACGGCGAGGCGCTCGAGTCGGCCGGCGGACGCGTCTTCTTGTCACCGCCCCCCGTGTCACCCGCGTCCCGCTTGAACCAGGTCTCGGTCCGGGGGTCGAACATGATGAAGACGTCCACCGGCTCGGCGGCGGGCTCCACCACCACCACGTCCCCGGGCCGGTACCCGGGCCAGGCCTTGCCCTTCTGCTGCGGCGTCCCCTTCAGCGCGACCGGCGGCAGCAGCGGGTTGCCGCACGCACACCGCACCCTGGGCACCCCGCGGTCGTCGATCAGCACCGCCGTTCCGGCCTGGAGGACCGCCTGGTAACCGGTGGCCGCGCCGTTCACGTAGCCGTGGTTGGTCACGCGGGTGTCGAGCCGCAACTGGACCGGTGTGAGCGCGCGCAGATACGCCGGGACCTGGGACGGGGTGATGCCCTCCACCGAGGCGAAGGCCTGGTTCTTGGCGGGCTGGCCGGTGAGGGCGGTGATCTGCTTCTCCACGTCACAGGCGGAGACCTTCCGGGTGCCGCCGTACAGGCCGGGGGCCGAACCGTCCACGGCCTGGGTGACGTGGGACCGCGTGCGGGAGGCGCTCGCCACCGGACTCGGCACGGTGGTCGGCGACGCGTCCGAGGCGCTGCTGCGCGCGGTCGAGCCGGTGAAGGGATCAGGACCGGTCGAGCCCGCCGCCTCGAGGAACACCTCCCCGCCCTCCTTGTCGGAGCCGCCGGGCCGGGTGAGGACGACGGTCACCACCACCGCCGCGACCAGGGCGACGACGATCGTCGCCACCTTGGGGACCGACCGCCACCAAGGGCTGCGGGGGCCGCCTCCCGGTCCCTGCGGGGTCCCTCCCGGACCGCCGGGTCCACCGGGCCCGCCCTGACCGCCGCCTGAGGGCGGACCGGACGGGCGCTCGGGAGGGGGCGGTACGGGCCCCTCCCGTGAAGGACCCGAAAGCGGACCCGAGGGCGGCCCCGTCGGGCGGCCGGACGACGGCGGCTGGTCACTCACGGCTCTTCTTCCCCACGCCAGGATCGGTTCCGAATTCTTACGGTATGAGTCATTGTGTGCCCGGTGGCCGCGCAGCACGCAAGCCGACGCGGTCGGCCCACCCGAGGGGCGGCCCGCGGCGCGGCTCCCTAGCGTGGGGCCCGTGACGTCACAGGGACCGGGCCTCGCCCGCACGGGAAACCGCGTCGCGCACGGCTGGGGCGACGCGCTGTCGGCCGTTGCCGCGGGGTTCGTGGTCATGGGCGCCACCGCCGCCCTCGGCCTGTGGGCGGCGGGCGCCGCGGGACTCCCCGGCGGTTCCTTCCCCCGCGTGGTCGCGGCCGTCGTCGTCATGGCGGCGGGCGGGTCGGTCGCCCTGTCGGGTAACGCGGGGGAACTGGCCCGCACCCACGCGGACATCTCCGTGCTTCCCCTCTCGGTCACCCTCGTCGGCGCGCTGGCCGTCGCCGCCGGATTCCTTCGCCCCCTGAGACACCGCGCCGTGGCCACCACCCGTGAACTGGCCGGCTGGGCCGCCCGGATCGCGGTGCTGTGGGCCCTGGTGCTCATCGTCCTGTCGCTCCTCGCCCGGCAGACCTTCGACTTCCCCGGGGCCGACCCGACGGGCGGGGTCATCGACGACGTGCTGGACTCCTCACCCCGGGCCGGATTCCGTGCCGAGATCCCCCTCACCCTCGTCCTCGGCCTGCTCTGGCTGGCAGGCGTCCTCCTCCTGGCCCTGCTCGTCTCGCGCGGCGCGCCGCTTCCCGCGTACCTGGTGCGCCACCAGGAGTCCGTGCGCCCGGCCGCGTACGCGATGGTGGCGCTGCTGCTCGCCTACGTGGTGGTGGGCCTGGTCATCGCACTCGTCGTCGCGGCGACCCGCGGGCATCCCGCCGAGACGTTCGCGGTGATCCTGCTCGGCCTGCCCAACGTCGTCTGGCTGGTGCTCACCCTCGGGCTCGGGGCGTCCTGGGAAGGGAAGGTGGACGGCCCGTTCGGACTGCCGATGCCGCAGGTACTGGACTCCGTTCTGCGGACGCCGGACCTCTCCACCCTGAACGTCGGGACGCTCGCCGAGCAGGACGGCCGTGCCTGGTGGTGTGTCGTCGCCGCCGCGCTGTTCACCCTGGGGGCCTCGTTCGTGGCGGCCGCGCGCTCCCCGGCCCGGACGCGCCCCTGGCGGCACGCCCTGCACATGGCCGCGGCACTCACCCTCACCGTGCTCGCCGTTTGCCTGCTCGTGCGGATCTCCGCGCACTACGGCCTGTCCCTGCTGGGCCTCGGTGACCTCGGAGGAGGGCTGGGCGGCGAGGTACTGCTGCGACCGAAGCTGTGGACCGCGCTCGGACTCGCCGTTCTGTGGGGGCTCGGTACGGGCTTCCTCGGCGGGATGCTCGCCACCCGAGTCCACCGGCGCGGCGAGGTGGATGCCGAGGACAGGACCTAACCCGCGTACCCGGGGAAGACCGGCAAGGCCCACCGGGGCGGGGCGGGCGGCGGTTCGGGCCCCGACTGCCAGGCGCCGACCCGCCGGTCCACCCGCGTCGGCGGATGCCCGCCCCGCGCCTCGCCCCGCGCTGCGGCGCGCAGCGCGGCCACGAACTGGAGGCACGAGTCGTAGCGGTCGTCCGGACTCTTCGACAGGGCTCGGGCCAGCACCGCGTCGACACCGGCCGGGAGACCGGGGCACAGCCCCGTCAGCGGCGGCGGCGGATCGAACTGGTGCGCCCACAGCAGCGCCATGTCGTCGTCGCGCTGGAAGGGCGGGGCCCCGGCCAGCGTCTCGTGCACGACGCACGCGAGGCTGTAGACGTCGCACCGCCCGTCCACCGGGCGGCCCGAGATCTGTTCGGGCGCCACGTAGTCGAGCGTTCCGACGAACTGGCCGACGGAGGTGAAGCCGGTCAGCGACAGCGACTTCTTCGTCAGGCCGAAGTCCGTGAGGTACACGTGCTCCGGATGGTCGCTGTCCGTGCCCGCCGCGACCAGGATGTTGCCCGGCTTCACGTCCCGGTGCACCAGGTCGTGATCGTGGGCGGCATCGAGGGCGGACGCCACCTGGGCCGCGATCCGGACCGCGGTTCCCAGGGGGAGCGGCCCCTGCCGGTCGATGAGGGCACGCAGGTCCTGCCCGGCCACGTAGCGCATGGCGATGTAGAGGATGCCCTCGGTCTCGCCCGCCTCGAAGATCGGCACGATGTGCGGGTGGTCGATCGCGGCGGCCACCCGCGACTCATGGGTGAACCGCTTGCGGAAGGTGTCGTTGCGCGCGAGTTCCGGAGCGAGCAGCTTGAGCGCGACCGTCCGGTCCAGCCGCAGATCCTTGGCGCGGTAGACGACCGCCATCCCGCCGCGCCCGATCTCCCCCTCCACCAGGTAGTCGGCGATCTGCCGGCCGATCAGCTCCGAGGGCCGCCCTGCGGGCAGTGAGGCATCGTCCATCGGGCCCGTGGCCGGGGCCATCACACATCACCCGGCCGGGTCCGCGGATGCGCCGGGGGATTGACGAGCCGGGTCGCCTCCGGCTCCGCCCCGGACACCGGAGCCCCGTCGCTCGCCGGGGCGCCGCCCGGCCGGCCGGGGCCGGACCGGGCCGCGTAGGTCGTCAGCCTGGTTCCGTCCGTGTACACCCAGCGCTCGTGCTCCGCGTCGAACAGCCACACCGACTCGCCGTCGACGACCACTCCGGCACGCAGACCCTGGGTGCGGCGGCGGAAGGTCTCGCCGTCGATGCGGCCCTCGACGAGTTCCTCGGACGCACGGCGGAATCGGTCCAGGGACTCCTGGATCCTGGCCAGCAGAGGCCGCGGGTCCGCCGTGCGGGCCATGGGCTGCCCGGCCTGCGGCGGGTCACGCGGTACGGCCACGAGCAGCCGGCCGTCGACCCACGCCGACCAGCCGTTGGCGCACAGGACCTCGCCCCAGTCACCACGCCGGTCGAGGAGTTGGACGGGGAGCAGTGGGTCGAGCGGTTCGGTCGGCCGGGACACGTCGGGCGCCTCCCAGGCGGGGAGTCCGTCCTGGGGGACGACATGGGTGGGCCGGAAGTCCTCCATGGGCCGCTCCTACTTCCGCATGATGGCGGGTTCGTGCCGGCGCAGGAGCCTGGCCACCGCGAAACCGAAGACGGCGGACAGCACGACCAGCATCCCCATGTCGAGGAGCCAGATCCCGGCGGAGTGCTCGAAGAGGGGGTCCGCCGTCAGCTTCCCGGGCACGATCCTCGCCAGGCCGATCGTCCCCGCCATGGCGCCCAGCGCCCAGCGGGAGGGGATCAGCCAGGACACCTGCTCGAGGCCGGGCACGCCGTGCAGCTTCAGCAGCGCGCCGCAGAAGACGACCTGGACGATCGCGAGCAGTACCAGGAGGGGCATGGTGACCTCCTCCTTGCGTACCAGTGCGGACACCAGGAGGCCGAGCATCATCGCGGTGAAGGACAACAGCGCCACCGTCAGGGTGATTTCGACCAGCGGTGGCAGGAGTACGCCCTTGCCGCCGGGGGCGTTGAGATCGACGCCCACGAGACCGACCAGGGTCAGTACGACGGCCTGGAGCACGGTGATGGTGCCCAGCACCACGACCTTGGACATCAGATACGCGGATCTGGACAGGCCGACGGCCCGTTCGCGCTGGTAGATCACCCGTTCCTTGACCAGTTCCCGGACCGCGTTGGCGGCCCCCGTCAGGACACCGCCGACACACAGGATGAGCAGCGCGTTCATGGCCGTCTCCTGGGTGAGCCGGCTCCCGGCGAGGGCCCGGGTCATGGCGCCCATCACGAACGGCAGCGCGATCATGATGACGAGGAACGTCCGGTCCGCGCTGAGTGCGGCCGCGTACCGTCGCACGAGGGTCCGCAGTTGCGCCCCCCAGCTGCGGGTCTTCGGCGGCGGGGCGACCGTCGCGGCGGGGGCGTGCGGCAGCCGGGGCTGTGCACTGGCGTTGGCGATGTACCGCCGGTGCAAGGGGGAAGCGGCGAACTCCTCCGCCCAGGGCCGCTCGCGGTCGTTCTCGAAGGCCTCGAACGCCTGCGGCCACTCGGCGAAACCGAAGAAGGCCAGTGCGTCCCCCGGCGGGCCGTAGTAGGCGATCCTCCCGCCGGGTGCGAGCACCAGCAGCCGGTCGCACACGTCCAGACTCAGCACACTGTGGGTGACGACGATGACGGTGCGCCCGTCGTCGGCGAGACCGCGCAGCATGTGCATGACCGAACGGTCCATGCCCGGGTCGAGACCCGACGTCGGCTCGTCGAGGAAGAGCAGCGACGGCTTCGTGAGCAGCTCCAGTGCCACGCTCACCCGCTTGCGCTGGCCGCCGGAGAGACTGTGGATCGCCTGGTCGGCCCGCTGCTCCAGCCCGAGTTCGCGTACCACCTCGGCCACCCGCTCCCGGCGCTCCGACCTGGCCGTGTCCTGCGGGAACCGGAGCTCCGCGGCGTACCCGAGCGCTCTGCGCACGGTCAACTGGGCGTGCAGGATGTCGTCCTGGGGCACCAGGCCGATGCGCTGGCGCAGTTCGGCGTAGTCGTGGTAGAGATCGCGGCCGTCGTAGAGGACGGTCCCCTCGTCGGCGGGGCGCAGTCCGGTCAGGGCGTTCAGAAGGGTGGACTTTCCCGCGCCGCTGGGCCCCACCACCCCCAGCAGGCACTTCTCGCCCACCGGGAAGGCGACATGATCGAGCAGCGTCTTGCGTCCCCTGTCGACGGTGACCGCCAGGTCCTGGACGTCGAGCGAGACTTCGCCGGTGTCGACGAACTCCTGCAGCGAGTCCCCGACCAGGCAGAACGCGGAGTGGCCGATACCGACGATGTCCCCGGGGGAGACCTGCGCGCGATCGGCCGGCTGACCGTTGAGGAAGGTTCCGTTGTGCGAGCCGAGGTCGACGATCTCGTACGTGCCGTCCGCATGGGCCAGCAGTTCGGCGTGGCGGCGGGAGACGCTCAGATCGTCTACCACCAGGTCGTTCCCGGATCCGCGGCCGATCCGTACGGTGCGGGCGGGCAGCGGCCGTACGGTGGTCGGCTGACGGAACGTGTGGGTCGCGGCAGGCGTCATCACGGCCGACGGACGGTCCGGCGGGGGCGCCGGCGCCGGCGCGCGCCAGGTGCTCAGCACGGCCTGCGGCCCGTCCTCCGGATGGCCGAAGCGCAGGAGTGTGCCGGGTCCGACGTCCGACTCCCGGATCCGCCGGCCACCGGTGTACGTGCCGTTCGTGCTGCCTTCGTCCTCGATCGACCAATGGCCGTCCAGCGCCCTGAGCACCGCGTGATGCCACGAGACCCGGGGGTCGTCGATGACGATGTCGCTCAAGGGGTCGCGTCCGACGTGATACTCCCGGCCCGGACTCATCACCGTGGGTGGCCCCGCATCGGTTTCGAGGACGAGCTCGGGCGCCGTCGGCGCGACAGACCGCTCTCCCATGCCCGAATTCTATCGACCGGTGTGGATATGTGCCCACCCAGTCACCCGTGCGCGAGGCGCACGGGCGGGCCGGTGCGGGGAGACGGGAAACCGTGTCCCCGCACCGGCCCCTGGGTCTCCCCGCACCGGCCCCTGGGAGGGGAGAGGGTGTCAGGCCTCCAGAGCGGCGGAGACCACGGCCTTCGCCTCCTCCTGGACGCGGGCGAGGTGTTCGGCGCCCTGGAACGACTCCGCGTAGATCTTGTAGACGTCCTCGGTGCCCGAGGGCCGCGCCGCGAACCAGGCGTTCTCCGTCGTCACCTTGATCCCGCCGATCGCGGCCCCGTTGCCCGGCGCCGAGGTGAGGACCGCCGTGACCGGTTCGCCCGCCAGGGTGTCGGCGCTGACCTGCTCGGGGGACAGGCGTGCCAGCACGGCCTTCTGGTCGCGGTCCGCGGGGGCGTCGATCCGGGCGTAGGCGGGCTCGCCGAACCGGGCGGTCAGCGCGGCGTAGTGCTCCGAGGGGGAATCGCCCGTCACCGCGAGGATCTCGGAGGCGAGCAGGGCCAGCAGGATGCCGTCCTTGTCCGTCGTCCAGACCGACCCGTCGCGGCGCAGGAAGGAGGCCCCGGCCGATTCCTCGCCGCCGAAGCCCAGCGTCCCGTCCGCCAGGCCGTCCACGAACCACTTGAAACCGACGGGCACCTCCACCAGTTCCCGGCCGAGATCGGCGGCGACCCGGTCGATCATGCCGGACGACACCAGGGTCTTGCCGACGCCCGCACCCGCCGGCCACCGGTCCCGGTGCGCGTACAGGTAGTTGATCGCCACGGCGAGGTAGTGATTGGGATTCATCAGCCCCGCGTCCGGGGTGACGATGCCGTGCCGGTCCGCATCGGCGTCGTTGCCGGTGGCGATCGAGAAGCGGTCGCGCTGCCCGATCAGCGAGGCCATCGCGTACGGCGAGGAGCAGTCCATCCGGATCTTCCCGTCCCAGTCCAGCGTCATGAACCGCCAGGTGGGATCGGTGAGCGGATTGACCACCGTCAGGTCGAGCCGGTGCTGCTCGGCGATGCGGCCCCAGTACGCGACCGAGGCGCCGCCCAGCGGGTCGGCGCCGATCCGCACACCGGCCGCGCGCACCGCGTCCAGGTCGAGCACGGACGGCAGGTCCGCCACGTAGCTGCCCAGGAAGTCGTACGTCCCGGTCGACTGCGCGGCCAGCGCCCGGACGTACGGCATGCGGCGCACGTCCTTGAGACCGCCGGTGATGATCTCGTTGGCCCGGTCCTGGATCCAGCCGGTCGCCTCCGACCCGGCGGGGCCGCCGTTCGGCGGGTTGTACTTGAACCCGCCGTCGCCCGGCGGATTGTGCGAGGGAGTGACCACCACCCCGTCGGCGAGGTGCGAGGCGCGGCCCCGGTTGTACGTGAGGATGGCGTGCGAGACCGCGGGGGTCGGCGTGTAGCCGTCCGCGGAGTCGACGAGCACGGTCACATCGTTCGCGGCGAACACCTCGACTGCGGTCACCCGCGCGGGCTCCGACAGCGCGTGGGTGTCGGCCCCGAGGAAGAGCGGCCCGTCCGTGCCCTGCTGGGCCCGGTACTCGCTGATCGCCTGGCTCGTCGCCGCGATGTGGTCCTCGTTGAACGCGGTGGCCGTCGAGGACCCGCGATGCCCCGAGGTGCCGAAGGCGACCCGCTGGCCCGGTTCGGCGGGATCCGGGTGCAGCGTGTAGTACGCCGTCACCAGCCGCGCCACATCGGTCAGGTCCTCCGGGCGCGCCTGCTGTCCGGCTCGTGTATGCGGCATCTGCCACTCCTCCGTATCGGTCGGTCGGTCGGTACGATCTGCCCGCCCCGCTATTTTCGCCGGTCGCCGTCCCGGGCGGGCGGCTGCCCCGCCGCGCGGACCGCCACTGCCGCCGCGTATCCGGCGGGGACCTCGACGTCGGTGACCGTCCAGCCCGCCGGGCCCGGCCGGGGCAGGAGGCCGGTGCCCATGTACTCGGCCGCGAGGCCGCCGGCCAGGCCGGTGCCCTCGCCCTTGAGGTGGGCCTCCTTGCGGGTCCAGACCCGGCCGAAGGCGGCCGGCCGCTGTTCCGCGGGGAGTTCCGCCAGCTCGCGCGACTCCGCGGGATGCAGCTGACCCGCGATCTCGGACACGACCTCGGGCGTCGGGACCACTTCGACATCCACTCCCACGGGGGCGTCCGCGAACGCCAGCAGTGCCACTCCGCGGGTGTGTGACAGGGAGAAGTGCACGCCGCCGCCCGTAGCGGGACGGCCGTGCGGACCACCGCAGGACGGGCAGGGCTCCCGGGTGAGGGGCACGGCGTCGGGCGCCACCCCCAGCCGGGCCCCGAGCAGCAGCCGCAGGGCCACGTGTGCGGCGACGTAGCAACTCCGGTCGGCCGCGAGGGCCAGGCGTGCCGCTCTGTCGAGTTCGCCGGCATCGAGAACGCCCGGCGCGAGCCGCTGCGCACGCCCGCCGTGCCGTACGGCGTCCACCAGCCACAGGGAGGGGGCGCCGGGCGGGAACGGGAGGGCAGGGATCCGGTCGCCGTCCTCGGGGAATGCGAACACCTCGGGCTGATACACCGTTACGTCGTTTCCTTCGGCGGGCGGGCGCCGTGCGGGCGTGTCACGGCGGAGCGGTCACTCATATCCTATGGAGATCCGACCTGGTCTCGACGTACGGTCGATCACCGGGTGGCCAGGTCACCGCGCTCACCAGGATGCCGCGGACCTTTTCCGGTCCCCCGGTCCTTCCGACAGGAGACCCACGGATGTCACCGGACAACCGACCGCACCCAGGCGCGGTACAGCTGCGGGAGGCCCGCGTCGAGGACGCGGACCGCCTCACCCGGCTCTTCCTCGATTCCCGCGCCGCCGCCATGCCGTACCTGGCGAGGGTGCACAGCGACGAGGCCACGCTCGCCTGGATGACCCATGTCGTGCTGCCCGGCACGGACGTCTGGGTGGCCGAACTCCGGGACGAGGCAGGAGTCGTGGAGCCCGTCGGCTTCGTCTCGGTCGACGGCGAGGAGCTCGAACACCTCTATCTGCGTCCCGATGCGCGGCGCCGGGGCATCGGCACCCTGCTGCTGGCGAAGGCCCGGGAGCGCAGCCCCGAAGGGCTCGCCCTCCACGCCTTCCAACGCAACGCGGAGGCGCGGGCCTTCTACGAGCGGCACGGGTTCACCGCCGTCGAGTTCGACGACGGCAGCCGCAACGAGGAGAACGAGCCGGATGTCAGATACCGCTGGAGCCCGTCGGACTGAACCCACGGCGTACGGCCGGACGAGCGGGGTGCGCGCCGGCGGGCCCCGCCCGTCGTGGCGCTTCCAGGGCCCGTGCGGCAAGCGGGAGTTGTGGAGCAGGCGTCCTTGAGGACGGTCTCTCCCGCCCGCTCACGGGGAGGAAGTGAGCTGTCCGCGCACCCAGGCGGCATCGGGGTTCACATGGGGCCGGCCCGCCACGAGGACGGTCGGCACGGTCTCGTCGCCCTGGTTGGCCGCCCTCACCACCGCCGCTCCGTCCGGGTCACGCCAGATGTCGACCCAGTGCAGTCGCCGCGCGGCCCGGCCCAGCCGGAGACGGAGTCGCAGACAGTACGTGCAGCCCGCCCGCCAGAAGACGACCGGCCGGCCGTCGACCGCGCTGCGGCGTTGCGCCTCCTGCGCACTGATCGACCTCGGGAAGATCAGGGGCGAGTTCACACCTGCGAGCAGCACGAACATCAGCAGGACGACTCCGGCCTCCCCGGCGCTTCCCCTCAGGAGCATCCCGGCCGAGACGACTGAGCCGCAGAGCACGAACAGTATCGGCAGCATCCACGCGCGCATCATGATGCCGCAGGCTACCGACCCGTCGAAGCGCACGACCGGTCAGGTCACTCAGCCCGACGCGCGCGTCGGCGCCCGACCGCCGTCGCCGACGGCGAAACCGCCGTTCACGGGAGCAGAGCAGAAGCCCCGCACCCCCGCACCCGTCTGCCGGCCCGCGCACGAGCCGGCACCCCTCACCACCCACCATTCACGCAACTCCTTGCGTGCTGCTCGTGCGCGCGACGTCGGGTCAGGGCGTAGGCAAATGCCGTCAGTGACACGTCAGTTGTGCCACATGCGCGCAGTGCGGTTTGCGCTCAGGTCTTCTGTCGCAACTGTGGACTGGTTCTCAATTCTCTGCAACTCTCTGACCGCAAAACGCAAAAGTCCATCCCGTGGGCGCAGAAATTCATGCCGACGGGTACGCAGTCAGAGCCGCGCCTCGGTCGCGCCCCCTGCGCCGAGGCCGAAGATCGGGGACACATGAGAACGCAACGCCGACGATGGCGGGTTCTTTCCGCCACCCTCACCACCAGTCTGCTGATGGTCGGCGGGCCGGCGCTCAACGCGTCGGCGGCCGGCGGCCCGGACGTCGCCGCCGGTCACCGGACGGCGGCGAGCAGCTCCGCCGCCGGGAGAGCCGCCGCGAACATCGCGGACGGAGACCGGTCGACGTACTGGGAGGGGTCGGGCAGCGCCCTGCCCCAATGGGTGCAGAGCGACCTGGGCAAGGTCACCCGCGTCGACCAGGTCACCCTGAGGCTTCCCGCCGACTGGAGGAGCCGCCGACAGACCCTCTCGATCCAGGGCAGCGCCGACGGCACCAGTTTCACCACGCTCAAGACCTCGGCCACCTACACCTTCGCGCCGGGCAGCTCCAACAAGGTGACCGTCACCTTCCCGGCCACCCGGGCCCGGTTCGTACGGGCGCACATCACCGCGAACACCGCGTGTAGGAACGGCCAGCTCGCCGAGCTGGAGGTGCGCGCCGCGGCCGAGTCGTCGGTGAACCTGGCAGCCGGACGCACGCTCACGGCCAGCAGCTACACCCAGACGTACGTCGCCGCCCACGCCAACGACGGCAACGTGGCCAGCTACTGGGAGAGCCGCAACGGCGATCTGCCGCAGTGGATCCAGGCCGATCTCGGGTCCTCGGTGCGGGTGGACCGCGTGGTGCTGCGTCTGCCGGACGGCTGGGAGACCCGCAGCCAGACCCTGAAAATCCAGGGCAGTTCCAACGGCTCGGACTTCACCGACCTGACGCAGTCCCAGGCGTACAGCTTCAGCCCGACGGCGGGCGAGTCGGCGACGATCGCGTTCGACGCCACGACCACCCGCTATGTGCGGGTACTGGTCAGTGCCAACACCGTCCAGCCGGGCGCGCAGGTCTCCGAGCTGGAGATCTACGGACCCGTCACCGGTGACAACCAGGCGCCCACCGCCCCGTCGCAGCTGGCGTACACCGAGCCGGCCGCCGGGCAGATCAAGCTGACCTGGAAGGCGTCGACGGACGACACCGCCGTCACCGGCTACGACATCTACGCGAACAACACGCTGTTGACGAGCGTGGCCGGGGACGTCACCACGTTCACCGACACCCGCCCGGCCGGCACCACCGTGTCGTACTACGTGCGGGCCAGGGACGCCGCGGGCAACGCTTCGGCGAACAGCGGCACCGTCACCCGTACCGGGAGCACGGGTGCGGGCTCCAACCTGGCGGTCGGCAAACCCATCACGGCCTCGTCGGTGGTCCACACCTTCGTCGCGGAGAACGCCAACGACGACCAGCTGACCACCTACTGGGAGGGTGCCGGGGGCGCATACCCCCATACCCTCACGGTGAAGCTGGGTGCCAACGCCGACACCGAGAGCGTCGTCGTCAAGCTCAACCCGGACAGCAGCTGGGGGGCCAGGACGCAGAACATCCAGGTCCTCGGCAGGGAGCAGAGCGCCTCGTCCTTCACCGGTCTGGTCCCCGCGAAGGACTACGCGTTCAGCCCGGGCAGCGGCAACGCGGTGACGATTCCGGTCACCGCCCGGGTCGCGGACGTCCAGCTGAAGTTCACCTCCAACACCGGGGCGCCCGCCGGTCAGGTCGCGGAGTTCCAGGTGCGGGGCGTGCCGGCATCCAATCCGAACCTCCAGGTCAGCTCGGTGACCGCGGCGCCGGCCGCGCCCGTCGAGTCGGATCCGGTCACCTTGACGGCCACGGTCCGCAACAGCGGCGCCCTCGCGGCGCCGGCCGGCAGGCTCGACTTCCTGCTCGGCGGATCCAAGGTCGCGACGGTGTCCGTCGGCGCCCTGGCCGCCGGGGCGTCCACGCAGGTCAGCGCCGCGATCGGGCCGCGTGACGCGGGCACGTACACGCTCGGTGCCGTCGCCGACCCGGCCGGCGAGATCATCGAGGAGAACGAGACCGACAACGCCTACACGAGTGCGACCGGCCTGGTCGTGAAGCCGGTCGCCAGTTCCGACCTGGTGTCCACCGGAGTCAGCACCTCTCCGTCGGCCCCGTCCGACGGCCAGAACGTCACCTTCTCCGTCGCCCTGAAGAACCAGGGCTCGGTGGCGTCCGCCGGCGGCGGTCACGCCGTCACGCTGACCCTGCTCGACTCCAAGGGCGCCACGGTGAAGACCCTCACCGGTGCGTACACCGGCGCGATCGCCGCCGGTGCGACGAGCGCCCCGGTGAACCTGGGCAACTGGACGGCGTCCAACGGCTCGTACACCGTCAGGACCGTGATCGCGGACGATGCCAACGAACTCCCGGTGAAGCGGGGCAACAACACCTCCACCAGCTCGCTCTTCGTCGGCCGCGGCGCCGACATGCCCTACGACATGTACGAGGCGGAGGACGCCGTCACCGGTGGCGGCGCGCAGGTCGTGGGTCCGAACCGGACCGTCGGGGACCTCGCGGGCGAGGCTTCCGGCCGCAAGGCCGTCACGCTCAACAGCACCGGAAACTACGTGGAGTTCACCACCAGGGCGAGCACCAACTCCCTGGTGACCCGCTTCTCCATCCCCGACGCCGCAGGCGGCGGAGGCATCGACTCCAAGCTGAACGTCTACGTCGACGGCACCTTCCTCAAAGCCATCGACCTCACCTCGAAGTACGCCTGGCTGTACGGGGCCGAGACCGGTCCCGGGAACTCCCCGGGCGCGGGATCACCCCGGCACATCTACGACGAGGCGAACGTCTTGCTGGGCAGGACCGTCCCGGCGGGCAGCAAGATCCGGCTGCAGAAGGACGCCGCGAACACCAGCACCTACGCGATCGACTTCGTCAGCCTGGAGCAGGCGGCACAGATCGCCAACCCGGACCCGGCCGCCTACGCCGTCCCGGTCGGCTTCACCCACCAGGACGTCCAGAACGCCCTGGACAAGGTCCGGATGGACACCACGGGCAAGCTCATCGGGGTCTACCTGCCGGCGGGTGACTACGCGACCGCGAGCAAGTTCCAGGTCTACGGTAAGGCCGTCAAGGTCATCGGAGCGGGGCCCTGGTACACCAGGTTCCACGCGCCCTCCACCCAGGAGAACACCGACATCGGCTTCCGGGCCGACGCCGGCGCCAACGGATCGATGTTCGCCAACTTCGCGTACTTCGGGAACTACACCTCGCGCATCGACGGGCCGGGCAAGGTGTTCGACTTCTCCAACGTCTCGGGCATGGTCATCGACAACGTCTGGAACGAGCACACGGTATGCCTCTACTGGGGCGCGAACACCGACAACATCACCATCAAGAACTCCCGCATCCGCGACACGTTCGCCGACGGCGTCAACATGACCAACGGCTCGACGGACAACCACGTCGTCAACAACGAGTCACGGGCCACCGGCGACGACAGCTTCGCGCTGTTCTCGGCGATCGACTCCGGGGGCGCGGACATGAAGAACAACCTCTACGAGAACCTCACGTCGCTCCTGACCTGGCGTGCGGCGGGAGTGGCCGTCTACGGCGGCTACCAGAACACCTTCCGCAACATCCGCATCGCTGACACCCTCGTCTACTCCGGCATCACCGTCAGCTCGCTGGACTTCGGCTACCCGATGAACGGCTTCGGCACCGATCCGACGACGATCGAGAACGTGTCGGTGGTCCGCTCCGGCGGACACTTCTGGGGCACGCAGACCTTCCCCGGCATCTGGCTGTTCTCGGCGTCCAAGGTCTTCCAGGGCATCCGGATCAACCACGTGGACATCGTCGACCCGACGTACAGCGGCATCATGTTCCAGACCAACTACGTGGGAGGCCAGCCCCAGTTCCCCATCAAGGACACGATCCTGACCGACATCTCGATCACCGGGGCCCGCAAGAGCGGGGACGCCTTCGACGCCAAGTCCGGTTTCGGCCTCTGGGCCAACGAGATGCCGGAGGCCGGCCAGGGACCGGCCGTCGGTGAGGTCACCTTCAACGGGCTGAAGCTCAGCGGCAACGCGCAGGACGTGAAGAACACGACCTCGACCATGAAGATCACCATCAACCCGTAGCACGCACCGGATCCAGGGCGCCGTCCGGTCCGCCGGACGGCGCTCCGTGCCGCGCGCGCGTCGACAACCGCACGCCGCGTGCGAAGCACTGTCAAACTTTTACGAAAACTGCGCGAGATATTGCGCTCACATGTCGGCGCTGGTTGAGTGTGCCTCGCCCCGGCAGTCAGCCGGCCGAGGGCCATCCACGCTCATGCCCAAAGGGGACCATCGATGAGAAGTGCTGGGTTGCGCCGCACACGCCGTACCAGCCGCGCCTGTGCGGCTGCCCTTGTCACCGCACTTGCCCTGACCTCGCTCGCCTCCTGCGGCACGAGCAGCAGCAAGGACGACGACTCGGGCCATGCGTCCAAGGGGTCGTCCGACCCCTCGGCTCCGCTCGACCCGAAGGCGAAGGTGACGATCTCGATCGACTGCATGCCGCCGGCGGCCAAGGCCGCGGAGCTGCGTGAGTGGAACGAGGACATCAAGACGTTCAACAAGACCTACCCGAACGTCAAGATCAACGGAAAGTCCACCCCCGGACAGTGCAACGAGCCGCCCCGCTTCACCGCCATGCTGAAGGGCAAGTCGCAACCCGACGTCTTCTACGCGTACTTCACCGACCTCCAGCAGGTGCTGGACAACGACGGAGCCGAGGACATCTCCGGCTACGTCAACGACAAGACCGTGCCGGCGCTGAAGGACATCCAGCCCCAGGTCATCGACGTGGCCCGCAAGGACGGCAAGCTCTACGCCCTGCCGACCAGCAACTACACCATGGGCCTGATGATCAACCGGAAGCTGTTCACGCAGGCCGGCCTCGACCCGAACACCCCGCCCGCCACCTGGGACGAGGTCCGCACCGCGGCCAAGAAGATCGCGGGCCTGGGCAAGGGCATCGCCGGGTTCGGCGAGTACAGCGCCGGCAACAACGGCGGCTGGCACTTCGCCGCCACCCAGTACGGCCTGGGAGGAGACGTCGTCGACGCCTCGGGCAAGAAGGCCGCCTTCAACGACGCCACCGGCAAGCAGGTCCTCCAGCAACTGCACGACATGCGCTGGGAGGACGACAGCATGGGCAAGACCCAGCTGCTGAAGTGGGGCGACCTGCAGAAGCAGATATCCAGCGACAAGCTGGGCATGTTCCTCGCCGCCCCCGACGACATCGCCTACATGGTGCAGCAACTGGGCGCCTCGTACGAGACCTTCGGCCTCGGACCGATCCCCGGCGCCAAGGGAACCCTGTTCGGCGGCAACAACTACATGATCAAGAAGGGCAGTTCGCCCGACCAGATCAAGGCCGCCGTCGCCTGGCTGAACTTCAAGAACCTCACCCCGGGCAAGGGCCAGTTCGACTGGGCCCGCACCAAGGCCGACAAACTGCCCGTCGGACTTCCGCAGCCCAACTTCTTCGTGGGCGACAGCAAGGCCAAGGACGACGCGTCGCGCACCGCCAACGCGTCGATGCCCATCGAGAACTTCAAGGCCTTCATGGACAACCCCGTCCAGGGAAAGGCCGAGCCGCCGAAGGCGCAGGAGATCTACAAGATCCTCGACAACGCCATGTCCGGTGTGCTGACCAACGAGGACGCCGACATCGACAAGCTGCTCTCCACCGCCGAACAGCAGGTCAACCAGGTGCTGGCGAACCAGTGACGGACGCGCGGGACCGGGTCACGCGGACCCGGTCCCGCATCCGGACCCGTCCGACTGCGCTCACGTTCACCGGCACCGAGGAGACACCATGTCGGCCCCCACCCTGTCCTCGCACAAGGCGACCACGCCTCGTCCAGGACATCCAGGCCCCGCCCGCCGGGACTCCGCCCGCGAGGAGTTCCTGCGCGCCGTGCGCCGCAACATCTCAGCTCACGGCTTCCTGATCGGAGCGGTGCTCTGCTTCTCGCTCTTCTCCTGGTACCCGATGGTCAGGGAGTTCGTCCTGGCCTTCCAGAAGACCGAGGACGGGAAGACCACCTGGGCCGGCTGGTCCAACCTGACCTACGTCTTCAACGACCCGGCGTTCTGGCAGGCCTGGCGCAACACCCTGCTCTTCACGGTGCTGGCGCTGCTGCTCGGCTTCCTCGTCCCGTTCGTCGTCGCCGTCGTGCTCAACGAGTTCCGGCACGGTCAGGGCTATCTGCGGCTGCTGGTCTACCTCCCGGTGATGCTGCCGCCGGTCGCCTCCGTCCTGCTGTTCAAGTACTTCTACGACCCCGGATACGGACTCTTCAACCGCGTCCTGGACGTGTTCCACCTGCCGGCCCAGCAGTGGCTCCAGGACACCGACACGGCCATGCTCTCGGTCGTCATCGCGGCCACCTGGATGAACATGGGCGGCGCCACCCTGATCTACCTGGCCGCCCTCCAGGGCATCCCGGGGGAGCTGTACGAGGCGGCGGAGCTCGACGGTGCGGGGCTGCTCCGCAAGGTCTGGCACGTCACCATCCCGCAGACCCGGCTCATCCTCTCGCTGCTCCTGCTCATGCAGGTCATCGCCACGATGCAGGTCTTCACCGAACCCTTCCTGCTCACCAACGGCGCCGGCCCGGAGGGCTCCACCACCACCGTCGTCTACCTCATCTACCAGTACGCCTTCAACTTCAACAACTACGGCAGCGCGGCGGCACTCGGCCTCGTCCTGCTCGTCGTCCTCGCGGGATTCTCCGCGGTGTACGTACGACTGAGCCGCAGCAGCGAAGACTAGGACGGGAGCACGACCATGGCATCGAACACGCTAGTCTCCCGGCGCGGAAGCGGGCGCGGAGCGGACCGGCGCAGGGCCGGGCGCGCGGCGGACCTCGGGCGCCAGCGGACGCTCATCTCACCGGCCCAGCTCGGCCGGCCCCGCGGCAAGGCCGTCTACTGGACCGTCTTCGCGCTGGTGATCATCCTGTTCACGGTGGCCTTCCTGGGGCCCCTGTACTGGATGGTCACCGGCGGCCTCAAGACCACCCAGGAAGTCGTACAGAGCCCGCCCACCGCCTTCCCCAGCTCACTGCACACCGAGAACTACAGCCAGGCCTGGACCGTGATGGACCTGTCCAGGCTGCTCTTCAACACCCTGTACTACGCCTTCGGCGCGCTCGTGTTCCAGCTCGTCTTCGACGTCGCGGCCGCGTACTCGCTGTCCAAACTGCGACCGGTGTTCGGCAAGGTCATCCTCGGGATGATGCTGGCCACCCTGATGATCCCGGCCACCGTGCTCGTGGTGCCCCAGTACCTCACGGTGCTGGACGTGCCGGTCTTCCAGCGCAATCTGGTCAACTCGCCCTGGGCGATCTGGCTGCCGTCGGTCACCAACGCCTTCAACATCTTCCTGCTGAAGCGGTTCTTCGACTCCATCCCGCGTGAACTCCTCGACGCCGCCGCGATCGACGGCGCCTCACCCCTGCGCACCCTGCGCTCGATCGTCCTGCCGATCTCCCGGCCGATCCTCGGCGTCGTCTCCATCTTCGCCGTCGTCGGGGTGTGGAAGGACTTCCTCTGGCCGATGCTCACCCTGCCCGACCCGAGCAAGCAGACCCTCAACGTGGGCATCTACTCGCTGGCCAGCGGCGTACCCGAGAACGTGCTCATCGCCGCTCTCACCATCGCGTCGATCCCGACGCTGCTCATCTTCCTGCTCTTCCAGCGCAACATCATGAGCGGTCTGACCGCGGGCGGCCTCAAGGGCTGAGGGGCGACCCCCCTGGTACCCGCCCCAGGACCGCGCCCCGCCCTGCCGGGGCCCCGTCCGGCCGCCTTCCCCTCAGCACTCCGCCGCCGGCTCTCCCGTCCTGCCCCGCTCGCCGGGCCGGCGGCGGAGTACCACCTGCCCGAAAGGAACGCCACGTGGCAGCCAACCGTCCGTCCGAGGCCACCGCGAACTGGTGGCGAGACGCCGCCATCTACCAGATCTACGTACGCAGCTTCGCCGATGGTGACGGTGACGGCACCGGCGACCTCGCGGGGGTCCGGGCCAAGCTGCCCTACCTCGTCGAACTGGGCGTGGACGCACTCTGGTTCACCCCCTGGTACCTCTCACCGCTCGCCGACGGCGGCTACGACGTGGCCGACTACCGCACCATCGACCCCGCGTTCGGCACCCTCGCCGAGGCCGAGAAGCTGATCGCCGAGGCCCGCGAACTGGGCATCCGCACCATCATCGACATCGTGCCCAACCACGTGTCCGACCAGCACGCGTGGTTCCGGGCCGCCCTCGAAGCCGGCTCGGGCAGCCCCGAGCGCGACCTCTTCCACTTCCGCACCGGGCGCGGCGCCGACGGCGAGATCCCGCCCAACGACTGGGTCTCCGAATTCGGCGGCACACCGTGGACCCGCCTGGACGACGGAGAGTGGTACCTCCACCTCTTCGCCACCCAGCAGCCCGACCTCAACTGGGCACACCCGGCGGTCCGCCAGGAGCACGAGGAAGTACTGCGCTTCTGGTTCGAGCGCGGTGTCTCGGGCGTACGGATCGACTCGGCCGCCCTGCTCGCCAAGGACCCCGCCCTGCCCGACTTCGTTCCGGGCAGCGGCCCGCACCCCTTCGTCGACCGTGACGAACTGCACGACATCTACCGCTCCTGGCGCGCCATCGCCGACGAGTACGGCGGCGTCTTCGTCGGCGAGGTGTGGCTCCCGGACACCGAGCGGTTCGCCCGCTACCTGCGGCCCGACGAACTGCACACCGCCTTCAACTTCAACTTCCTGGCCTGCCCGTGGGACGCGGCGATGCTGCGGACCGCCATCGACGACACACTCGCCGAGCACGCGTCGGTCGGCGCGCCGGCCACCTGGGTCCTGTGCAACCACGACGTGACCCGTACCGTCACCCGCTACGGCCGTGCGGAGACCGGGTTCGACTTCGCCGCGAAGACCTTCGGCACCCCCACGGACCTCGCCCTCGGCACCCGGCGGGCGCGCGCCGCGGCCCTCCTCTCGCTGGCCCTGCCCGGCGCCGCCTACCTCTACCAGGGCGAGGAACTCGGACTGCCGGAGGCCGACATCCCGCTGGACCGCATCCAGGACCCGATGCACTTCCGCAAGGGCGGCACCGATCCAGGACGCGACGGCTGCCGGGTCCCCCTGCCCTGGGCGGCGCGGGAGGCGTACGCCGGCTTCGGCGCCACCGTGGAACCCTGGCTGCCCCAGCCGGCCGGCTGGGCCGCGTACGCCGCCGACCTCCAGAGCGGCGACCCGGACTCGATGCTCACCCTGTACCGAGAGGCCCTGCGGCTGCGCCGGACCGAATCGGGGTTCGAGACGGCGGGAGAGCCCGGGGTGCGCCGGCTGACCTGGCTGGAAGCGGCGCCCGAGGTGCTCGCCTTCACCCGGGGCGACGGTCTCGTCTGCGTCGTCAACCTGGGCGCCGACGCCGCCGAACTGCCCTCGTACACCAAGATTCTCCTGGCCAGCGGCCCCCTCGACGGGGCGGGGAGGCTGCCGCAGGACACCGCGGTCTGGCTGCGCGGCTGACCGTCCGGCCGAGCACGTACCCGTCGACGGACCCGGCCGCGCGCCGCACGGCCGGGCCCGGCAGGTTCGCGGGGGAGCGAGGGCTGCGGCACAGTGGGGCGTATGGACGCACCGAACGATCTGCATGCCCTCGCCGACGAGCACCTGGCCGCGGCCCGCACCTCCCCGCACGGCCGCAGCGCCCACCTCCTGCTCCGCCAGGACCCGCTGCGCCAGACCGTCATCGCGCTGACCTCGGGCAGCGCCCTCGACGAGCACAACGCCCCGCCCGCCGCCTCCCTGCAGGTGCTGCGCGGCTCGGTGCGGCTCACCGCCGCGTCCGGTGACGTGGAACTCGCCGCCGGGCAGTTGCACCCCATCGCCCAGGAACGGCACGGGCTGCTCGCCCTGGAGGACGCCGTGGTGCTGCTGACGGCCGTCAACGACTGACCGCCCGGCCGGACGACGCACCCTTCACGCGTTCGGCGTGCCCGGCCGGTGCCGGTGCCGTGCCGTAGAAACCGCGGGTCCCGGTCAGCTGGCGGACAGGCCGGCGCGGCGGCGCAGCAGGAAGTCCCGCTCCGCCTCGTTGTCCGTGAGCCCGGCGGCCGCCTCGTAGGCGGCGGCCGCCTCGGCGGAGCGGCCGAGCCTGCGCAGCAGATCGGCCCGTACGGCGTGGAACACGTAGTAGCCGTCCAGCTCCAGCCCGCCGAGGAGCGCGAGCGCCTCCCGCGGCCCCGCCACCTCGGCCACCGCCACCGCTCGGTTCAGCGCCACCACCGGGCTCGGATCCACGGCCAGCAGCTGGTCGTACAGCCGCAGGATCTGCCGCCAGTCGGTGTCCGCCGCGACCGCCGCGTCGCTGTGCACCGCGTTCACCGCGGCCTGGATCTGGTACCGCCCGGGGCGGCCCCCGCGCAGGCACTGGCGGACGAGCGCCTGCCCCTCGGCGATCAGTTCCCGGTCCCACAGTCCCCGGTCCTGCTCGTCCAGCGGCACCAGTTCGCCCCGCGGCCCCGACCGCGCGGGGCGGCGCGACTCGGTGAGCAGCATGAGGGCCAGCAGTCCCACGGCCTCCGGTTCGTCGGGCATCAGCCCGGCGAGCAGCCGGCCGAGGCGGACGGCCTCCGCACACAGGTCCGCACGCACCAGCCGGTCACCCGCACCGGCCTTGTAGCCCTCGTTGAAGACGAGGTAGACGACGGCGAGGACCGAGCGGACCCGCTCGGGCAGATCGGCCTCCGCCGGCACCCGGTAGGGGATCCGGGCATCGCGGATCTTGGCCTTCGCCCGCACCAGCCGTTGCGCCATCGTCGGCTCCGGAACCAGGAACGCACGCGCCAGTTCGGCGGTGGTGAGGCCGCCCAGCAGCCGCAGGGTCAGGGCCACCTGGGCGGCGGTGGAGAGCGACGGATGACAGCAGGTGAACATCAGGCGGAGCCGGTCATCTCGCACGGGGCCCTCCTCGGCGGGTTCGTCCCGGGCTGCGAGCAGTGCGGCCTGGGCGTGCCGGCCGGCCCGCGAGGCCTCGCGGCGCAGCCGGTCGACGGCGCGGTTGCGGGCGGTGGTGATGATCCAGCCGGCCGGTGCGGGCGGCACCCCGGTCTCCGGCCAGTGGCCGAGCGCGGTGGTGAACGCCTCCTGCACCGCCTCCTCGGCGAGGTCGATGTCGCCGAAGGCGCCGACGAGCACGGCCACGCACCGCCCGTACTCCGAACGGAAGAGCCGTTCGATCTCCGCCGCCGGCACGGCGGCTCCGTCCGGTCCGCGGTCCTGGGCGGACCGGGCGGTCGAGCCCGCCATCAGCCCTCCACTTCACCCTCGAACGGGCGGACCTCGATGGGCAGTCCGATGGCCAGCGCGGCCTTGCGGCCCCAGTCCAGCCCCGCGTCCAGGTCGGGCGCCTTGATGATGCTGAGGCCGCCGAGGTACTCCTTGCCCTCCGCGTACGGACCGTCGGTGAGCACCGTGTCGCCGTCCTTCGGCCGCACGACGGTGGCGGTGCCCGGTGCGCTCAGGCCGCCGTCGAAGACCCAGGCCCCGGCCTCCTGGAGCTCCCGGTGAAAGCCCTCGACCCTCCGCATGATCTGTGCCAGCTCCTCGGGGGCGGGCGGAACGCCGTCGGCCGGTGTGACCACGCTGAGCAGATAGTGCTTCATGGTGTGCCTCCTCGGGTGCGAAGCCGGCGCCGTGCCGGCCTCTCACCCTCTATACGAACGGCTGCCGCCGGGATCGACACGGAACACGGCCGTGTTCGACGAAATCTTTCCCCGCACCTTGTGGGAGCGCTCCCAGGGTCGGCAGGATGAGGTGGTGACCCTGCTTCCCGGCCTGCGGGCCTACCGATCCGACGACCGCGCGGCCCTCGCCGACATCTGTGTCAGGACGGCCGACAACGGCGGCGACTCCCGGCACCTGTACCCGGACCTGGAGCTGATGCCGTCGATCTTCGCCGCGCCGTACGCCCACCTCGAACCCGACCTGGCCTTCGTCATCGACGACGGGACGGGCCGGGCGGTCGGCTACATCCTCGGGACGGCCGACACCCCGCGTTTCGTGACGGAGTACCGCGAGCGCTGGCTGCCGCTGGTCGAGGACCGCTACCCGAAGCCGGACGGAGAACCGCGCAGCCCCGCGGACGAGATGATCGGACTCCTGCACAACCCGGAGCGCATGGTTCTGCCCGAACTGGCGGAGTACCCGGCCCACCTGCACATCGACCTGCTGCCCGACTGGCAGCGCAAGGGGTACGGGAGGGAGCTGATGCGCGCCTTCCTCGAGGCCCTGGACGCCAAGGGGGTCGCGGGGGTGCACCTGTGCATGCTCACGGCCAACACCCCGGCCAGGGCGTTCTACGACCGGCTCGGTTTCACCGAGACCGAGGTCCCGGACCCCGGGCCCGTCACCTACCTCGTACGGTCCACGGCGGCGGATCTGTAGCCGTTCGCCGGTGCCGTGGGTGCCACGCCGGTTGGCTGGGCAGGTAGTCCGGGACGAGACCGCGCCGGGGGGCGGGAGACGGCGGCGAGAGGTGTGTGACGTGAGGGAGCGGACCGTGTGGGAATTCTCCGACGACCGTGGACAGGTGTCGACTGCCGGGAGGCGCCCGACGAGGGTCCTCGCCTACGTCCAGGCCGGTGCGACCTTGTGGGACCACGGCATCCGCCCGAGCGGGATATTCGGCTCGGGGCACGACGATCCGGCGGCGCCGGACGCGGCGAAGACCGGATCACTGCCCCTGGCCGACGTCGCGTACGCCGGGGCGGGCGCCGCGCTGGACGTGGAGACGCTGCTGAGGGGAGGACCGGACCTCGTGGTGGCCGTCAGCTACGGCGGCGGTCAGGTCTACGGCCTCGACCCGGAGACGGCCAAGCACCTGGAGGAGCACCTTCCGGTCGTCGTCATCGATGTGGGCCAGGGACGCACCCTGGCCCGGATCGGCGACCGGTTCGCCGAGCTGGCCCGCTCGCTCGGCGCCGAGGAGCCCGCGGAGGCCACCCGGGAACTGGACGCGGCCCGGAGCCGGCTGCGCGCCCTCACCTCGGGCCCGGACAGGGCGCGGGTCCTCGCCCTGTCACCGGCCGGCCAGGAACAGGCGCATCTGGCCCGCCCCCGTATGTGGCCCGAGCTGCGGGTGCTGGCCGAGCTCGGAGTCGGCCTGCTGGAACCCGCCGAGGGGCCCGGCGCCAACTGGTCCACGGTCGGCTGGGCCGAGGCCGCCGCGCTGAGGCCGGCGGTCGTGCTCGCCGACATCCGGGCCCACGCCACCGCGCTCGACGAGCTCCCGTCCGACGGGCCGTGGGCGTCGGTCAATAACTCCGTGCGCGTGGTGCCCTGGAACCCCGAGCCGGTGTGCAGCGCCCGGGCCCACGCACGGTTCCTGGCCCTCGTGGCCGACGCGCTGGCGGCGTAGGCAGGCTCCAGGACAAGCCCGCTCGGGCCGGCCGGCACCGGGCCCCGGGCGACCGGGTGCCGGACGAAGCGGACCGCACACGGCAGGATCGGGCTCGACGCGTTCGCCGGCGGAGCCGTCCGCCGCGACGCCTACGCCACCGCACCACAGGAGACATCACCTTCATGCCCGACACGATCGATCTGCTGGTCATCGGCGAGTGCGTCGCCGACATCGTCCGGTCGCCCGGTGCCGCCGCCCGGGTCCACCCGGGCGGCAGCCCGGCCAACGTCGCCTACGGACTGGCCCGACTCGGACACGGCGCGACCCTGCTCACCCAGCTCGGAGCGGACCGCAACGGGCGGCTGCTCCGCGACCACCTGACCGGAGCCGGGGTGGACGTCCGCACGGACGGCTCAGCCGCCCCCACCCCGTCCGCCGCCGTGACCCTGGACGGCGCGGGCCGGGCCACGTACACCTTCGAGATCACCTGGACGCTCGGCCCGGTCGCCCTGGAACGGCAGCCCGCACATGTGCACACCGGCTCGATCGCGACGGTCACGGAACCCGGCGCGGCCACGGTCGTCGCCGCCGTCGAGTCGCTGCGGGCCTCGGCGACGGTCAGCTACGACCCCAACGTGCGACCGGAGCTGATGGGGGACCACGAGGCCGCCGTGCGCAAGGCCGAGCTCTGCGTGGCACTCAGCGATGTCGTCAAGGCGAGCGACGAGGACCTGGAGTGGCTGTACCCCGGCGAGGACCCGGTCAAGGCCGCCGAACGGTGGCTCGCCACCGGGCCGGCCGTCGTCCTCGTCACCCGGGGCGGCGCCGGAGCCTGTGCGGTCCTGCCCGCCGGACCGGTGACGGTCGACGCGCTCCCCGTGGAGGTCGTCGACACGGTGGGGGCGGGGGACGCCTTCATGTCCGGCACCCTGCACGCGCTCGCCGCACACGGACTGCTCGGAGCGGCCGGCCGGGAGCGGCTGCGGGCACTGGACCGCGCCACCGTGACGGACGTCCTGCGGCACGCCGCGGCGTCGGCGGCCGTCACGGTCGCCCGGGCAGGCGCCAACCCGCCGGACGCCGCGGAACTGGACGCGGCGCTCCGCCGGATGTGAGCGAGCGGTGCCCCTGGGGGCGGCGGCGCCACACCGTCCGCCGCCCGCCCCGGGTCTCGCCCGGTGGCCCTGCCGCGGCCGGGCTAACCCGTCGCCGCCGGACGCGGGGCGCTGTCGTCGTCGAGGAACTCGACGACCGCCAGGGCGAACAGGGCGCACAGGGCGATCCACACGGTGACCAGGTCCGTCGGCCGGTCCCACGCCAGCAGCACCGCGACGGCCACCACGACCACCGTCCAGTTCAACGGCCGCCTGGCCCGGTGCACCCACCTGCCGACCGGACCGCCGGTGAAACCGGCCGCGTCCCGCACGGCCCCGATGCCACCGCTCCACATCGCCATGACCCGGGTCGCCGCGCGGCCCCGGCCCGTGAGCCAGGCGGCGAGCGCCACCACCGCGCCGACGGTGACCACCAGCCGGACCCCGGCGCGCAGGTAGCCCGCCAGCGCGTCGAACACGGCCCCCGCCGCCGGCTGCGAGACGTCCGGGGGCAGGCTGTCGAGATAGAACGCGCGCCCCGCCCACAGCCCGAGCCCGAGCAGTGCGGCACCCACCGCCACCGCCAGCGCCGCGGTGACGAGCGCCCGTCGGCGGCGCACCGCGAGCAGCACCCCGGCCGCCGCGACCAGCAGGGTGAACACGGGCAGCCAGAAGCCGAGGAGTTCGAGCGCCCGGAACCCGCTCTTCGCCTTGCCCACCGAGTCCGAGGTCAGGAGGGTGAAGTCGGTGTGGATCTCGGGGATCTTCCCGGCGACCGTCAGACCGCGCTCGACGAGCCGCTGTTTCACCCGGTCGATGACGGGAGCGAGGTCCAGGGTGACGGTGTCGCCGTTCAGTTCCACCGCGCCGCCGCCCTCACCGGTCAGGGCCTTCACGACGGAGCTGTGGGCGGACCTGTTGAGGCCGCTCCAGACCCGCTCGAAGCCCTCGCTGGTGACGAACCGTTCCACGGTGCCGTGCACAAAGGTCCGCACGCCCGTGGTGAGCGGCCCGCCGAGCTTGGTCAGCGCCTTGTCCACCACGGGGCGGTCGGCCGGGGCGACGTCCGCCAGCAGCGCCTCGGTGCCGAGATGCGCCATGACGGCATCGGTGACGCGTTTCGTCACCGCCGCCTGCACATCGGGGTCGGAGGCCAGCGGCTCCATCATCTCCACATAGCGGTCCGTGTCCCCGGCCACCTCGCTCGCCCAGCTGGACAGGACGCTCAACGGGGTGAGCACCGCCGCCACCAGGATCAGCAGGGCCGCGAGGAACGAACGCGGGCGCAGCCGTGAGCGGGCCGGGGCGCGGGCCTCCAGCTGCGCCACCCTCGCACGCAGGGCCTCGAGTTCCGCGTGCTCGTCCTGTGCCGGCGGCTGGTCAGGGTGCCGTTCCATGACCCAAGGGGATGCCCTGCCGGCCCGTACAGCGCGGCGGATTGCTGCATACAGGCGACCGGCCGGCGGCCGGGCCACCGTCGGCCGGCCCCGACGGACGCGGGGAAACCGGTGCGGACGCCGAGAGTGGAGTGTCTCGGACGTTTCCTGGTCGTTCCCGCTTTCATGAACACCGTTTTCGACAGTGCTGAACCCTCGGGTCCCGGAACGGGGCCGGCCACCGACCTGCTCACCACCGTGCTCCTCGGGCCGGACGCCCGTCGCGAGCACGGCTTCTGGCGCCGGCTCGTCGCCACCGAGCCGTTCCGCCGGCCGGCCTGGCCGCCTTGCGGACCCACCCCCGACGAGCGCCTCGCCCTCGCCCACGCACGGCTGCGCGCACTCAACAACGCCCTGGACAGCGCCGCCCGCCCGGCGGCCGACCCACGCGCCCTGGCCGCTCTGCACGAGTGGATCGCCCCGGTGGACCCGGCACTCGCCACCGTCGCGGGCATCCACTACAACCTCTTCCTCGGCAGCCTCCTGGACCACGACCCCGACACCCCTCGCGATCTGTCGGACTTCCTCCGGCTGCGACGGATCGGCACCTTCCTCTGTACGGAGGTGGCGCACGGCAACGACGCGGCCGCCGTCGAGACGACCGCCACCTACGACCCCGGCCGGGACGGGTTCGTCCTGCACACCCCGCACTGCGGCGCACAGAAGTTCATGCCCAACACCAGCCCGGCCGGCGGCCCGAAGTCGGGACTCGTCGCCGCGCGGCTGATCGTCGACGGCGCCGACCAGGGCGTGTTCCTGCTGCTGGTGCCGCTCACGGACGCGTCCCGGGCCCTGCCCGGGGTCCGGGTTCGCCGCCTCCCCGCACGGATGGGCAGTCCGGTCGACCACTGCCTGACCTCGTTCGACCAGGTCTTCGTCGACCGCGGGGCGCTGCTGGGCGGCGCGCAGGGGCGGGTCGGCGACGACGGGGTGTTCCGCAGCGACATCGAGGGGCGCAGGCGCCGCTTCCTCGCTTCGATCCGCAGGGTCACCACAGGCCGGATCTGCATGAGCGCCAGTGCGGTGGGCTCCGCACGGGCCACGCTGGCCGTCGCCGTCCGCTACGGCGGCCACCGCTTCGTCTCGGGGGGCCGCACCTCGCCGCCGGTGCCGGTGGTCGCCTACCGCAGCCACCACGGTCCGCTCGCCGAGGCCATGGCCACCGTCTTCGCGATGAGCCTGCTGCACCGGCGCGTACTCGACCGGTGGGAGGAGGCGGCGGCGCGCCCTCCGGCGGAACGGGAGGCGGCCGAGCGGCTGGTCGACATCGCCAAGGGATGGATCACCTGGCAGGCCCGCTCCGTGATCGTCGAATGCCGGGAACGGTGCGGCGCCCAGGGGCTGCTGGAGAACAACGGGATGACCGAACTCGTCACCGGGATCGAGGGCGCCATCACCGCCGAGGGCGACAACCTGGCCATCCACTCCAGGGCGGCCGCCCAGCTGCTCTTCGATGCGGCACGCGACCCGCAGGAGGAACCGGCCGCCGGCCCCCCGGACGCCGACCTCACCGACCTGCGGTTCCTGGGCCGGCTCCTGGACCAGGTGGAGCGCCTCTGGTTCGCCAGGGCGTCCGCACGGATGGCGCGGGTGCCGGACGGCGGCACACTGGAGCGGTGGAACGCCGCGTCCGGTCCCGCGCTGAGAGGGGTCGAGGCGCATGCGTACCGGCAGGCGGCCTTGGCGTACGACAGCGCGCTCACGGCCCTGCCCGACGGTGAGGCCCGTGAGCGGCTGGGCGAACTGGCCCGGCTGTTCGCTCTGCGCTGGGTCGCGCGCAACAGCGGGGACCTGCTCGCCGCCGGCCATCTGACCGCCGGTCAGGTCGACGGGCTCACCGATGCCACCGAGCAGCTCGTGGCCGCCGTGAGCGGCCGTCTCCCGGAACTCGCCGAGTCCTTCGCCCTGCCCCGGGAACTGCTCGCCGACTGGCCCATCACGGGTGCTCGCTACGCGGACGCGTACGACGATCCGGGCGCCTCCTGGCACACCGCGGCCGCCCGGGAACCCGCCGGGGGCGCGCGATGACGGGCACAGCGCGGCCGGGAGCCGGCGTGCTGTCGCACCGGGTGGCGGCCGTGGCCGGGCGCCTGGGCGTCCGTATCGTCCTGCTGGCCTTCTGGGGGACCGCGGCCGTGCTCTCCTGGTGGTGCGAGGGGCAGCGCGTCCCTGGTGGCGAATCGGTTCGCCCCAAGGCGTGACCGGAGCGAGGCCGATCTGACCTTCCGGCGCCGGGGCGGCGGGGCGGCCCCCCGCCCCGGCCGCCCCGCCGCCCCCGGGCACCGGTGCGAACCGCCGCTGAGCTGCGCGGAGGCTCGTGGTAGCGTGCCCCGAGCCAGTCGAACTCCACGTAGGGGTCAGGGAATCCGGTGTGAATCCGGAACTGACGCGCAGCGGTGAGGGGGACGGGCGGGGCCACGGCCACTGGGAGACCCACGGTTTCCCGGGAAGGCGTCCCGTCCGCTTGAACCCGAGTCCGAAGACCTGCTGGCACCCGCGGTCCGGTACCGGGCCGCGGAACTCCGTACAGCGGGCCCCGCGCATGGGCCCAGAGACGCCGAGGTACTCCGTGCCGCCCATAGCCGGCCCCGCCCGTTCCGCCGCCCTGCTCACCGTCGCACTGATCCTGCTGACGGCCTGCGGCGGCGGCACGGACAGCACCTCCGCCACGTCCGGCGGCGAGGGCTATCCGGTGACCCTGGAGAACTGCGGACGGACCGTCACCGTGAAATCGGCGCCCAAGCGCGCCGTTGCGGTCGACCAGGGATCGACCGAGATCCTGCTCTCACTGGGTCTCGCCGACCGGCTGGCCGCCACGGCCACCTGGACCGACCCGGTGCTGAAGGGGCTGGAGAAGGCCAACGCCGGCGTACCGAGGATCGCCGACAACCGCCCCTCGTCGGAGAAGGTGCTGGACCTGGAGCCCGATTTCGTCAGCGCCTCCTTCGAGTCGACCCTCGCCAAGGGCGGTGTCGCCCCCCGCGAGCAGTTCGAGGAGCTCGGCGTCCCCACCTACGTCTCGCCCGCCGACTGCACCGCCAAGGACAACAGCAAGGACGGCGACGGGGTCCGCACCGGCGCCCTCACCATGGACAGCGTCTACACCGAAGTGCGTGAGCTGGCTGCGGTCTTCGGCGTTCCCGGCCGGGGCGAGAAGCTCGTCGCCGAGCTGCGCGCCCGGGTCAGGAAGGCAAGGAGCGCCATCGATGCCTCCGGAGTCACCCTGATGTACTGGTTCGCCAACTCCGAGGCCCCGTACCTGGCCGGCTGCTGCGGCGCCCCCGGCATCATCACCCGGGAACTCGGCGCGAGGAACGTCCTCGACGACACCCACGAGGAATGGCCGCAGGTCAACTGGGAGACGGTCGCCGACCGCGACCCGGACGTGCTGGTCATCGGCGACCTGACCCGCAGGTCGCAGACCGCCGAGAGCGCCGCGAAGAAGATCGCCTTCCTGGAGTCGAACCCCGCCACGAAGAACATGGCCGCCGTCCGGCACAAGCGCTACGTGCTGCTCAGCGGCCAGGCCATGAACCCGACCATCCGGACCGTCGAGGGCGTGGAGCGCGTCGCCGCCGGGCTGCGTACCTTCGGGCTCGCGGGGTGACGGACACCGAACGGATCGCGGCGCCGCGCGAGGACGCGGGTGGGTACGCCCGTCCGGCCCCGAGGCGTCTCCGGGGCGGGCTCCTGTGGGCCGGCGGGCTCCTGCTGCTCGCCGCGTCGATCGCGGTGGCCGTCACCATCGGCCCGGCCCGGATCTCCGTCGCCGATGTCTGGTCCACGGTCGCGTCCCACCTCGGTGCCGGTGAGCCGGGGCTCAGCCCGATCCGCGACGGCATCATCTGGAACCTGCGCATGCCGCGCACCCTGCTCGCCGCCGTCTGCGGCGCGGGGCTCGCGGTCTGCGGCACCGTGATGCAGTCGCTGCTGCGCAATCCGCTCGCCGACCCGTTCGTCCTCGGGGTCTCCTCCGGGGCCTCGACCGGTGCGGTCGTGGTGGTCGTCCTCGGCGTCGGCGGGGGAGCGGTCTCCCTGTCGGCCGGGGCGTTCACCGGTGCGCTGTGTTCCTTCGCCCTCGTCATGCTGCTCAGCCACAGCCTCGGCGGCAGCACCGACCGGGTGGTGCTGTCCGGGGTAGCGGCCATGCAGCTCTTCTCCGCGCTCACCTCCTTCGTCGTGATGACCGCCGCCGACGCCGAGCAGACCCGCGGGGTGCTGTTCTGGCTGCTGGGCTCGCTCGGAGGCGTCGGCTGGAGCGATGTGTGGATCTGCTCCGCCGTGCTCGCCGTGACCCTGCTCATCTGCCTCGGCCATGCCCGCACGCTCGACGCCTTCGCCTTCGGTCAGGACGCGGCAGCCACCCTCGGCGTCCACGTCGGCCGGACCCGCGTCATCCTGCTGTGCACCACCGCGCTGCTGACCGCCGCACTCGTGAGCTCGGCCGGCGCCATCGGATTCGTCGGACTGGTGCTGCCGCACGCGGCCCGGGCGCTCACCGGCCCCGGACACCGCCGACTGCTGCCGGTCACCGCGCTCGCCGGGGCCGTGTTCCTGGTCTGGGTCGACACGCTCGCCCGGACCGTCCTCGACCCGCAGGAGGTCCCCGTGGGCGTCGTCACCGCCCTGATCGGGGTTCCCGCCTTCGTGGTGGTCCTCCACCGCACCGGGCGGACCTCATGACCCCGGCCGTCCCCGGCGGTCTGCGGGCCGACCGGGTCAGCCGGGAGGCGGGCGGCCGCCTCATCCTGGACGGCGTCTCGCTCGCTCCGCCGCCCGGCGCCACCATCGGGCTGATCGGCCCGAACGGCTCCGGGAAGTCCACCCTGTTGCGGATCCTGGCCGGAGTCCTGGCCCCGGACGCGGGCACGGTCACGCTCGACGACGATCCGCTGGCCGCCGTGGGCCGCCGCACGGTGGCCCGACGGGTGGCGGTGGTGGACCAGCACGCCGTCACCCAGGTCGAGCTGAGCGTCCTGGACGTCGTACGCCTGGGCCGCATCCCGCACCGCCGCGCCTGGTCCGCGCCCACGGCGGAGGACGAGACGGCGGTGCGCGAGGCCCTGGCGCGGACCGGTCTCACCGAACGCCGCGACCAGTCCTGGCACACGCTCTCCGGCGGGGAGCGCCAGCGCGTCCAGATCGCCCGCGCGCTCGCCCAGCGGCCACGGGAACTCCTGCTGGACGAACCGACCAACCACCTGGACATCCAGCACCAGCTGGACCTGCTGTCCCTGGTCACCTCGCTGCCGCTGACCGCCGTCGTCGCCCTGCACGACCTCAACCTGGCCGCGATGTACTGCGACCGGATCGTGGTGATGAACGAGGGGCGGGTGGTCGCGGGCGGCACCCCGGCGGAGGTGATCACCGAGGGGCTGATCGCCGACGTCTACCGGGTGCGCTCCGTCGTGACACCGGACGGGCCGCAGGGCAGGCCCTCGGTGCGCTTCCGTCCGCGGCGGGGCTGATCTCGTCGTCGCCGCGGACACGTGAGGGGCGGACCCGGCGAGCGGGTCCGCCCCTCACGTGCTGTCCGGTACGGCCGGTACGGTGCGGTCTGCGGCGGTCAGCGGTGGCGTCCCCGGCCGAAGTCGCCGCCCGCGTCCTTCCCGCCCATGTCCCTGCCGCCCTTGGTGGTGCCGTCCGCGTAGTCGATCTGCTCCTTGCGCAGTTCGGCGGAGACCTCCTTCTGCTCGGTCACCTTCTTCGTTTCCATCCGTACCCGCTCGACCGGCACGGTCTCCTTGCGCATCGTGGCGCGTTCGGCGTGCAGGGTGACCTCCACGTCCTGCTCGTGGATGCCGGCTCCGCCGGCCGTCTTCTCGCCCGGCTGCAGCGGCTCACGGACCACGCTTACCTCTTCGTGCGAGACGGGCACCGTCCTGGTGACGTTCTCGGTGACGACGTACTTGTGCAGGCGCGCCTTGCCGCTCTCGTACTCCTCGGTCCCGATGTGCAGCTGTTCCTCGGAGCGGACCATCTCCTCCTTGCCGCCCAGGTCGGCGGCCCGTTCGGCGCCCCCGCCGGCTCCGACCAGCGGACGGGCCGTTCCCGAGGCTCCGGCGCCCGCGCCTGGCATACCGGCCGCGCCCGCCCTGCCGGTCGTACCGGCCGATGTGGTCCGGTCCGTTCCGGTGGTGCGGCCCTTGCCCGCGGCACCCATGTCCCCGGCGCCGGCCGCTGTCCCCGCTCCGGCCGCACCCATGGTGCCCGTGCCGGTCGTGGTCGGTGCGTCGGCACTCGCGGTGCCGCCGGCCCCGGCCCGCCGGCCGAGATTGGACTTGGTGTTCCGGGTCAGGCCGTAGTGCCGGTAGAGCTCTTCCTCCTCGGAGACGGACAGATGGGCGTCCGCGTCCACCCGCGGGGCTTCCTTGACCCGGTCCTTCGGATGTGAGATGTGCAGGTCGGAGCCCACGCGGCGGGCTCCGGCGAGGGGCACGAAACTCTCCTTCATGCCGAACAGGCCAGTCTTGACCGTGATCCAGTCCGGCCGGCCGGTGCTGTCGTCGACATACACCCGCCCCACGTTGCCGATCTTCTCGCCCTCGGTGTCGTACACCGTCAGGCCGTCGAGCTCTCCGGAATCCGTGAAACCGTCAGCGGCTCCCATGTTCGATTCCTCCTCGCCCGGGCGCGTCCTGTGGGTGGGTCCAGCAGGGGGAGGCGCGTCCGGATTCCATCGCGCCTCACCCGGATGGACGCTGCAACCGCTTGGGCCCCTGAGCCCGGTACCGCATTCCACCCCGAATGCGTGCAGGCCCCGCGCGATGCCGGTGCGAGGCTCTCGGCCCCACTAGGCCAATCGAGTGAACGGGCCGGGCCCGGGTGCGGGAGGTGGAACGTGCCGACGGGGCCGGTGCGCCCCCGGCGCGCACTCGGGGACGGGCGCGCCGGGGGCGAGGTACCCGACTGCCACCGTCTCCGTACGACGAGGCCGTGACCGCCGTCTCCGCCCCGTCTTCCAGGGCGGCGGCGTCCCCGCCTCCCTCACCGCCATCGGCGCTTCGCACGGGGTGGACCGGGCCGCCGACACCCTCGTGACGCCGCTACGCGCCGGAGCGGCTGAGAGGACCGCCGACACCCTTGTGACGCCGGTACGCGCCGGAGCGGCCGAGAGCACCGCCGCCCTCGGGGCTGAGCCCGCGCCCCGCACGTCCCGTCCCGCCGCCGACGAGGTCCCCGTCGTGGCCGCCGTCCACCACGACGACATGTCCGTCGACCGGGAGCAGGCCCCGGTCACGACACCTGACCGCGCGGCAGCCCGGGCGGGGCGCCCCTGGAGGCGTTCTGCCCGGGCGCCTATGATCGACAAGTCCCACGCCGACCGCCGCACCACGGGGGGTACCCATCCGTTCCGTACGCATCCGGCTGCCCGAACAGCGCGGTGAACTGCTGGCCCGGCGTGAGGACGGCCAGGAGCTGCACCACCTCGTGTGGCGGCTGGGGCCCGGGTGGCGGGTGTGCAGCAGTGCGGTGCTCGGCGGCGGCATCGGCCCGCGCCACTGGATCCTCAACGCCCAGGTGCCCGGCGGTTATCCGCGCATGGACCCCGACCGGCACCTCGCCGAGATCGCCGACGCCGAACGGCTCACCGGCCCCGGCGTCGGACTGATGACGGCCGCCGACGTCACCGCCTACGCGGTCGCCGCCGACGAGGGCGTCACCGCCACCGCCACCTGCGGTCTTGGCGTACGCGGCTGGGCCGCGGCGCCCGGGGAAGGCGCCGGCGGCCCGCCGCGGCCGGGGACGGTCAACATCGTCGTCACGCTGCCCGCCGCCCTGTCCGACGCCGCCCTCGTCAACGCCGTCGCCACCGCCACCGAGGCCAAGGTGCAGGCGCTCCTGGATGCCGGACTCGACTGCTCCGGCACCCCCACCGACTCCGTCTGCGTCGCCGCGCCCGCCCCGGACACCGGGGCCGGTGAACCGTTCGCCGGGCCCCGCTCGCGCTGGGGAGCACGACTCGCCCGGGCCGTCCACGCTGCGGTCCTCGAAGGCGCGCTGCGGCAATCCTGAACATCCGAAGCGCCGCGCGCCGACCTCCGCGTGGCCGACGAAGGGAACAGCCCTCATGACCTCAGCAGCCGACGCAGTCCCGCAGCGGCCGACCGTCGCCGTGCTGGGCACCGGAATCATGGGCTCGGGGATGGCCAGGAGCCTGCTCAGGGCCGGTCTCGACGTCCGCGTCTGGAACCGTACGCACGCCAAGGCGGCGCCGCTGGCCGCCGACGGCGCCACCGTCGCGGACACCGCGGCCGAAGCCGTGCGCGGCGCCGGCATCGTCCTGACCGTGCTCAACGACAGCACCGCCGTCGCCGCCGCGCTCACCGCCGCCTCCGACGGGCTGCACCGCGGCCAGATCCTCCTGCAGAGCTCCACCGTGGGGCCGGAGGCCACCGCCGACCTGGCCCAGCGCGCCGCCGACCTCGGCCTCGTCTACCTCGACGCCCCGGTCTCGGGCACCAGGCAGCCCGCGGAACAGGGCGCGCTGACCGTCTTCGTCTCCGGACCGTCCGCCGCCCGCGCGGTGACCGCACCGGTGCTCGAAGCGATCGGGCAGCGCACCGTCTGGGTGGCGGAGGAGGCGGGCGCCGCCTCCCGGCTCAAGCTCGTCGTCAACACCTGGGTGATCAACATGGTGGGCGGCGTCGCGGAGTGCCTGAACCTCGCCGAAGGACTCGGGGTGGACCCCCGGACGTTCCTCGACGTCATGAAGGGCGGGCCCCTCGACACCGCCTATCTCCAGGGCAAGGCGGCCGCGGTCCTGTCCGGCGACCTCACTCCGAGCTTCGCCCTGTCCACGGCCCTCAAGGACACCCGTCTCATCCTCGAGGCCGCCGAGCACTCCGGCGTCCGGCTGGACCTGACCGAGGCCTCGGCCGCCCGCTTCGCACGCGCCGAAGCGGACGGGCACGGAGGTGAGGACATGATCGCCACCTACTACGCCGGCCTGCCCACGGAGAATGACGGCGGCTGAACCCGGGCTCCACGCCGGGCGACGACGCCTCGTCAGACCACCCGCACCTCGTGCCGGACCACCGCGTCGAAGAGATAGCCCTGCGTGTTGTGCACGGCGACGTCGGGCTGGGTGCGGCCCGACCGGTCCGTGGCCCGTGCCAGCAGCACGGCAGGCCCACGGTCCCCGGGCACCCAGTCGGCCGACCAGCGCACCCAGCTCCCTTGCCGCGCCTCGTCACGCAGCCGCGCCCGGCGCCACCGCGCACCCCCGTCGGTGCTGACCTCGACCGTGCGCACAGGGGCCCCGCCCGACCACGAGCGTCCCGTCAGCACATGGCGCCGATGGGCGGGGAACACCGCACCCGGCGCCAGTTCGAAGGCGCTCTTCAGCGTCTGCCGGGTCAGCGGCGCACTGCCCTCGGCCGGGTAGCCGGGGCCGAACAGCCGGTAGAGACCGGTGTTCCACGGCGAGACCAGCGGCCGCGCGCTCACCTCGATGTCGCCGACCCACTTGATGTTCGCGATCCCGACCCAGGACGGCACGATCAGCCGCACCGGATGGCCGTGGTCGGGCGGCAGCGGTTCGCCGTTCATCTCGTACGCGAGGAGTACGTCGTCCAGCGCCTTCGCCACCGGCAGCGGCCGGCGCACATGCCCGAGGTTGATCCCGTCGCTGATCACCTCGTCGTCCAGGCCGCGCGGCAGCACGTCGACCGCGTGCCGGGCGATCCCCGCGCGATGCAGCACCTCACCGAGCCGTACCCCGCGCCAGCGGGCCGTCCCGATCGCCCCCAGGGTCCAGGCGGTCCCGCTGACCTGCTGGTTCTGCTGCGACGTGTAGTAACTGCGGGCGTTCCCCGCGCACTCGACGAAGGAGGTGCGGGTCACCGCCGGCAACGCGCGCAGCTCGTCGTACGTGAACTCCACCGCCGGGCCCCTCAGCCCGTCGCCCCACACCTTCAGCCGCCAGTCGGCAGCCTCGATCCGCGGGGTGACCGTGTGGTTGCGTACGAAGAAGCGCTCGGCCGGTGTGAGCAGCCCGGTCTCGCGCAACGCGGCGAAGTTCGTCTCCGCGTTGGTACCGCGCACCGTGAACACCTCGGGCGGCAGCGGCTTCACGATCCCCGGCGCGGTCGCCGTCGCGGACGCCGCGTGCGCGGGAGCGGCGAGCCCGGCCAGCGGGGCGGCCGCCGAAGCCGCCGCGACCAGCCGCAGCAGATCACGGCGCTCGATCCCCGCGGAGCGCGCGGCGCCGCGCGACCACTGGCGCAGCCGCATCCCGTCGTAGGCGGTCTCGGACGGCGGAACGGACCTCATGGACAACTCCAGGGGGACGAGGGGATGGAGACGAGAAACGGGGACAGCGGGGGCGGGCCGGTGGCCCGGGGTCCGGGGGGTCCGGCGGCAACTCCCGCACGGGTACGCCGACCTGGCCCGTTTCGGTCGGGAACCCCTCCGTGGCCGTGGGACATGGTGGTTCCTCCGCGGTTCTCGGTACGGAGCGTGGCGGGCGGCGGCCGGGCCGCATCCCGTACGGGCCTCAAGACCGGGGCGCGGGAATCGTCACCGCGCCTTCGCCGAGGGGATCAGCCGGCCGACGGCGCGGTGGCGCGGCGTGGACCGCGGCGACACGCGGCGGACGCGAGGCGTCCCAGATCGACGTGGCGCCGCGAGAAGAGAACCGGAGTCGCGGGCATGCGGCGAAGCGTGCCAGCGGCCCGGGAGGGCGTCAACAACGTCCCCGCACGGCCGACGGGCCTGACGGGAGCGAGGCAGGGCCGGACACGCCGCCCTTGGCGGCACCGCTCTCCTGCCCGTTGACCTGCGCGGACGTGCTGCTCACAGGGGAGTGCGCGGTACGGCGGGGGCGGAGGCCGACCGGTCCCCGGGTCCGCGCCGATTTCATCCGGCCGTAATGTACTGGCACCGGGAAATGACGAAGGGGCTCCCGGCCGCCACGGCCGGGAGCCCCTTCGTCGCGCTCACTCCTCGACGAACATCCCGTCACGGAGCCTGCGCAGGATCCGGCTGATCAGCCGGGAGACGTGCATCTGCGAGATGCCGAGCTCCGCACCGATCTGCGACTGGGTCATCTCCTGGCCGAACCGCATGTCGATGATGCGACGCTCACGCTCGTCCAGATCCTCCAGCAACGGAGCCAGGGCGTGCAGGTTCTCGACCGTCTCCATGGCCGGATCCGGGCTGCCCAGCACATCGGCGAACGTACGTCCCGAGGTGCTGTGCTGTCCCGAGTCGGTCGTGGCGGCGGGCATGTCCAGGGAGCCCGCGGTGTAGCCGTTGGCGGCCACGATGCCCTCGGTGACCTCGCTCTCGCTCAGTCCCAGGTGCTCGGCGAGCTCCGCGACGGTCGGATCCCGGTCCAGCTCGGCGGCCAGGGCCTCCTTCGTCTTGGCGATGTCGACCCGCAACTCCTGGAGCCGGCGCGGAACGTGGACCGCCCAGCTGGTGTCGCGGAAGAAGCGCTTGATCTCCCCGGTGATGTACGGGACCGCGAAGGAGGTGAACTCGACCTCGCGGGACAGGTCGAACCGGTCGATGGCCTTGATCAGCCCGATCGTGCCGACCTGGACGATGTCCTCCATGTCGCCGCTGCCCCGGTTCCTGAACCGGCCTGCGGCGAAGCGGACGAGGGAGAGGTTCATCTCGATGAGGGTGTTCCGCGCGTACTGATGGGCGGGCGTTCCCTCCTCCAGGACCTGGAGCCGGTCGAAGAACAGCCGGGAGAGTTCCCGTGCGTCGGTGGGCGCGACCTTGCCCGCGTCCTCGATCCAGGGCAGTTCGCCGAGATCCCCGGGAGCCGGCGCGCCGACCGCGAGCTCCGCCTGCCGGGTGACGGTCGCCAGGGCCGCCCCGGTGCCGGCCGGCGCGGGCCGTGCACTCTCCGCTCGCTCCGCACCGGCAGTTCGCGCAGTGTGCGCCGTCATCTCGTCACGCTCCCTGGTGGTAGGCCATGAGGTGTAGACGTCTGCCCGGTAAACAGGCCCCCATGCACACAAACGGAAGCCGATCGGTTGACAGGGCGTCAATGGCCGGTAGTCGACGCACTGCTCGGCCTCCTCGGGACGGAGCGTGTGCCCGCACACAGAACCGCCCCACCGGTACGGGGGAGCCCGGTGGGGCGGTCCTCACCAGAGTGCCACAGTGACGCACGTCAGGGGGGCCGGCCGACGCGAATCCGGCGGCACTTGAGTCGAAATCGACGGTACCCCGGGGACGGCCCGGCGACCCTGCCCAGGCACACCGCGCCCCCGTCGTACGTCACCAGGCCGGCCCCCGTCCTGGCGGGCGCGTTCTCCGGGGCGGCCCCGCCGGTCGACTGCCCGCGTCATCAGGCGCGGGCGGCCCGGGGAGCACCGAAAACAAGGTGCGTACGGCCGGTGCCGCTGTCAGGCTGCGTCGGTGAACCGTGATCAGATCTCCGCCCTCGCCCACATCAACCACCCCATCAAGGCGCCGCTCGACGACGACTCGGTGAGCACGCTCCTGGAGCACGCCGTCCCTCCCGGGGACGCGAGAGCGCTCGATCTGGGCTGCGGGGGAGGGGAATGGCTGCTGCGCGCCCTGAACGGCCGTCCCCGACTGCGGGCCGAGGGCGTCGACATCTCCGAAGGCTCCCTGCGGCAGGCCGGCGAGGCGGCGGACCGCCTCGGGGTCCGCGAGCGTCTCGAACTGCACCAGCAGGACGGAGCCGCCTTCGTGTCCGCTGACCCGTTCGACCTCGTCCTCAGCGTCGGGGCCGCCCACGTGTTCGGCGGACTGCTGCCGACGCTCGCGGCCGCCCGCAAACACCTCGCCCCCGGCGGCCGCGTCCTGATCGGTGACGGCTTCTGGGAGCGCGAGCCCTCGCCGGAGGCCGTCGAGATGCTCGGCGACTTCGCCGATCTGGCGACCACCCTGGACCGGGTCACCGCCGACGGCTGGACACCCGTGCACGGACACGTCAGCTCACGCGCCGAACTCGACGCCTACGAGTGGTCCTGCTGGGGCTCGCTGGCCTCCTGGGCCCTGGACAACCCGGCCGACCCCGGGAGCGCGGAGGCGCTGGAGACCGCGGCTGCCCGCCGCGCCGAATGGCTGCGGGTCTACCGGGAGACGTGGGGCTTCGTGACGCTGGTGCTGCGCCCGACATCCGGCTGACTCCGACACGGGGCCTGATCGGCCCGTGCTCCTCCATCGCGGCCCCGTGAAAGCACCCGCCCGGGAATACGTGCGCGACGAACCGACTTCTGGCTGCTGGGGCGGCCGGCGTCCGACCGGGTGCCCGTGCCATGAACGGAGAGGGAACCCATGTCCAAGGCGTACGTGTTCACCAGCAACGGCGGGCCGGAGGTGGAGGCCTTCGTCGACCAGGACACGCTGGTGCCCGGTCCCGGTGAACTGCTCGTCTCCGTCCGGGCGGCCGGGGTCAACCCGGTGGACTGGAAACTGCGTACGGGAGTCACCCGGCGCGGCAGTGTGCCGCAGCAGTTCCCCACCGTCTTCGGCAGCGAGGCCGCGGGGGTCGTCGAGGCGACCGGTCCGGGCGTCGAGGGGTTCACGGCCGGGGACGAGGTGTTCGGCAATCCGGTGACCGGCGGGTACGCCGAGCTCACCCTGCTGCCCGTGGCCGTGACCGCCCACAAGCCGGCCGGGCTCTCGTTCCGCGACGCCGCGACGCTGCCGGTCGCGGCGGCCACCGCGTACGACGGCTTGCGCCAACTCGGCCTCGCCCCGGGCACCACCCTGCTGGTCACGGGGGCAGGCGGTGGGGTCGGAACCGCCGCGGTACAGCTCGCTCAGCATGCCGGCGTTCATGTCATCGGCGTCGCGAGCGCGGCCAAGAAGGAGTTCGTCGAGTCCCTCGGGGCGGTGTACGTCGAATCCGGCCCGGGACTCGCCGACCGGGTACGGGCGGCGGCACCCGACGGCGTCGACGCGGTCTTCGACCTGGTCGGCGGCGACACCCTGCGCGCAGCGGCGTCCCTGCTCGCCGACCCCGCCACGCTGATCAGCGCCGGCGGCAAGCAGCTCGTGGCCGAGCTCGGCGGGGCGCCCGTCGAGCGGGCCCGTACCGCCGCCGTGCTCCGTGAAGTGGCGGACCTCGCCGTCGCCGGTGTCCTGCGCACGCACATCACCCGGACCTTCCCGCTCGCCGCGGCGGGCGAGGCGCTGCGCGTGGTGGAGGACGGCCACACCCTCGGCAAGGTCGTGATCGAGGTGACCGCATGAGCGAGCTCCGGATCCCCGGCGACGTGCACCCCCTCGACGACCCGGTGGGCGCCGCGCTGAGGGGACCGCACGCCCACTTCGCCGAGCGTCGCGGCCGCATCCTGCGCTACCCGCCGGCCGTGACCCCGTGGGTCGCCCTCCCGGACAGGCCCGAAGCCGCCGACTGGGCCGATGTCGCCGCCCTCGCCGGCCCCGGCGGCATGGTCACCGTCACCGCCTTCCGGGAGCCGCCGCCGGACGACTGGGAAGTCGTCTTCCACGCCGAGGGTGTGCAGCTCGTGGACGCGGAGGTCGAGGCGGCCCCGCACCCGGAGGCCGTCCGGCTCGGCCCCGCCGACGTGCCGGAGATGCTGGCCCTGGTCGCCCGGACCCGGCCCGGCCCCTTCGAGCCCCGCACCGTCGAGCTCGGCACCTACCTCGGTGTACGGCGTGACGGGGTGCTCGTCGCCATGGCCGGGGAACGCATGCGCCCGCCCGGCTGGAGCGAGATCAGCGGTGTCTGCACGGACGAGTCGGCGCGCGGGCAGGGGCTCGCCGGCGGACTCGTGCGGGCCGTCGCCCACGAGATCCGCGAGCGCGGCGAAACTCCTTTCCTGCACGCCGCGGCCTCCAACACCAACGCCGTCCGGCTCTACGAGTCACTGGGCTTCGTCCTGCGCCGCCGCACGGCGTTCCTCTCGGCGCTCGTCCCGGAGAACCCGCCGGTACGCGTGAGCGGCGCCGCTCCGGGTGACATCCGCGAAGCCGCCACCCGCTGACCTCCGGGACCGGCGCCACCCCGGCGGGGAGGTACGGGTCACGTCCTTCGGCCCGCGGTCCGCGGGCCGAAGGACCCTGGCGGCGCTGTTCGCGGGACCTTCGGCGCGGTGGGTGAGGCCGTAAGCCTCGTGTGCCACCCGTCGCGACTCGGGTGCACTGGGACATGACGTCGGCGCCGGGCCGGCAGATCCCGGGAGGAGACGGCCGTGACGATCGGGCGCCAGCACTGGTCGACGACGCGTGGGGCGGCGCTCACGGGTGCGGAGGCGGGCGAGGCGGCCGTCCGGGCGCCGAGGGTCGGCAACCGGCCGCTGTTCGGCGGCCTGCTGCTGCTCACCGCCGTGATCGTCCTCCTCGACATGTGGTCGGGCGACGAACTGCGCATCGTGCCGCTGCTGGTCGTCGTACCCGCCCTCGTCTCGGTCTTCGGGACGATCCGGCAGACCGTGGGTGTGGCCTCATGGATCATGGTGGTGGCCGTCACCTCCCGCCTGGTGACCGGTGGGACGTTCTGGGACATCACCAGCAGCGTGGTCTTCACGGTGCTCGCCTCCTTCCTCGGCGTCGGCGCCTGTGCGCTGCGCATCCGGCACGCCACCGAGATCGCCAGGCTGCGTTCCGCCGCCGTCGCGCTCCAGCGCCAGATCCTGCGCCCGCTGCCCATCGTGACCGACCAGCTCGTCGCCCACGGCACCTATGCGCCGATCGAGGAGGACCGTCTGGTCGGCGGTGACATCTACGAGGTCGTGTCGTCGCCCTACGGCACCCGGGTGATCATCGGGGACGTCCAGGGCAAGGGGCTCGCCGCGATCGGGGCGGGCTTCGCCGTCCTCGGCGCGTTCCGTGAGGCGGCCATCCGCGAGCCCTCCCTGACCGGGGTGGTCGACGCCCTGGAGGACGCGGTGGCCCGGCACAACGCCTTCTCCGCCCAGACCGGCGAGGTCGAGCGCTTCGTCACCGCACTGGTGCTCGGCTTCGACGACGACGGGCGCGTCGAGGCGGTCAACTGCGGCCATCTACCGCCCCGGCTGCTGCACGACGACGCGGCCCGCCCCGTCCCGCTGCGCCGCACCTCGGTTCCGCTGGGTATGGCGGAGCTCAGCAGCGAGGCGCGGGGCACCGAATGGCTGGACGTCCCGACCGGTGCGACGCTGCTGATGTTCACCGACGGGGTGACCGAGGCGCGTGACGCCGCCGGGACCTTCTACCCCCTGGACGCCCGTCTGGGCCGCTGGGCGCAGCTGCCCGCCAGGGAGCTGCTCGCCGCGCTCCGGGACGACCTGGAGGAGTTCTCCGGCGGGGTGCGCCGCGACGACATCGCCGTGCTCGCCGTACGACGGACGCCGTCCGGCAGCCCCCGCCGGCCCGCGCCGTCCGGCCCTGGCGCGAGGCGGGCCGCAGAGGCGCTCAGCGGAGGCTAGTGCCGCGCACCGCGGGCGTACCACGCGTCGCAGGCGCCGCAGCGCAACCACATCTGTCCCGGCGAGACTTCTGTCGCGTCGGGACATTTCTGGGTGTACGGTACAAGCATGAACCGGGAACGGAAGACCCCGGAGAGGCGGAGCCGCAAGGCACGCCGGACCCGGGACACACTGGCCCAGGCCGCCTTCGAGCTCGTGCTCGACCGGGGTCTGCGGGATGTGACGGTCGAGGAGATCGCGGAACGCGCGGACGTCGACCGGCGCACGTTCAGCCGGTACTTCACGAGCAAGGAAGCCGCTGTCCTGGACTCGCTCCGGGGCGACGGCGACCGGATCAACGACGCGCTGCGGGCCAGGCCCGCCGCTGAACCCCCGCTCACCGCCTACCGCCGGGCCGTTCTCGACTGGCTGGCGGACCCCGAGGCGGAGGCGTGGCACCGCCGGCCGAGGCTCTACGAGCTGCTGGTCCTCGCCGAGCGGGAACCGACCCTCTACGCGGCGTTCCACCACATCCGGGTGGACGCCCAGCAGGACTCGGTCGCCATCGTCGCCGAACGGCTCGGAGCCGACCCCCGCCGGGACATCCGTCCCGCCGTCACGGTCGCCGCCGGAGCCGGCGCGCTCCTCGCCGCCCAGGCCGCCTGGGTGCGCGGGGGCTGCCCCGACGAGTTGCCCCGACTCGTCGAGCAGGCATTCGACGCCCTCGCGGGGGAACTGCTCGCGCAGCCTCCCGCCCCACCGGCGTCACACAGCACCACGGAAGGAAACGGAACATCATGAGCACCACCCCCACCCCCGCCGACCAGGAATTCGCCGGCCGCACCGCCCTCGTCACCGGAGGGGCCTCCGGCATCGGCCTCGCGCTCGCCCACCGCCTCGCCGCCGGAGGCGCGTCCGTCGTCGTCGCCGACTACGACGAGGAGAGCGCCCGCAAGGCCGTCGCCGCCCTGGAGAGCGCCGGCGCGAAGGCCGCAGCGGTGGCCATGGACGTCACCGACCCCGCCTCTGTCGAAGCGGGCGTGCGGTTCGCCGTCGACACCTTCGGCGCCCTGCACCTCGCCGTGAACAACGCCGGCATCGGCGGCCCCAGCAACCCGACCGGCGACTACGCCGTCGAGGACTGGAACCGGGTCGTCGCCACCAATCTGAGCGGTGTCTTCTACTCGATGCGCTATGAGCTCCCGGCCATCGTCGCGGCGGGCGGCGGCGCCATCGTCAACATGTCGTCGATCCTCGGCACCAACGGCTTCGCCGGCTCGCCCGCGTACGTCGCCGCCAAGCACGGCGTCGTCGGCCTCACCAAGACGGCGGCCCTCGAATACGCCGCACAGAACGTCCGCGTCAACGCGGTGGGCCCCGGCTTCATCGACACCCCGCTGCTGCGCAACACCGAGGGCCCGGCACGCGACCACCTGATCTCGCTGCACCCGGCCGGACGCCTCGGCACGTCGGAGGAAGTGGCCGAGCTCACCGCGTTCCTGCTCTCCGACCGCGCATCGTTCATCCACGGCAGCTACCACCTGGTGGACGGCGGCTACTCCGCCTCCTGAGTGGCGGACGGGGGACGGGGGGCGAGTAATAGAGCAGAAGAGAGGTCGAGGAGGACCCATGAAAGCCGTTCAATACCGCACGATCGGCGCCGCGCCCGAGGTCGTCACCGTGCCGGACCCGGAACCCGGCCCCGGGCAGGTGCTGCTGAAGGTCACCGCGGCAGGCGTCTGCCACTCCGACATCGCGGTGATGAGCTGGCCCGCGGAACAGTTCCCCTACCCGCTGCCGCTGACCCTCGGCCATGAGGGCGTCGGCACCGTCGCCGCCGTGGGTGACGGCGTCACCGGTCTCTCGACCGGCGCGTCCGTCGCGGTCTACGGTCCCTGGGGCTGCGGTACGTGCGTCAAGTGCGCCGAGGGCAAGGAGAACTACTGCCTGCGCGCCCAGGAACTCGGCATCAACCCGCCCGGGCTGGGATCGCCCGGCGCCATGGCCGAGTACATGATCGTCGACGACCCGCGCCATCTGGTCCCCCTCGGTGACCTGGACCCGGTGCAGGCCGTGCCGCTCACCGACGCCGGCCTCACCCCGTACCACGCCATCAAGCGCTCCCTGCCGAAGCTGGTGCCCGGCGCGACCGCCGTCGTCATCGGCACCGGGGGACTCGGCCACGTCGCCATCCAGTTGCTGCGGGCCATGACGGCCGTCCGGGTCATCGCCCTCGACGTCACGGAGGACAAGCTCGCCCTCGCCCGTACGGTCGGGGCGCACGAGACCGTCCTGTCCGACCAGCACGCCGCTTCCCGGATCCGTGAGCTGACGGGTGGCATCGGCGCCCAGGTCGTCCTCGACTTCGTCGGAGCGCCTCCCACCGTCGCCACCGCCGGTGCCGCGGCCGCCATCGACTCCGACGTCACGATCGTCGGCATCGGCGGCGGAGCCCTGCCGGTGGGCTTCGGTTCCCTGCCGTTCAACACGACGGTCACCGCCCCGTACTGGGGATCGCGTTCCGAGCTGGCCGAGGTGCTCGACCTGGCCCACGCGGGCGCCGTCGAGGTCCACGTCGAGACGTTCTCGCTGGACGAGGCGCCGCTGGCCTACGAGCGGCTGCACGACGGCAAGATCAACGGCCGCGCGGTCATCCTTCCGCACGGCTGAGCGGGCGAGCCGCCACTCGCGTCCCTGCGGGCCGTCGCACCGAGCGTCGGCCCGCACCGGCGTGCCACCCCCGCCAGGCGCGCGCCCCGGCCCGCGTCGGCGTACGGCAGCTGTCACGTACCGGCTCGCCGGCGGAGACGGCCCGCGGGGCACGCGCTCCCCTGGGGAGACGGTCCTCGGCACACGCCGCTCCCCTGGGGAGACGGCCGGTGGCGTACGCGGTTCCCCCGCGGAGGAACCGCCCACCCGTGGCCGTTGCGCACGCCGCCCCGCGGCGGAGAGACTGCCCGCATGGGATTTCTCGTGCTCATGACGCTGCCCGGACTGGTGATCGGGCTGACCGTCGCCGCCTTCCTCGACCAACTGATGCTGCGCGCGGGGCGGGCCGGGCTGCTGCCGTGGCGTAACAGCGCCCGGCGGGGGCAGATCTCGTCGACCGGGTTCGAGCAGCTGCACGCGACGTTCTCGCCCGGAAAGCAGAGCGAACTCAAGGAACGCCGGAGCGCGCTGCTGCTGCGGGACGACGAGGAGGACGGCGCCCCACCGCATCGCTCCACCGTCGACCTCGACGGCGGCCTCGCCGTCATCCGCCTCCAGCGGCACTGAGACTTCAGCCGCAGCCGCAGCCGCAGCCGCAGCCGCACCCAGCACCCGCACCCGCAGCGGCACCGCCCGCGGGCCCGGCTGCAGGCGCGCCCTGCCACGGGCTCGGCTTCAGGCGGGCGGGGCGCCGACGCCGGGGGCGGGCGCCCCGGTCGTGACGGGGGGCGCCCAGGCGCTCCCTGGGAAGAAGGCGGCCGAGGCCCGGCGCGTCCCCCCCCCGTCACCCCGCGGCCACCAGTGGGCGCAGCCGGCTGTCGCGCAATCGCACCACCGCCGGGGCGCAGCGGCGGGCCGCCACGGTCAGCGGCCAGGCGACAAGGGCGCCGGTCAGCAGGCCGATCAGCACATCGTGTGGGTAATGCGCCCCGACCCAGACCCGGGAAGCGCCCATCAGCAGCGCGGCGGCGAACGCGACCGCGCCGAGCCTGCGGTCGGTCAGCCAGAGCGCCGTCGCCGCTGCCGCCGCGATGGCGGCGTGATTGCTGGGGAACGACCAGTCGCCGAGCCCTGGACACGCCTCCACCGTCACCACGTGCAGCGTCCGGCAGGGCCGTTGCTCGTGGAAGACCGACTTGACCAGGTCGTTGGCCACATACGCGGCCACCACGACGAGCGGGGTGCACAGAGCCATGGCGGTGCGTGCGGCATCCGCGGAACGCGAGCGCCACCAGGAGGCGAGCATCAGCACGGCGAACAGGACCAGCCCGTAGTCCGTCCAGACACGGACGACCGCATCCAGTGCGGCGGGGGAGCGCTGGGCCAGCTCGGTGACCCAGGTGTAGAACCCGCCGTCGATCGAGGAGGCGGCGGAGGCGAGCGGCATCAGTGGGTGTCTCCTTCGGCGGTGCGCCGGGCGCGGGCGCGTGAGCGGATCAGTTCGGTGGCGAGCGGGATGAGGGAGACCGCGACCACCAGGGCGACGATCGGCAGCAGATACCGGTCCACGTTCGGCACGGAGGACCCCAGCGCGTATCCGGCGAGGACCAGTCCGACGGTCCAGACCGCACCGCCGACGGCCTGCCACAGGGTGAACCGCCCCACCGGGACGTCGAGCGCCCCGGCGAGGGGGTTGAGCACCGTGCGCACCACGGGGACGAAGCGGGCCAGCACGATGGCACGGCCCTGGCCGTACCTGGCGAGCAGCTCCTCGGCGCGCGCGGCGCCCTCGCGGAGCCGGCGGGCGCCGCTGCGGGCGAGAAGCGCCCGGCCTCCGCGCCGCCCGATCCAGTACCCCGTCTGCGCGCCCAGCAGCGCTCCGGCCACCGCGGCCGTCAGCACCTGCGGCAACGACAGCTCGACCGGCCCGTGCGTGCCGGAGACGCACAGGAGGCCCGCCGTGAACAGCAGGGAGTCACCGGGAAGGAAGAAGCCCACGAGCAGCCCCGTCTCGGCGAAGAGCACGACGGCGATCCCGAGCGCGCCGAACGCCCCGAGCAGGGAACCGGCGTCCAGCAGGTTCACCGCCAAGGGCAGGGGCGCCGACGAAAGTACGGACACGGTGGCAGATCTCCCATAATGGTGAGCGGGCGGCCGAGCGGGGGACGCCCGGACTGACTACAGTGATGTAGACGGTCTACATCACTGTAGACGCCCGAGCCGGGAGGAGAGTTCCCATGTCGCAGGTGAACGGGATATCGGGCGGAGAACCCGCCGCCCGCCCGTCCGGCGCGCCGGCTCCGGAACACAGGCCACCGGCCGCGCCCGGGAACGTTGTCCCGGCCGGGTCCGTGTCCGGCCCGCCCGCGGACCGCGCCGCCGTCGAGCGACGCCCCTCCGGCGAACTCGAGTCGACGATCCTGGCAGCCCTCTGGGCGGCCGGAACCCCGCTCACCCCCGGCCAGGTCCAGGGTGCGCTCGGAACGGAACTCGCCCGCACCACCGTCACCACGATCCTCTCCCGCCTCTACGAGAAGGGCTCGGTCACCCGGAGCAGGGCGGGGCGCGGTTTCGCGTACACGCCCACCGAGGACGCGGCCGGACTGACCGCCCGCAGGATGCACAGCGAACTGCGCAAGGAGGAGGACCGCAGCACGGTGCTGGCCCGGTTCGTCTCGCAGCTCACGGACGAGGACGAGCGACTGCTGCGGGATCTCCTCGACGGCGACGCCCGGTGATCTACGCCGTCTGGATCCCGCTGGTGGTGCCGTTCGTCGTGGTTCCCGCCGCTCGCAGGCTGGCCGACGCCCTGGCCCCCGCGCGCGCCGCGCGGCTCCTGGCCGTGACCGGTGCGGGCCTGGCCTCGTGCACCGTGCTCGCCCTGACGCTGCTGGTGGTGCCCGGCGCGGGCAGGCTGCCCGCCGTCGCCGCCGCGGGAGCATTCGTCCATCCCCTCGTCGCCGCCGCGCCGGCCACGGCGGTCCCGCTCGCGGCCGCCGCCGCCCTGCTGATCGCCGGCTGCGCCGCCGCCGTGGCACGTGCGGTGCGCGGTCACTGGGCCCAGCTCCACCGGGACGGCCGCCCCGGCCGGGCCGACCGGGGAGAGCTGGCCGTCCTGAGGGACAGCCGCCCGGACGCCTACGCGCTGCCCGGCCGGCCCGGCAGCCCCGGCCGGATCGTCGTCACCACCGGCATGCTGCAGGCGCTCGAACCCGTCGAGAGGGAGGCGCTCCTCGCCCACGAACGCGCCCACCTCACCGGCCGCCACCACCTGTACCTCGCCGCCGCCGAACTGTCCGCGCGCTGCCATCCCGCGCTGCGCGCCCTGCGCGCCCCCCTGGGGTACGCCCTGGAGCGCTGCGCCGACGAGGCCGCCGCGCACGCCGTGGGAGACCGCCGGATCGCCGCCCGTGCGATCGGGCGCGCGGCACTCGCCGCCCGGGCCGCCGGGGAGCCGCCCGCGCCCCGCCCGGCCGTGGCGCTCGCGGCGTCGGCGGGACCCGTCCCGCGCCGCGTCGCCGCTCTGCTCGGCAGACCGGCCGCCCGCCCGCGCGTCGGCCGCGCCGCCGCCGCGACCCTGCTGATCTGCCTGGCCGTATCGGGCGCCGCCGCGCTCGACGCCACGTACGACCTGCACAGCAGCATCGAGATCGCTCAGGGCGAGAACCCGTAGCACCCGGTCGGGCCCCGCGAAAACCCGCCGGGCTCGCGCGGCGGCCCGGCTACACTCACCCCATGGGTTCGTACGCGTACTACTTCTTCCGCTGACTCCGGGCAGGGACGCCGCCGCCCCACGCCGAGCCGTCGCCGACCGACGCTCAGGCCGCGCCGCGTGCCGCCCTCCCCTCGGACCGTCCGGAAGCCCCGCCTGCCGCGCCCTGTCACGGGCCGCCGAGGCACGTACCCCCAGGGAAAGCCACCATGCCCCTTGCGCACGACCGCGCCCAGCTGACCATGAAGGACGTCTCCAAGGCATACGGAGACCGCGCCGTGCTCGACCAGGTGTCGCTCACCGTCCGGCCCGGCGACCACGTCGGCGTCATCGGCGAGAACGGCTCCGGAAAGTCCACCCTCCTGCGGCTGATCGCCGGCACCGAGGCGCCGGACAGCGGTGAGATCACCGTCCGCTTCCACGGGGGCACAGGCCACCTCTCCCAGACACTCGCCCTCGGCCCCGCCCGCACCGTCCAGGACGCCGTCGACGCCGCCCTCGCCGAACTGCGGGCGCTGGAGCGCCGGATCCACGCCGCCGAAGCGGAGCTCGCCGCGCCCGGAGGGGTGGACGACGCTCAACTCGCCGCGTACGGAGACCTGCTGACGGAGTACGAGGAGCGCGGCGGATACCAGGCCGACGTCCGGGTCGACGCCGCGTTGCACGGCCTCGGACTCGCCCACCTCACCCGCGAGCGCACGCTCGGCACCCTCTCCGGGGGCGAACAGTCCCGGCTCGCCCTCGCCTGCGTCCTGGCATCCGGCCCCGAACTGCTGCTCCTCGACGAGCCGACCAACCACCTCGACCTGCGGTCCGTGACCTGGCTGGAGGACCACCTGCGTGCCCACCGCGGCACCCTCGTCGTGATCACCCACGACCGCGCGTTCCTGGAACGGACCACCACCGTCATCGTCGAGGTCGACCGGGATCTGCGCAGCGTCGTCCGGTACGGGGACGGCTGGGACGGCTACCGCACGGCGAAGGCCGCGGCACGCCGCCGCTGGGCGCAGGACCACCAGGAGTGGCGGGACGAACTGGCCCGTACCGAAGAGCTCGTGAGCGCCGCGGGGCAGCGGCTCGCCGCCACCGGGAAGGACCCGGGAGAGGGCTGGGGCAAGCACCGCCGCTCGCACGAAGCGAAGCTGTCCGGTCAGGTCAGGGCGGCGCGAACGCGGTGGGAAGAACTGCGCAGGGCGACCGTACCGGCTCCGCCCCAGCCGTTGCGGTTCTCCGCCGGACTGGCCCTGGCCTCCGACGGCGACGGGCACCCGGGGCCGCTGGTGGAACTCGCGTCCGTGTCCGTGGGCGACCGGCTGAGCGTACCGGCGCTGCGTGTGCACCGCGGGCAGCGCCTGCTGGTGACCGGGCCCAACGGGGCGGGCAAGTCCACCCTCCTGAGGGTGCTGGCGGGCGATCTCGCCCCGGACACGGGCACGGTGCGCCACCGGGCCCGGATCGGCTACCTGCCGCAGGAACTTCCTGCCCGGCCGACCCGCCGCACCCTGTTGGCCACGTTCGCGGCCGGCCGGCCCGGCCATGCCGACGAGTACGCCGACATGCTCCTCGCTCTCGGCCTCTTCCGCCCGGACGACCTCTCCGTCCCGGTCGACGCGCTCTCCGCCGGACAGCAACGGAGGCTCGCGCTGGCCCGCCTGGTCACCCGGCCCGCCGATCTGCTGGTGCTGGACGAACCGACCAACCACATCGCCCTGGCCCTGGTCGAGGAACTGGAGGCGGCGCTGGCGGCGTACGAGGGAGCCGTCGTGGTCGTCACGCACGACCGCAGCTTCCGCGGCCGCTTCACCGGCGACCGGCTGGAGCTCCACGCGGGCAGGCCCGTGACCCGCACCTGAGCACCGCTCCGCGCCACGGGGCCCGGCCGCCGCTCCTGCGGACTCAGGCCCCGTCGGCGTGCGGGGCGCCTTCCCGCCCGCCCGTCAGACGGTCACGCAGCCGGTCCACGAACACCCGCTGTCCCTTGACGAACCGCTCGGCGGCGACCTCCGGCCCGCACCATTCGAACCGGTCGATCTCCGGGAACTCCCGCCGCACACCGGACCCCGGAGGCCATTCCATGGTGAACGTCCCCGGGACCGCCGCCGCCGGATCGACGTCGGCCTCCACGGCCCACACCGTCACGGTCTTCCCGCCGGCCTGCCGCGACTCGCCCAGCGCCACCCACGCGCCGTCCGGGACCGGGTGGCCGAATTCCTCCTCGAACTCGCGCCGGGCCGCCGCTGCCGCTTCCTCCCCGGGCCCGTACTCGCCCTTGGGCACCGACCACGCCGCGCTCTCCCGGCGCGCCCAGAAGGGACCGCCCATGTGTCCGATGAGGACTTCGAAGCCGGCTCCGCCGGTGGTGCGGAAGAGGAGGAGACCGGCGCTGCGCCTGGCGGCTGTGTGAGGTGCCATACCGTCAAGTGTGGGCGCCGCGCGCGCGGCCGTGCGGACGACAGGCCGCCTACACCTTGCGGTAGTCGTACGCCTCCGACGCCGCGGCCGCCACCGCGTCGAGCCCGCCGCCGGCCGACGCCGTGACCACCGCGGCCACCGCTCCCTCCAGGAAGGGCGCGTCGACCAGGCGTGTCCCGTCCGGGAACTCGTCACCCTCGGCCAGCATCGCCTTCACCGTGAGGACGGCGCTCCCCAGGTCGACGAGGACCGCGACGCCCGCACCACGGTCCACGGACCGGGCCGCCTCCGCGATGAGCTCCGCGCTGGTCCCGAGCCCGCCCGCGGGCGTACCGCCGGCCGCGGCCACCGGCGCCGTCGCCCCGCCGGCGGCGAGCCCCCGCGCCAGTTCGGCGACCGCCTCGGCAACCGGACCGCTGTGCGACACCAGCACGATCCCGACCTGCTTGTCCGCGCTCACGCGCCGCCTCCCGCCGCGCCGGCGGTCTCCGCGAGCGCGGCGACGAGCAGCGCGGCCGACGTGGCCCCCGGGTCCTGATGGCCGATGCTCCGCTCTCCCAGGTAACTCGCCCGGCCCTTGCGCGCCTGAAGGGGAACGGTCGCCAGCGCGCCCGCTTCGGCCGCGTCCCGGCCCGCCTCGAACGACGTCCCGAGGGCGTCGACCGCCGGCAGCAGCGCATCGAGCATCGTCTTGTCGCCGGCCTGCGCCCCGCCCAGCTGGGCGACCGCCGCCACACCCTCCCCGAGGGCCTGGGCCAGTTGCTCCTCGGTGACGGCGGGCGCGTCACCCAGCGCCTTCCCCGTGCGCCGCAGCAGCGTCCCGTACAGCGGCCCCGACGCCCCGCCGACGGTCGAGATCAACTGCCGACCGGACAGCATCAGTACCGCCCCCGGCGTCTGTGGCGGCTCCTTGTCCAGTGCGGCCGAGACCGCGGTGAAACCGCGCTGCAGATTGCTGCCGTGGTCCGCGTCCCCGATCGCGGAGTCGAGCTCGGTCAGACGCGCCGCCTCACGGTCGACGAAGGCGGCGGTCGTGGTCATCCAGCGGTGGAAGAAATCGGCGTCGAGCACATGCTCTCCTCGGTGCGTCGAATGAAACGGCGGGCCCGCCCGGGGCGGACGGGGTCAGCGGCCCCAGCGCAGTGCGGGTGTCTGCACCGGCGCGTCCCAGAGCCGTACCAGCTCCTCGTCCACCTGGCAGAGCGTCACCGAACAACCCGCCATGTCGAGCGAGGTCACATAGTTCCCCACGAGGGTACGGGCCACCACCACGCCGCGCTCGGACAGCACCCGCTGCACCTCGGCGTTGAATCCGTACAGCTCCAGCAGCGGTGTGGCGCCCATCCCGTTGACGAGTGCGAGGACCGGGCCCCTCGGCCGCAGTTCCTCCAGCACCGCGTCCACGGCGAAGTCGGCGATCTCGCGGGAGGTCATCATCGGGCGCCGCTCCCGCCCCGGTTCGCCGTGGATCCCCACCCCGAGTTCGAGTTCGCCGGGGGGCAGATCGAACGTGGGGGAGCCCTTGGCGGGCGTGGTGACCGAGGTCAGCGCCACGCCGAAACTCCTGGACGCCTCGTTGACCTGCCGCGCGAGGGCCGCCACCCGGTCCAGCGGCGCCCCCTCCTCAGCCGCCGCCCCGGCGATCTTCTCGACGAACAGGGTCGCTCCCGTGCCCCGGCGGCCCGCCGTGTAGAGGCTGTCGGTCACCGCCACGTCGTCGTTGACGAGCACCTGCGCGACCTGCACGCCCTCCTCGTCGGCGAGTTCGGCGGCCATCTCGAAGTTGAGGACGTCACCGGTGTAGTTCTTGACGACGAACAGCACGCCCGCGCCGCCGTCGACGGCGGCGGCGGCCCGCACCATCTGATCCGGCACCGGCGAGGTGAACACCTCGCCCGGGCACGCGGCCGACAGCATGCCGGGGCCGACGAACCCGGCGTGGAGCGGTTCGTGGCCGGACCCGCCGCCGGAGACCAGGGCGACCTTTCCGGCCACGGGCGCGTCGCGTCGCACGACGACACGGTTCTCGATGTCCACGGTCAGTTCCGGATGGGCGGCGGCCATGCCGCGCAGCCCGTCGGCGACCACGGTTTCGGGGACGTTGATCAGCATGCGCAACGGAATCTCCCAGCAAGGCTGTCGACGGTGAACCACCACCGTAGGACGCCGGAGGTCCCGTGCGAAGAACCGCACGGGTCTGCTTGGTGCGATGTCGCCGCCGGTCCGGAAAATGACGAGCCCTCCGGAGCCCCGGCGCATACCGTCGGGGCGGGGCCGGATCGAGGAGGGCACGCGGTGGGCAGGGGTGAACCGTTGGAGGGGGAGACGACGGCGGGAGCGGCGGAACCGGTTTCCCCCTTGCTCCGGCGCAATCCCGCCTATCGCGCGTTCCTGGTGATCCAGGCCCTGTCCGCCCTCGGGGACTCCTTCTCGTACGTGGCGATCCCGCTGCTGGTCCTGCACAGCACGGGATCGGTGGTCCAGATGGGTGTCGTCACCGGTCTCACGGGCGTCGCCTCGATCGTGACAGGGGTGTTCGCCGGTGTGATCGCGGACCGGTTCGACCGCCGGCGGCTCCTGATGATCAGCGACGGGGCCCGCTGTCTGCTCTACGCGGTCATCCCGGTGGTCTGGCTCTTCGCGACGCCGATCTGGCTGATCTACGTCATCGTGCCGGTCGTCGGCGTCTTCTCCATGCTCTTCCAGGTCACTTATGTGACCGTGGTCCCGGCCCTCGTGGCCCCGGACCAGATCGCGCGAGCCAACGGGCACCTCTTCGCCACCTTCGCCGTCGCCGGGGTCGCCGGCCCGGCACTCGCGGGCTTCGTGGCCGCGGCAGCCGGCCCGGCCGCCGCCATCGGCATCGATGCCGTGACCTTCGCGGTCTCCGCCGTCGGCGTGCTGTTCGTCAGGATCCGCACCACACCGCGCGTCGACGCGGACAGGGCCGGACGGGGCGCGGTGCGGCGGGAGTTCCTGGCGGGCGCACGGTTTCTGTGGGCGCATCCGGTGCTCCGTCCCCTGACCGTGCTCCTGTCCGTGCTGACCTTCCTCACCTACGGGATGACGGACCTCGTCATCTATCTGCTGAAGCACGATCTCGGCCACCGCGACACCACGGTCGGCTATGTGCTGGCGGCCGGCACGGTCGGCACGTTCATCGCCTCGGCCGTGGTCGCCCGGGTCCGCGCGCGGATGGGGTTCGGGGCGAGCTGGATCACGGCCTTCGCCCTCGCCGGGGTGGCCGTCGCCTGTCTGGGCTGGTCGCGGAGCGTGCCGGTGATCGCCGTCCTGATGACGGTCAACGTCCTGTGCACCGGGGTCGCCGGCATCTCCTCCATGTCGCTGCGTCAGGAGGTGACCCCGAGCCGGCTGCTGGGGAGGGTCACGTCCACGTTCTGGACCCTCCACTCGGCCCTCGGCCCGCTCGGCGCGGCCGCCGCCACGGCGGCCGCGGCCGGCTTCGGGGTCACCGCCGTCTTCGGTGTCACCGGTATCGCCGTGCTGTGCGTCGCCCTGGCCGGCACGATGACCGGGATCGCACGGTCGTCGCCCGAGCGGCCCGCGGGGGATACGGCGTGACCCGGCCTGCCGCTCCCCGGCCGAACGGTGTGCGGGCTACGCTGTCGGGCGCCGGCCGTGCCTCCCCTCCTGCGGACATCCCCTCTCGGACAGGTGATCTGATTTGCTGTACATCGCGTTCCTGCGCGGGCTGAACGTGCCGGGCCGCTCGGTGAAGATGGAGCATCTGCGCGGTCTGTTCACGGACATGGGCTTCGGCTCCGTGCGCAGCTACATCCAGAGCGGAAACGTCTTCTTCGAGTCCGACGAGAGGGACCGGGCCGTGCTCGGCGCCCGCATCCGTGACCGGCTCGCCCAGGCCCTCGGCTACGAGGTCGCGGTCTGCCTGCGCACGGTGCCGGAGCTGGAGGCGCTGATCGCCCTCGACCCGTTCAAGGACGTCACCGTCACCGACGACCTGCGCTGCTGCGTGGTGTTCACGACCGAGCGGATCGATCCGGACCTTCCCCTGCCGATGCTCTCGCCGAAGAAGGACATGGAGATCATCGGCAGCGCCGGGTACGACGCGTTCGTCGTCTGGTACCTGATCAAGGGCAAGGCGCCCGCCGCGAAGGGGTTCCAGGAGAAGGTCCTCGGCCACGACGCGACGACGCGCTTCTTCCACACCGTGGTGAAGATCCTTGCGGCGGCCAAGAAGGGCGCGGCCTGACGGCCGGGCCGTCAGGCCGTCGCGTCCGGGACGAGCTCCTCGATCAGGCCCTCGACGAGCACCCTGATCTCGTCGCGGACGGCGCGGACCGCCTCGACTCCCAGGCCGGCCGGGTCGTCCAGTTCCCAGTCCAGGTAGCGCTTGCCGGGGAAGACGGGGCAGGTGTCGCCGCAGCCCATGGTGACGCAGACGTCCGACTCCTGGATCGCCTCGGCCGTGAGGACCTTCGGGGTCTCGGCGGAGATGTCGATCCCGGCCTCCGCCATCGCCTCGACGGCGGCGGGGTTGACGCGGGCGCCCGGGGCGGAACCGGCGGAGCGCACCTCGACACGGTCCCCGGCCAGATGGGCCAGCCAGGCCGCGGCCATCTGCGAGCGGCCGGCGTTGTGCACGCAGACGAACAGGACGGACGGCTTGTCGCCGGGCTCGGCCATGGTGATCGTGCTCCCTCGTCGCGGGACGGCCCAGCCGTCGGCGGATCGATGCCGGCGGGTACCGGTGAGTGGTGGTGTGACAGTATCAGCGCATGCTGACTTCAGTCGATGCTGATCTGATGCGGGTGCTGGGCGATCCGCTCCGCCTCCGGATCGTGACCCTGCTGGCGCGCGAGACGCTCTGTACGACGCACCTGGTCGAGGAGACCGGCGCGAAGCAGACCAACCTCTCCAACCACATGAAGGTCCTGCGGGAGGCGGGCGTGGTGGAGACCGAGCCGTGCGGCCGCTTCACCTATTACAAGCTGCGCCCCGAGGTCCTTGCCGGCCTGTCCGGACAGTTTGCGGCGCTGGCCGAGTCCGCGCGTGCCGCGACCGGGAACAAGAGGGCGTGCCCGTGACCTCCACCGAGCCCGCCGCCCCTCCCGCCCGGCCCGGCGCGGACGCGTCCGTCGTCCGCAAGCTCTCCGTTCTCGACCGCTACCTAGCCGTGTGGATCCTGCTCGCCATGGCCGTCGGCCTGGGGCTGGGGCGGCTGATCCCGGGAATGAACGACGCCCTGGCGAAGATCGAGATCGGCGGGATCTCCCTGCCGATCGCGCTGGGCCTGCTGGTCATGATGTACCCGGTCCTGGCCAAGGTCCGCTACGACCGCCTCGACGCCGTCACCGGCGACCGGAAGCTGATGGTGTCCTCGCTGGTCATCAACTGGGTCATCGGGCCCGCGGTGATGTTCGCCCTCGCGTGGCTCTTCCTTCCCGACCTGCCCGAGTACCGCACCGGCCTGATCGTCGTCGGCCTCGCCCGCTGCATCGCGATGGTCATCATCTGGAACGACCTCGCCTGCGGTGACCGTGAGGCCGCGGCCGTCCTGGTCGCGCTGAACTCCGTGTTCCAGGTGCTCGCGTTCGGTGTGCTGGGCTGGTTCTACCTCGACCTGCTGCCGAGGTGGCTGGGCCTCGGCGACGGACAGGGCCTCGACGTGCCCGTCTGGCACATCGCCCTCAACGTCGTCGTCTTCCTGGGCGTCCCGCTGCTCGCCGGCTTCCTCACCCGCCGCATCGGAGAGAAGAGGATGGGCCGCGAGCCGTACGAGGCGCGGTTCCTGCCGAAGATCGGGCCGTGGGCCCTGTACGGGCTGCTCTTCACGATCGTCGTCCTGTTCGCGCTCCAGGGGAGAACCATCACCTCGCAGCCGCTGGACGTGGTCCGGATCGCGCTGCCGCTGCTCGTGTACTTCGCGCTCATGTTCTTCGGTGCGTTCGCGCTCGGCAAGGCCATCGGGCTGGCCTACGACCGCACGGCGACTCTGGCGTTCACCGCGGCGGGGAACAACTTCGAGCTGGCCATCGCCGTCGCCGTCGCCACCTTCGGCGTCACCTCCGGGCAGGCCCTGTCGGGGGTCGTCGGCCCGCTGATCGAGGTCCCGGTGCTGATCGGGCTCGTGTACGTCGCGCTGGCCTGGAGGGGAAGGTTCGCGTCGACCACCACCGCGGAGCGGAGGGGCTGACACGGCGCCGGACGCCCCGCCACCGCGGGCGGGGCGTCCGGCACCGCCTCAGGTGCGCAGGTCGAGCATGGCGGACATGGCCGCCACGACGGACGGGGCGACCCGGTAGTAGACCCAGGTCCCACGCCGCTGCGAGGTCAGCAGTCCGGCCTCGCGCAGCTTCTTCAGATGGTGGGACACGGTCGGCTGCGATACGCCGACGTCGGAGATGTCGCACACGCACGCCTCGCCGCCCGCATGTGAGGCGACCTTGGAGAACAGCCGCAGCCGCACCGGGTCGGACAGCGCCTTGAACATCACGGCCATCCTCTCCGCGTCGTCCTGCGAGAGCTCCCCGGCGGTGATCGGCGGACAGCACGGCACCCCCGCACCCGCGTCCAGGACCGGCAGCTCCACCATCTCTGAATTCGACATGCGTCTATGTTGACACTCATCGATGCCAAGTGCCAAGCTTTGAACATAGACAGCAATCGAAACAGCGGCCGGGAACGGTCGCCGATCCCGGAGGACATCACCGCCATGACCACCACTGCAGACCTTCCGGTCGTCGTCATCGGTGCCGGCCCCGCCGGGCTGGCGGCCGCCGCCCACCTGGTCGAGCGCGGCATCGAGCCCCTGGTTCTGGAAGCCGGCCCCGCGGCCGCCACCGCCGTGCGCGGCTGGGCGCACGTCCGGCTGTTCTCGACCTGGAGCGAACTGACCGACCCGGCCGCCGAGAAGCTCCTGGCGCCGACCGGCTGGGTCAGGCCCGACGCGGACACCTACCCGACGGGCCAGGACTGGGCCGACCAGTACCTGCAGCCGCTCGCCGATGCCCTGGGGGACAGGGTTCGCTACGGCGCCACCGTCACCGGCGTCTCCCGCCTGGGCCGCGACCGGATCGTCGACGCGGACCGGGAGCAGCAGCCGTTCACCCTGCGCCTCACGCGCGCCGACGGCGGGGAGGAGCGGATCCTGGGCCGTGCCGTGATCGACGCGTCCGGCACCTGGTCCACCCCCGGCCCGATCGGCGCCGACGGCCTGCCCGCCCTGGGCGAACACGCCGCCTCCGCCCGGATCTCCTACCGCGTCCCGGACCTCAAGGACCCCGCGGTCCGCGCCCGGTACGCGGGCAGGCGCACCGCGGTCATCGGCTCCGGAGCCTCCGCGTTCACCGCCCTGGCCACCCTCGCCGACGTCGCGAAGGACGAGCCGGGCACCCACTCCGTGTGGATCCTGCGCCGCGGCATCAGCGGCTCCACCTTCGGCGGCGGCTCCGCCGACCAGCTCCCCGCCCGAGGCGCGCTCGGCCTGGCCGCCAAGGCGGCCGTCGACAACGGATACGCCGACGCCGTCACCGGCTTCCGCACCGAGACCGTCGAGCCCGCCGAAGACGGCCGCCTGGTCCTGGCCGGGGAGGACGGCCGGCGCCTCGAACCGGTGGACGAAGTCATCGTCCTGACGGGCCTGCGCCCCGACCTGTCCTTCCTGTCCGAGCTCCGCCTCGCCCTCGACGAACGCCTGCAGGCGCCCGTGGAGCTCGCCCCGCTCATCGACCCGAACCAGCACTCCTGCGGCACCGTCTACCCCCACGGCCACCGCGAACTGTCCCACCCCGAACAGGGCCTCTACCTCGTCGGCATGAAGTCCTACGGCCGCGCCCCGACCTTCCTCGCCATGACCGGTTACGAGCAGGTCCGTTCCGTCGCCGCCGCCCTGGCCGGTGACACCGAAGCCGCCGACCGCGTCGAACTCACCCTTCCCGAAACCGGCGTCTGCGGCGGCGCCGGACTCTTCGAGGACCCCGCCGCCCGCCAGGGCGACGACGGGGGCTGCTGCGCCGCTCCCGCCACGACGCCGTTGCAGATCGCCCCGGCCGGCCCCGTGGCGGCGGCCCCGGCCGGTGGCTGCTGCGGAGCCTGAGGGTCAGCGGTACAGGCGCACGTCCGCGAGGCTCCACCAGCTGCCGGCGGCGCCCGTCTGCGTCACGCGCAGGTAGCGGGCGCTGGTGCGCGGCAGGTCGACGGTCGTGAGCTGGCCGGTGCCCGTACCGCTGCCCACGGTGCGCCAGTGCGTGCCGTCGTCGCTGACCGACAGCTGCCAGCCGCGCGCGTAGTCGCCGAGGTTGTCCCCGCTGTCGATCGCCACCCGGCGGAACGTGGTGCGCCGGGCGAGGTCGAGCTGTACGTACTGCCCGGGGGCCTGAGCCGTGCCGGCGCTCCAGCGGGTGGAGCCGTCGGCGTCGGTGGCGAGCCGGGCCGCGCCCTCACCGGCGGGCTGAGCCGTGGCGGTGGCGCGGTCCAGCGGCACGGCGCGCAGCAGGCCGCGGGGCGTCACCGACTTCGGCCAGGTGAACGTCGCCAGCGCGCCGCCCGGCAGGGTGTAGTCGAACGACCGGTCGCCGACGGCCACGGTGAAGGAGCGCGGGGCGTCGTTCTCGTTGTGGACGACCAGCGCGGTGGAGCCGTCCGGATTGCGGAAGGCGACATCGGTCAGCTGTCCGTTCCAGCCGGTGGTGCCGTAGCTGGTACTGGCGATACGGGTCGCCCCGGGCCGCACGAACTTCGACAGGTGGCCGATGGTGAACAGCTCCGCGTTGGGCGTCACGGTGCCGTCGGGCTGCACGGTGAGCAGCGCGGTGCAGGTGTCGCAGCCGCCGTTGTGCGGACCGCCGTCGGCCTCCAGCACGAGATTCCAGTCGGCGACGGACCTGGCCCAGTTGCGCGTGGTGCCCACGGTGATCGTGCGGGCGTGCCAGGTGAGCGTGGAGCGGAAGAACTGGGCGGGGGTGTCGGCGGCGCCGTGCGAGCCGGAGCACTCGGTGAACCAGATGCCCTTGTCCGGATGTGCGTCATGCAGTGCGGTCTGCGCGCTGGGGTCCCCGGAGTAGCAGTGGTAGGCGGTGCCTGCGATCCACCGGGCGGCGGGATCGTCCAGCAGCTGGTACGGGTAGTCGGTCTCCGGGTCCTCACCGAGCCGTTCGGCCGTGGCGATGTCGTCCGGGTGGGTGCTCCAGTTGTGGTCGTACGCGAGGATCTTGGTGCGCGGGCTGGCCCGGTGCAGGAGCGGGCCGAGCGCCTCGATGACGCGCGCCTCCTGCCGCACGGGCATGTCGGTGCCGGGATAGGCGCCGGGTGCGCGGTTCTGCGGCTCGTTCTGGACGGTCAGGTAGTCGACGAGCACGCCCGCCGCCGCGTAGGCCTGAACGAACTTCACCAGGTAGCGCGCATACGCCCGGTAGACGGCCGGGTCGTCCTTCATGTGGCCTCCCACCAGCGAACCGTTGTCCTTCATCCACGCCGGCGGGCTCCACGGCGTGGCCATCACGGTCAGCCGGGGGTTGAGCTTCCGCGCCTGCCGGAGCAGCGGCAGGACCTGCTGCTCGTCATGAGCGACGCTGAAGTGTTCCAGCGCGAAGTCGGTCTGCCCGGCGGGCATGTCGTCGTACGTGTAGTGCTCGGGCGAGGCGGTGAAGTCCGAGGAGCCGACCGGCTGGCGAAGGAAGCTCACGCCGATGCCCTGCTCCGGGTCGAAGAGCTGCCGCATGGCGGCGTCCCTGTCCTTGGCCGGCAGCTTGCTCAGCACCGCGGCCGAGGAGTCGGTGAGTGCTCCGCCGAAGCCGTCCATCCGCTGGTAGCTCTGGGTCGGATCGACCGTGATCGTGGTCCGGTCGGACCCCCCGGAACGGAAGGCGACCGGCGTGCGCCGTCGCATGTGCTCGGCGCCGTCGGCGGAGGTCACCCACACCTGCGCCTGCGCGGCGGTGTGCGGCGAGGGGGTGTGGGCCGGCGAAGCCGTGGCCGGCAGACAGGTCAGGCAGAGTGCGGCGGCCGTGACGGCCGACGCGCCGATGGCGCGTCTCATGGTGGTTCTCCTCGCTGACGTTTCGCTGGCGACGGCGCCGGAATCCACCCCTCATGAAACAGAATGAAACACGGAGGAAACGCGGCGCCTCACAGGAAAGCCCCGCTCTGGGCGGATGTCAAGGCTCCGCAGCGCATATGCGGGCGGCGCGATAGGGTTCGCGGCATGAAACGGAATGCTGTAACGCGTGGCTAGGCCGGTGGGTTCTCAGGTGACCGTGCGGATGATCGCGGCAGAGGCGGACGTGTCGATCGCGACCGTGTCGCGCGTGATGAGCGGGCACGCCCGCGTGGCACCGGGTACACGGGAGCGCGTCCGCGCGGCCGCGGAACGGCTCGGGGCCGCGCCTCCCACGCGGCGCGGCAGCGCGGAGGGCGCCGTCTTCGTGCGGTGCCCCTATGTACTCACCGACTATTTCGGAGTGATCGTCTCCTCGATCGCCGAGGCCCTCGACGTGCACGGCAGACGGCTGGTGCTCAGCGCCGGCGACGCCGCCCGGGAGCGCTCCGTGCTGCCCGGGCTCGCGGCCGACCCGGCGGTGGGCGGCGCCCTGCTGATCCTGCCGCCCGAGCCGGGCACGGAGCTGGAGGCGCTGCGCGGGCAGGGCCTGCCCTTCGTGGTGGTGGACCCCCGGACGCCGCTGAGCGGCGACATCGCCTCCGTCTCCGCCGCACATCTGGCCGGCGCCAGGGCGGTGACGGCGCACCTGGCCGGTCTCGGGCACCGGCGGATCGGAGTCATCGGCGGCCCGGCCGAATGGCTGGCCTGCCAGGCACGCCTCGCGGGCCACCGCTCGGCCCTGGCCGACGTCGGCGTCCTGCACGACCCGGGGCTGCTGCGCAGCATCGAGCCGACGGCCGACTGGGGGTACGTGGCGGCGCGCGAACTGCTCGATCTGCCCGAACGCCCGACCGCACTGGTCGCGTTCAACGACAAGGCGGCGGTCGGGGCGCTGCGCGCGGCCTACGAACGCGGACTGCGGGTGCCGGGGGACCTGTCGATCACCGGATTCGATGACACCGACCTGGGCCGCAGCACCGTGCCCCGGCTGACGACGGTCCGTCAGCCCGTCCAGGAGATGGGGCGGATGGCGGTGTCCCTCCTGATGCGGCTGCTGGACGGACAGCCGGTGGACACGCTGCATGTGGAGCTGGCCACCCACCTGGTGGTCCGGGACTCCACGGGACCGGTGCCGGCCTGACCGCGTGCCTGCCGACGCGGCTCCGTGCCCCGGTGAGCGCGGACCCTCCGGGACCCCCGCCGCGCGCCTCACAGCGGAACGACGGTCGTCTCCGTGGCCTTGACGCCCGTCCACACCGCGACCCCGTCGGCGAGACCGAGTTCGGCGGCGGCCTGCGGGGTGATCTCCGCGACGAGGTCCGGGGCCTCGTCCGATGTGACCAGCACCCGCAGCCGGCTGCCGCTGGAGGTGATCTCCCGGACCGTCCCGGGCCAGACGTTACGGGGGCTGCCGCCCGGCTTCTCGCGGTGGACGGAGACGGCCTCCGGTGCGATCACCGCGAGCGCCGGGGTGCCGGCGGGCAGCGGTTCCGCCACGACGAGCCGGCCCCCGCCGGACAGGGCGAGCCCCTCCGCCGTGGCCGTGCCCGGCCAGGCGTTGCGCCCCAGCAGCCGGGCGACCCACGGGGAGCGGGGGTGACGGGTCACCTCGGCCGGTGGCCCGTCCTGCAGGGTGCGGCCGTCGTCGAGGACGAGGACACGGTCGGCGAGCGAGACCGCCTCCACGGGGTCGTGGGTGACGATCAGGCAGACGCCCCCGAAGCCGTCGAGGTGGGTGCGCAGGGTATGCCGTACCTGGGCGCGGGTGGTCTGGTCGAGTGCGGCGAGCGGTTCGTCCAGGAGCAGGAGCCGGGGCCGGGCGGCGAGGGCCCGGGCCAGGGCGACGCGCTGCGCCTGGCCGCCGGAGACCTGGGCGGGGCGGCGGGCGGCGAGGTGGCCGACGCCGAGGCGGTCGAGCCACTCCTGGGCGCTGCGGCGGGCCTCGCGGCGCGGCACCCCCCGGGCGCGGAGCCCGTACGCCGTGTTGCCGAGCGCCGAGAGGTGCGGGAACAGCGCACCGTCCTGCGGCACCCAGGCGACCCCGCGGCGGTGCGGGGGCAGGTCGCTGACGTCGGTGTCCCCGAGGCGCAGCCGGGCGCGGGAACGCGGGGTGAGGCCGAGCAGCGCCCGCAGCAGTGTGGTCTTGCCCGCGCCGTTGGGCCCGACGACGGCGATGGTGGTGCCGGGTGCGGCGGCGAGCGTCAGCCGGTTGAACCCGGTGACCTCGGCGTGCAGCGGCCAGTCCTCCCGTACCGCCGTCCTGGCGGGTGCCGCGGGCGCGGTGGCCGTCGGGGGTTCCTCGGCGGCGGGCTCGCGGGGGCGGGTGCGGCGGGCCGGGGCCCCCGTCCACCGGCCGCGCAGCGCGATCAGCACCGCCATCGCGATGGCGAGCAGCAGCAGCGAGACCGAGGTGGCGGCCTCGGGGGACTCCTGCAGGAGCAGATACACCTGGAGCGGCAGGGTCTGGGTGGTCCCGGGGAGGTTGCCCGCGAAGGTGATGGTCGCACCGAACTCGCCGAGTGCGCGGGCCCAGGTCAGGGCGGCGCCGGCGGCCAGCCCCGGCGCGACCATGGGCAGGGTGACCGTGAGGAACACCCGCGACGGCGAGGCCCCGAGGGAGGCGGCCGTCTCCTCGTACCGGGAGTGCAGGCCCCCCAGCGCCCCTTCGAGGCTGATGATCAGGAACGGCATCGCCACGAAGGTGGCAGCCAGGACCGTGCCGGACGTGTGGAACGGGAAGGTGATGCCGAAGGTGTCCTCCAGCCACGGCCCGAGGAGGCCGCGTCGGCCGAAGGCCAGCAGGAGGGCGACCCCGCCCACGGTCGGGGGCAGCACCATGGGCAGGAGCACGAGCGAGCGGACGAAGGCCTTGCCGGGGAAGTCGGCCCTGGCCAGCAGCCAGGCCAGGGGGACGCCGAGGACGAGGGAGAGGCCGAGCGACCAGAACGAGACGATGAGGGAGAGCCGCAACGCCTCGGTCGTGCCCGGACTGCCGAGGTGGGCGCCCACGTCGCCCCATGAGGTGCGGGCGAGGATTCCGATCAGCGGCATCATCAGGAAGGCGATGGCGAGCAGCGCGGGGATCGCCAGGGCGACGGGTGTGCGGGGGCCCGCTGGGCGGCCGCGGAGGCGTTTCATCGTGGATCCCTGAGGCTTCGGCGGAGGGTCGCCGCCCGTGTCGCACGTAGGCCGGCGGGCGGCCGGGCCGGACGGCAGGACGGGTCAGGTGCGGTCGATGTGCACGCTGGTCGACTTCACGCGGGCCGTCGCCGTCATGCCGACCTCCAGCCCGAGCTCCTCGACGGCCTCCCGGGTCAGCAGGGACACGAGCCGGTGCGGACCGGCCTGGATCTCCACCTGTGCCGCCACGTCCCCGAGCTTGACCGCGGTGACGATGCCCGGAAAGGCGTTGCGTGCGGAGGTGTAGGAGACCTCCTCCTCGCCGGCGCCGCCCTGGGCGATCTCGACGGAGAACGCGGCCAGGTCGCGGCCGTCGATGAGACGGCGTCCGCCCTCCTCGCGGTGGGTGGCGACGCGGCCGGCGTCCGCCCACCGCCGTGCGGTGTCCGGGCTGACCCCCAGCAGACGGGCGGCCTGCCCGATGGTGTAGGACTGCATATGCCGCACTCTAGAGTCGATAAGCTCGCATATGCAAGGTACTCAGCAGAATTTCCGGCGAATGCGAGAGGAGGGCCCGGGCAATGGTCCGGGTGGCCCTGCCGGGATGAGGAATCGGTGCGTGCGCCCTAGTGTGCGAGCCATGGCAGAGAGCGCGGGGCACCGGGGTTCTGCGGGGCGGGATACGGGATCGGCCGCCGCACCGGACGCCCCCGACCCCCGGCGGTGGCGGGCGCTCGCCGTCTGTCTGGTCGCCGGCTTCATGACCCTGCTGGACGTGTCCATCGTCAATGTGGCCCTGCCGTCCATCCGCGAAGGGCTGCACACCCCGGAGTCCGATCTGCAGTGGGTGCTCTCGGGGTACTCGCTCGCCTTCGGCCTCTTCCTGATTCCCGCCGGGCGCCTCGGCGACGCCCGGGGGCGCCGCGAGGTCTTCATGATCGGCCTGGTGCTCTTCACCTTGTCGTCAGCGGCTTGCGGCGCCGCCCAGTCCAGCACCTGGCTGGTGATCGCGCGGCTGGTCCAGGGCCTGGCCGGCGGCCTGGTCTCGCCGCAGATCTCCGCCCTCATCCAGCAGATGTTCTCGGGGCGGGAGAGGGGCCGGGCGTTCGGGATGTTCGGCACCGTGGTCGGCATCTCCACCGCCGTCGGCCCGCTGCTCGGCGGGCTGCTCATCCAGGCGGCCGGGCCCGACGAGGGCTGGCGCTGGGTGTTCTACGTCAACCTGCCGCTCGGCCTCGTCTGCCTCCTGCTGGCGCGACGGCTCCTGCCGGACACACCGTCGGCGGGCCCGGTGCGGCTCAGGGACCTCGACCCCCTCGGCATCCTGCTGCTGGGCGCGGGGGTGCTGGCCCTGCTGCTGCCGTTCGTCCAGGCCCATCAGTGGCCGGGCAACGGGAAGTGGCTGCTCCTGGTGGTCGCCGTGGTCCTGCTCGCCGCGTTCGTCGGCTGGGAGGCCCGGTGCGGGCGCCGTGGCACCCAGCCGGTCGTCGACCTCTCGCTGTTCCGCGTCCGTTCCTACTGGCTGGGCTGCCTGCTGATCCTGCTGTACTTCGCCGGATTCACCTCGATCTTCTTCATCACCACGCTCTACCTGCAGAGCGGGCAGCACTACACCGCCTTGCAGGCGGGCCTGACGATCACCCCGTTCGCCCTCGGGTCCGCCGTCGCCGCGGGCCCCGGAGGCAGGCTCGTCGGCCGGTACGGCCGCCCCCTCGTCGTCGTGGGCATGACCACCGTGGCGGTCGGGCTGGCAGCCACCGCACTCGCCGTCCACCTGGTGCCCGGCCGGGGCGCGGGATGGGCGATGGCCGCCCCGCTGCTGCTGGCCGGACTGGGCAGCGGTCTCGTCATCGCACCCAACCAGACCCTGACCCTGTCGCAGGTGCCGGTGGCCAACGCGGGAAGCGCGGGCGGCACCCTGCAGACCGGCCAGCGCGTCGGCTCCGCGATCGGGATCGCCGCGGTCGGCTCGGTGTTCTTCGCGCAGGTGGGCTCCGCGGCCTGGTCCACCGCCTACGACCACGGGCTCATCGTCTCGGTCGCCTTCGTGGTCGCCGGACTCGTCGTGGCCCTGGCCGACGTGGGCGGGGCGCGGCGGGGCAGAAGTACACCGCAGTCCGAACCCACACCGGCGGAAACCGCAAGGAGAGCCGAGACGTGATGAACGACCCCGACGGCACCGACCCGAACGGCAACGCTTCGTACGGACACAAACCCTTCAAGCGTTCCCGCAGCCACTTCGCCGACCGCATCACCGCCGACGGCCGCGACGGCTGGCCCGTCGAGGCGGGCCGCTACCGCCTGGTCGTCAGCCGGGCCTGCCCCTGGGCGAGCCGCGCCCTGGTCTCCCGCAGGCTGCTGGGCCTGGAGAGCGCCCTCTCGCTCGCCGTCGCCGACCCGCTGCAGGACGACCGCAGCTGGCGCTTCACCCTCGACCCGGACGGCCGGGACCCGGTCCTCGGCATCCGCTACCTCGGCGAGGCGTACGACGCCAGGGAGCGCGGCTACCCGGGCGGCGTCAGCGTCCCCGCGATCGTCGACGTCCCCAGCGGCCGGCTCGTCACCAACGACTACCAGCGGATCACCCTGGACCTCGCCACCGAATGGACCGCGCTGCACCGCCCCGGAGCACCCGACCTCTACCCCGAGCCGTTGCGCGAGGAGATCGACGACGTGATGGAGGGGATCTACCGCGATATCAACAACGGCGTGTACCGGGCCGGCTTCGCGGACGGCCAGGGCACGTACGAGAGCGCCTACGAGGCACTCTTCCGCCGCCTGGACCAGGTGTCGCAGCGGCTCACGGACCGGCGCTACCTCGTCGGCGACACGATCACCGAGGCCGACATCCGCCTGTTCACCACACTGGTGCGCTTCGACGCCGTCTACCACGGCCACTTCAAGTGCAACCGCTCGAAACTGGCCGAGGACCCCGTCCTGTGGGCGTACACCCGGGACCTCTACCAGACCCCCGGATTCGGCGACACCGTCGACTTCCACCACATCAAGCAGCACTACTACCGGGTCCACACCGGCATCAATCCCACCGGCATCGTGCCCGGCGGGCCCGACCTCTCCGGGTTCCTGGCCCCGCACCACCGCGAGCAGCTCGGCGGCCGGCCGTTCGGCGACGGCACCCCGCCCGGCCCGGTGCCCGCGGGTGAACAGGTGCCCCCCAGGCACCGGCCCTGAGCCCGGTGCGCGGCGGTACGGCCGGTTCCGGTCCGGAGGGGGCAGGGCCCTGTCGAGACGATGGCGATCACGAGATATCTTGATGTCAAGCAATGTTGCAGACGTGGAGCGGAGCACAGGGTGACTGACTCGACCATCATCTATACACACACCGACGAGGCCCCGGCCCTGGCGACGTATTCGTTCCTGCCCGTGGTCGAGGCCTATGCCTCGAAGGCCGGGATCACCGTGGAGAGCCGCGACATCTCCCTGGCGGGCCGGATCATCGCCAGTTTCCCCGACCGGCTCCAGGAGAACCAGCGCATCGACGACGCTCTCGCCGAGCTGGGCGCGCTGGCCACCACCCCCGGGGCGAACATCATCAAGCTGCCGAACATCTCGGCCTCGATCCCGCAGCTGAAGGCGGCGATCGCCGAGCTCCAGGAGCAGGGCTACGCGCTTCCGGACTACCCGGACGACCCGCAGAGCGATGAGGACAAGGACGTCCGCGCGCGCTACGACAAGGTCAAGGGCAGCGCGGTCAACCCCGTCCTGCGCGAGGGCAACTCCGACCGCCGCGCCCCCGCGTCGGTCAAGAACTACGCCAAGACCCACCCGCACCGCATGGGCGCCTGGACGGCCGACTCGAAGACGAACGTCGCAACCATGGGCGTCGACGACTTCCGCTCCACCGAGAAGTCCGCCGTGATCACCGAGCCCGGCTCGCTGCGCATCGAGCTGGTGGGCGACGACGGCACCACCACCGTGCTGCGTGAGTCCGTACCCGTGCTGGCCGGCGAGGTCGTGGACGCCGCCGTCATGCGCGTCGCCGCGCTGCGTGAGTTCTTCACCGCACAGATCGCCCGGGCCAAGTCTGAGGACGTCCTGTTCTCCGTACACCTCAAGGCCACGATGATGAAGGTCTCCGACCCGATCATCTTCGGCCACGTCGTCCGCGCCTTCTTCCCGAAGACGTTCGCCGCGTACGGTGACGCGCTCGCCGCGGCCGGCCTGACCCCGAACGACGGCCTCGGCGGCATCCTGAAGGGCCTGGAGGCGCTGCCCGAGGGCGCGAAGATCAAGGAGTCCTTCGAGGCCGAGCTCGCCGAGGGCCCCGCCCTCGCGATGGTCGACTCCGACAAGGGCATCACCAACCTGCACGTCCCCAGTGACGTCATCGTGGACGCCTCCATGCCGGCCATGATCCGCACCTCCGGCCACATGTGGGGCCCGGACGGCCAGGAGGCCGACACCATCGCCGTCCTCCCGGACAGCAGCTACGCGGGTGTCTACCAGGTCGTGATCGACGACTGCCGTGCCCACGGCGCCTTCGACCCGGCCACGATGGGCTCGGTGCCCAACGTCGGCCTCATGGCGCAGAAGGCCGAGGAGTACGGCAGCCACGACAAGACGTTCGAGATCCCCGCCACGGGCACGGTGCGCGTCGTCGACGCCGCCGGCAACGCCGTGCTGGAGCAGGCGGTCGGCGCCGGTGACATCTTCCGCATGTGCCAGACCAAGGACCTGCCGATCCAGGACTGGGTCAAGCTCGCCGTCACCCGCGCCCGCGCGACCGGCAACCCGGCCGTGTTCTGGCTCGACGAGGACCGCGCGCACGACGCGAAGCTCATCGAGAAGGTCAGGACCTACCTGGCCGAGCACGACACCGACGGTCTGCAGATCGAGATCATGACGCCCGAGAAGGCCACCGCCTTCTCCCTGGAGCGCATCCGCCGCGGCGAGGACACGATCTCGGTGACCGGCAACGTGCTGCGTGACTACCTCACCGACCTGTTCCCGATCCTGGAACTCGGCACCAGCGCGAAGATGCTCTCCGTCGTGCCCCTGATGAACGGCGGCGGCCTCTTCGAGACGGGCGCCGGCGGTTCCGCGCCCAAGCACGTCCAGCAGCTCGTCAAGGAGGACTACCTGCGCTGGGACAGCCTGGGTGAGTTCCTGGCCCTCGCGGTCAGCTTCGAGCACCTCGCGCAGACCACGGGCAACGCCCGCGCCCAGGTCCTCGCCGACACGCTGGACCGCGCCACGGCCACGTTCCTCAACGAGGACAAGTCGCCCAGCCGCAGGCTCGGCGGCATCGACAACCGCGGCAGCCACTTCTACCTGTCCCTGTACTGGGCCCAGGAACTGGCGCAGCAGACCTCCGACGCCGACCTCGCCGCCGCGTTCGCGCCGCTCGCCAAGACGCTGGCCGAGCAGGAGCAGACCATCGTCGACGAGCTGATCGCCGTCCAGGGCAAGCCGGCCGACATCGGCGGCTACTACCAGCCCGACCCGGCCAAGGCCGCGGCCGTGATGCGCCCCTCCGCGACGTTCAACCAGGCGGTCGCAAGCCTGGCCTGACGCGACACAGGCGCCCGGGGCAGGGCTCGCGACCCGCTCCCTGCCCCGGCGCCCCGCGGACGACACCGCCCCGGCCGACATCCGTCGAGCCGGGGCAGTGTCGTTTCCTCGCCCCCCTGACGGGTGAAAGTCTCGCCCTGGCGGGTGCCGGGCCGCGCGCGGCGCCCCCGTGACTGGTTTGCTGCATCCGGTAACGCGCGCGACCGCGCCGCAGGGCCGTTCGGCCGATTCCGGTGGAGGCGGCACCTGGCGGGGCGCGCCGCCCACCCGCGGATGACAAGCGAAGGAGCGTCCCAGTGACGACGACGGGCACAGCAGATCCGGCGGAGGACGAGGAGTCCTACGCCAACGAGCTTCCGGTGCACGGCAGGGAGCCCGGAAACGTCGTCGTCAAGTGGCTGACCACCACGGACCACAAGACGATCGGCACGATGTACCTGATCACCTCGTTCGCGTTCTTCCTCTTCGGCGGCATCCTCGCGCTGGTCATGCGCGCCGAACTGGCCCGCCCGGGCCTGCAGATCGTCTCGGAGGAGCAGTTCAACCAGTCGTTCACGATGCACGGCACGATCATGCTGCTGATGTTCGCGACGCCGCTGTTCGCCGGATTCGCGAACTGGATCATGCCGCTGCAGATCGGCGCGCCGGACGTGGCGTTCCCCCGGCTCAACATGTTCGCCTACTGGCTCTACCTCTTCGGCTCGCTCATCGCGGTGGCCGGCTTCCTCACCCCGAACGGCGCCGCCGACTTCGGCTGGTTCGCCTACTCCCCGCTGACGGACTCGGTCCGCTCGGCCGGGGTCGGCGGTGACCTGTGGATCATGGGTCTGGCCTTCTCCGGTTTCGGCACGATCCTCGGGTCGGTCAACTTCATCACCACGATCATCTGCATGCGCGCCCCCGGCATGACGATGTTCCGCATGCCGATCTTCACCTGGAACGTCCTGCTGACCGGTGTCCTCGTCCTGCTGGCCTTCCCGGTGCTCGCCGCGGCGCTCCTGGCACTGGAGGCGGACCGCAAGTTCGGGGCCCACATCTTCGACGCGTCCAACGGCGGCCCGCTGCTCTGGCAGCACCTCTTCTGGTTCTTCGGCCATCCGGAGGTGTACATCATCGCCCTGCCGTTCTTCGGCATCGTGTCCGAGATCATTCCGGTCTTCAGCCGCAAGCCGATCTTCGGCTACATCGGTCTGATCGGCGCGACGATCGCCATCGCCGGTCTCTCGGTCACGGTGTGGGCGCACCACATGTACGTCACCGGCGGGGTCCTGCTGCCGTTCTTCTCCTTCATGACGTTCCTCATCGCGGTGCCCACCGGGGTGAAGTTCTTCAACTGGATCGGCACGATGTGGAAGGGCTCGCTGTCCTTCGAGACCCCGATGCTCTGGTCCGTCGGCTTCCTCGTCACGTTCCTCTTCGGTGGTCTGACCGGGGTGATCCTGGCGTCGCCACCGCTGGACTTCCACGTCTCGGACTCGTACTTCGTGGTCGCGCACTTCCACTACGTCGTCTTCGGCACCGTGGTCTTCGCGATGTTCGCCGGGTTCCACTTCTGGTGGCCGAAGTTCACCGGCAAGTTGCTGGACGAGCGGCTCGGCAAGATGACCTTCTGGACGCTGTTCGTGGGCTTCCACGGCACGTTCCTGGTGCAGCACTGGCTGGGCGCGGAGGGCATGCCCCGTCGTTACGCGGACTACCTCGCCGCCGACGGTTTCACCGCGCTGAACACGATCTCGTCGATCTCCTCCTTCCTGCTCGGCCTCTCGATGCTGCCGTTCCTCTACAACGTGTGGAAGACCGCGAAGTACGGGAATGCGGTCGAGGCCGACGACCCGTGGGGCTACGGCCGTTCGCTGGAGTGGGCGACGTCCTGCCCGCCGCCGCGGCACAACTTCGTCACCCTGCCCCGGATCCGGTCCGAGTCCCCGGCCTTCGACCTGCACCACCCGGCCGTGCGTGAGCTCGAGGAAGCCGCCACCCGCCCCGACCGTTCCGCGACGGTGGCGCCGGGGGACAAGCAGGCGTGAGCACCGGAGCCGGGGGAGAGGAGAACCGGGCGGCGCCCGACCCGGACACGGAGAGCGCCCGGGGGCTGGCCCAGATGGAGGGCTTTCTGCTGTGGAACGCCGAGATCGAACAGGCGCGCACGCTGGCCCGTGGCTTCACCGACCAGCTGCCCTGGCTCACGACGGCCCAGCGCGACGACGTGGAGCGGGTCTACGTGGCGGACCGGGCCACCGCTTCCCGGGCGATGCTGGTGCGCGTCGCGGCCCGCGCCGACGAGCTGCGCGGCGAGTACAGCGAGCGCTACGACCGGCTCAGGGCGCGCTGCGTGGCCACCGCGGTGGTCTGCGTCAGCACGGCGGGCGGCGCCTGCACCGTGGTGACGTACCTGGCCAGATGAGCGGGAAGGTCGTCCGTTCTGCCGCCTCAGCAGGCGCACTCACGCCCGTCTCGTGAAGATGAGAGGTGACGGGCGCGTGTGACGGGGCAGGCGAACGGACGACCGTGCAGACCCCCAGAAGGGACGAACACTGTGGCACGACCCAGGATTCTCGTTGTCGGAGCCGGATTCGCCGGGGTCGGGTGCGTACGCCGTCTGGAGCGCGGGCTCCGCCCGGGTGAAGCGGACATCGCGCTCGTCGCCCCGTTCTCGTACCAGCTCTACCTGCCCCTGCTGCCACAGGTCGCCTCCGGCGTCCTCACCCCGCAGTCGGTCGCGGTGTCACTGCGACGGAGCAGCCGGCACCGCACGCGCATCATCCCCGGCGGGGCGATCGGGGTGGACCCCAAGGCGAAGGTCTGCGTCATCCGCAAGATCACCGACGAGGTGGTGTACGAGCCCTACGACTACATCGTGCTCAGCCCGGGCAGCGTCACCCGCACCTTCGACATCCCCGGGCTGCTCGACAACGCCCGCGGGATGAAGACGCTGGCCGAGGCGGCGTACGTACGTGACCACGTCATCGCTCAGCTCGACCTCGCGGACGCCAGCGACGACGAGGAGGAGCGGGCCTCCCGGCTGCAGTTCGTGGTCGTCGGCGGCGGTTACGCGGGAACCGAGACGGCGGCCTGTCTGCAACGCCTCACCGCCAACGCGGTGAAGCACTATCCCCGGCTCGACCCGAAGCTGATCAAGTGGCACCTGATCGACATCGCTCCGAAGCTGATGCCCGAACTGGGCGACAAGCTCGGCGAGAGCGCGCTGAAGGTCCTGCGTGAACGCGGCATCGAGGTGTCGCTCGGTGTCTCCGTCGCCGAGGCGGGCGTCGACACGGTGACGTTCACCGACGGCCGTGTGCTGCCCTGCCGCACGCTCATCTGGACGGCCGGCGTGGCCGCGAGCCCCCTCGTCACCACCTTCGACGCGGAGACGGTACGCGGCAGGCTGGCGGTGACCCCCGAGATGACCCTGCCCGGATACGACGGCATGTTCGCGCTCGGGGACGTGGCGGCCGTGCCGGACCTGGCCAAGGGTGACGGCGCGGTCTGCCCGCCGACGGCCCAGCACGCGATGCGTCAGGGCCGCAGGCTCGCCGACAACCTGCTGGCGACCCTCCGGCACCAGCCGCTGCGCCCGTACGTCCACAAGGACCTCGGACTGGTCGTGGACCTCGGCGGCAAGGACGCCGTCTCCAAGCCCCTGGGCGTCGAGATGCACGGGGTGACGGCCCAGGCCGTGGCCCGTGGCTACCACTGGTCGGCGCTGCGGACCAACGTGGCCAAGGCGCGCGTCATGGCCAACTGGCTGATCAACGCCGCAGCGGGCGACGACTTCGTCCGTACCGGCTTCCAGGCCCGCAAGCCCGCGACACTGCGGGACTTCGAGTACACGGACAGCTATCTCACCCCGGAGCAGGTCCGAGAGCACACCGCCTCGCTGAACGCCCATATGAAGTGATCCGGCACCGGGGCCCGTCAGGCCGGAGGCACGGTGGTGCGGATGAGACGCAGGAATCCGGCGTTGTCCTCGGTGCGTCGGATGCGCTCCAGCAGTGTCTCCAGGGAGGTCTGCGCGTCCCGGGTGCCCAGGGCCCGGCGCAGCCCTCGTACGGCGGTCAACTCTTCTGCGGACACGAGGAGTTCGTCGCGTCGGGTGCCGGAGGCGGCGATGTTCACCGCCGGATGGACGCGCTTCTCGGCCAGTGAGCGGTCCAGCCGGAGTTCCATGTTGCCGGTGCCCTTCAGCTCTTCGAAGAAGTACTCGTCGGCCCGGGAGCCGGTGTCGACGAGCGCCGTGGCCAGAATCGTCAGGGAGCCGCCTTCTTCGGTGAGGCGGGCGGCTCCGAAGAGCCGCTTGGGACCGAGCACCGCGGCGGCGTCGACACCGCCGCTGAGGGTGCGTCCGCCGTGGCCGGCGGCGTTGTTGTGGGCCCGGCAGAGGCGAGTGAGCGAGTCCAGCAGGACGACGACGTCCCGGCCCTGCTCGACGAGCCGTTTGGCGCGTTCGAGTGCGAGTTCCGCGAGGGCGATGTGTTCCTTGGCGGGCCGGTCGAAGGTCGAGGCGTAGACCTCGCCGCGCACCGAGCGGCGCATGTCGGTGACCTCCTCGGGCCGTTCGTCGAGGAGCACCACCATCAGGTGGGACTCGGGGTGGTTCTCGGCGACCGCGGCCGCGATCTGCTGGAGGAGGACCGTCTTGCCGGTCCTGGGCGGGGCGACGATGAGCCCGCGCTGCCCCTTGCCGATCGGCGCGACGAGATCGACGATGCGCGTCGAGGGGCCGCCGGACGGTGTCTCCAGACGCAGGCGCTGCCGGGGGTGGAGCGGGGTGAGGTCACGGAAGTGGGGGCGGCCGCGCAGCGACTGCGGGGGCAGCCCGTTGACGCGGGCGACGGCGCTCAGGGCGCGGGGCCGTTCGCAGACGCCTTCGACGACATCGCCCTTGCGCAGGCCGTAGCGGCGGATGAGCGCCGCCGGGACCGACACGTCCCCGGGGGCGGGGTGACCGCCCGCGGAGCGCAGGGAGCCGTGCCCCTGCTGTGCGATGTCGAGGATGCCGGCGGCGGTCGTGACGGCCGGGGGCCGGGCGGCGGCGGTGACGGGGTGTTCGAGTGTGGTGGTCATGCGGGGTGGTCCTTTCGCGACACGCGAATGAAGGGGCCCGGCCGGGATGGGGGCGGAGACGTCACGCCCCGGGCGGCGGGCAGGAAAGACCGGCGGGAGAACCCGTACCGGACTCAGGGAAGTACTGCGAGGAAGCCGGACCGCCTGCTGGAAAGGGCGGGCGCATCGGCGTGGTGAAGGTACTGCGGTACCGGAGCCTGAAGGACAAGCCTGCACATGTACCGGTTGCAATGTAGCACGGCCGTCGGGCTCCCGTGGCCGACGTGAGGCGGCGGACGCCTCGGCCGTGATCGAAACCCCGTTGCGGCGGGGGAGCGGAGGGTGGTTTCGTACTGCGGCCCCTTCCTCCTCCCCGACTGCGGAGACACCGTGCCGATCCGCCTCACCGCCCTCACCGACGCCGACCGCGGCGCCCACGCCTACCGCCTGGCGTGGCTGGCGTCCGACGAGGCGGGAGCGCCCGTCGGATCGGCGTTCCTCCGCGTCTTCACCCGGGAGGGCCAGGACCACCTCGCCGAACTCGAACTCCATGTGCACCCGGCGGAACGCCGCAGGGGCACCGGCTCGCACCTGCTCGACGCGGCCGTCCGGGCGGCCGGGGAACTCGGCCGGCGCTCCCTCGTCGCGCAGGCCGAGGCGGAGACCCCCGGGGATCTGTTCCTGCGGGCCAGAGGGCTGCGCAGGGTCCTCGGGCTCACCTACGCCCGGCTGCCGCTGGAGGCGGTGGACGCCACAGCCCTGGCCGCCGTGACCGAGGAGCCGCATCCGGGCTACCGGCTGATCTCCTGGGACGGCACCGTCCCCGGTCCGCTGGCACAGACGTTCGCGGCGTCGCGCCGCGCCATGGACGACATGCCCATGGACGACACCGACTACGGGACCACGGTCTGGGACGTCGACCGGGTCAGAGCGGTGGCGCAGGCCGTCACGGACCGCGGTGACCTGCTGCACACGGTGGCCGCCGTCGACGAGGCCGACGGCTCGATCGCGGGCTTCACCGAACTCGTCGTCCCGGGCGACGGACGGGGCGACGCCCAGCACTACGGAACGGGCGTCCTGCCCGAGCACCGGGGCCACGGCCTCGCCCGCTGGATGAAGGCCGCGTCCATCCTCGGGGCCCGCGAGCGCCACCCGCATCTGGAGGGCCTGCTCGCGGACACCGCCGACAGCAACACGTACATGCGTCGCATCAACGACGCCTTCGGATACGAGCCGACGCACCGCTCGTACGAGTACCAGCTCGACCTCTAGGAGCGACCGCGGCCCGGCTGGAGGGCCTTGGTCCCTTGTCGTGACGCCTTCGCGGCGGGCGTCACGACAGGTCGGGTGCGCCGTCCTGGGCGGGTTCCCGGGATGCCGGGTGGTCCGGACCGCCGGCCGGGGCGGCGGCACGCAGCGCCGCTTCGACCCGGCGGTTGCTGGTCATGGACGCCGTGATGGCCGTCATCGCCAGGAGGAGGCCGGCGGCGGCGTAGAGCGGGGTGCGGATGTCGTAGGCGGTGGCCAGCCAGCCGCCGAGGAAGGCCCCGACGGGGGCGGCGCACATGGCCAGCATGCGGGAGGTGGAGGCGACCCGGCCCATGAGGCCGGCCGGGACGATCACCTGCCGGAGGGAGGGCCCGAGCACCATCGTGGCGCCCATGCCGGCCCCGCAGACGGCGAGCGCCAGCCCGGCCACGTACGGGTTCGGGGCGGCGGCCAGGCCCAGGATGGCGAGCCCTTCGACGGCGGCGGTGCAGGTCAGTGCGGTGCCGGTGCCCAGTTTTCGGCCGAGGTAGGAGGCGATGCCCGCGCCGAGCAGACCACCGGTGGCCTCCGCCGTGAGGAGCAGGCCGAAGCCGTAGGTGTCGATGCCGAGGCGCTCGTGCGCGAAGAGGGCGAGGACGGTCTCCACAGCGAGGAAGGCGATGTTCCCGACCGCCGGGCGGAGCGCGAGCCCGAGCAGCAACCGGTCCCGGAAGACGTACGAGGCCCCGGCCCGCGCCTGCCGGAGCAGAGACTCGCGGGCCTCCGGCACGGGGCGGGGCATGGCGGGCAGCGTACGGACGAGCAGGGCGGAGAGCAGGAACGACACCGCGTCGGCCAGCAGCGGGACTGCCCGTCCGAGCGCGAGCAGCGCACTGCCCGCAGGCGGCCCCGCGAAACCGGACGCGGCGGTCTGGGCGCCGCGCAGGCGGGAGTTGGCTCGCTCCAGGAGCGCGGGGTCGCGCCGGAGCAGGTCCGGCAGGAAGGCCGTGGCGGCCGTGTCGAAGAAGAGCCCGCCGAGGCCGAGCAGGAAGGCGACGGCCGCCAGCAGGGGAATGCTCAGCACGTCGAGCGCGGCCGCCCCCGCCGGTATCGCGAGCAGCACCGCACGTGCCGCGTCCGCGACCCACATCGTGCGCCGGCGGTCCCAGCGGTCCACCAGCGCACCGCCGAGCACCCCGAAGAGCAGCCACGGCAGCGTCCCCGCGGCCGTGACGACGGCGAGCGCCATCGGATCCCGCGTCAACGTCAGCGCGATCAGCGGCAGGGCGGCCTGGGTCACCCCGTCGCCGAGCGAGGACACCGTCTGTGCGGTCCACAGCCGTCCGAACCCGGTCGGCAATTTCCGTACGTCGGAGGTCACTTGGCACCCCCCGCGGCCTGGTCGCGCGGTGCCGGGTGGAACAGTGCGAAGACGAGTGACGCGTCCGGCAGCGACGGATCGGACAGCTCCTGGTACTCGTCCGCCAGTGCCTGCAGCCGCGCTCCCAGCTGGGCGAACTGCTCGTCGGTGAGCCGCAGATGCGCCATCCGCACGTGCCGCTCGCTGTCCGCCGGCGCCGCCTCCAGGTCCGCCACCGCATGCCGCATCAGCACATCCGGCCCTCCCTCGCCCGGGTCCGGCAGCGCGATCGACCGGGCGGCCATCGCGTAGTACCGCTCGGTGACGCCCCGGACCTTCCGCGTCCGCACCACCTTCACCAGGCCCGCGCGCTCCAGCAGCCGCACGTGATAGCTGGAACTCCCCTTCGCCAGGCCCACCCGCTCGGCGATCTGCGTGATGGTCGCCGGCTCGAAGCGGAGCACGGCCATGATCCGGTGGCGCGTGAGATTGGAGACGGCGCGTAACTGCTCGCCCGTGGTGACGTGAAACGTCTCGGGAAGGTCATCGGTAGGCATGAGAGCAATGGTCAACGATTCTTGACCATTGCGCAAGGGGTTGCGCACGAGCCTCCGGAATCCGCTGCCCGGCGCGCGCGACCCTCTGCCCAGACCTGGCTCGCCGCCCGGTCTCCGGGCGTCGGCAGATGGGGGCGCCGGTCATGCCGCCGCCCTCCTCGCAGACGGCCAAAAGGTGACCTGCCGCAGCGAGGGCTGCGTGATTCTCATCGGACAATGAGTGCCATCGGGGGCCGTCACGGCCTACGCGCGCCCGGCCCGGTCGCCGCGGGAGTCCTGCGGGCGAGCCGTTCGGCCCGGCCGCCGCGGCTGTGATGCCGATCCGGCCGATCGGCACGCCGGCGGCCTGTCGGCCCCGGCGTCACCTCCGGCTCAGCCGCCGCGCGATGGCCTCCAGTAGCTCATCCAGCACGACCTCGTGCCTCCGCCCCCGAGGCCGGGCCAGCCCCACCCGGCTCGGCGAAACCCCGCGGACCGGACGGAACACCACGTCCGGGTGGGAGTAGAAACGGGCCGCCGACGCCGGGGCCAACGCCACGCAGCCGCCGGCCACCGCTGCGAGCCACTCGTCGGGACGGCTGGTAACGGCGCCGACCCGGACGGGGCATCCGTCCCGTTCTTCCGCCGCCAGCCAGTGCGCTCTCCAGGCTCCGGGCTTGTCCCCGGCCGCGACGAACGGCTCGTCCCACAGGTCCCGGAACTCCACCGTCTCGCTGTTCGCCAGCGGATGCCGAGCCGGTAGCAACACCCCGCGCTCCTCAACGAACAGCTCCCGCACCGCCAACCTCTCCTGCCCCGGGAACGGCAAACGCACCACCGCCGCATCCACCTCACCCCGGGCCAGTCCCGCGCTCGGGTCGGACCAGTCGAACTGCCGCAGTTCCACCCGCCATTGCGGCTGCGCCTGGCGGAACTCGGCGATGACCTCGTGGACGGCACCCACCGCGCCCGCGTCCAGGAAGCCCAGGCGCAGCACCCGCGCCGCCCGGCCGGTTGCCCGCACCGCCTCGTCCCAGCCGTCCAGCAGTGCGGGCACCCGCGAGGCGAGCTCACGACCAGCCTCGGTCAGCGCCATCCCCGACCGTGAACGCCTGAAGAGACCTACCCCGAGATCGTCCTCCAGGCGCCGGATCTGCTTGGTCAGCGCGGGCTGCGAGACGAACAGCCTCTCCGCTGCCGCGGTCAGGCTGCCCTCGTCCGCCACTGCGGCGAAGTACCGAAGCAGGCGCGTGTCCACGTCCATGCCACCAGGTTATAGAAGCAGGTATTGGACGGTGCCGTAGTGCCCGCGGACCCTGAAGGCGTGACCGGTACCCAGCTCGCGTTCCTCGTCGTCACCCTGCTCACCGCCGCCGTCAACATCGCTGTCGCCGCCGCCGACCTCGCCGGTGCGCGCCTCGTACTGGCCAATTCGGCGGAGGTGGGTGTCCCCCGGTCCTGGCTGCCTCGGCTGGCCGCCCTCAAGCTGGCTGGTGCGGCGGGCCTCCTCCTCGGCCTCTGCGATGCCGCACTGCGCCCACTCGGCACCGCGGCGGCCTGCGGTCTCGGCCTGTTCTACCTGGGCGCGCTCGCCTTCCATCTCCGCGCCCGCGTGCTCTACAACCTCGCGTTTCCCGGTTTCTACTTCACCACCGCCGTCGCCTCGCTGGCCTTGTGCGTGTCCTCCTGATGGCGGCACTACTCCATGTTGGATGACAACCCTCAGCCTTCACTGCGACGGATCAAAAGGCACGCCGGGCGAGGGGAGCCACGGGTGGGGCGTAAAATAGAACTTGTGTACGACTTGCCGCCTGATCTGCCACGCCTCCGGACGCTGGAGCAGCAGCTCACCATCTGGATCGGGCACGTCCGCGCCGCGATCGGCGCGGCCGAGCAGCGAGAGAAGGAGCGACAGCGGGGCGAGGAGCGCCGCCCGCCCGCACCCGACTGGGTGCTGGAGGTCGGCATCGGGCAAGGCGCCCCACCGAGCGAAGTCCACGTCGGCGGCTGCTACGCCGCCGGGAAGCGCCGGCGCGAGATCACCCGGGAGCAGGCGCTCGCCGCCCTCAGCGAGGGGGTCCGGGCGTGCGCGCACTGCCGGCCGGACACCGACCTCGGGGTGCTCGGGTAAGCAGGCGCTCTTCGGCTTCCGGGTACCAGGCTTCTTCGCCGTAGCCTGCTCGCGGGGCGTGCTCTCCTGGACGGTTGCGTCATCGTCCTCGCGGCCCGCCTTGGCGCGGTGATCGCCGCGAACGCGACGCCGGCTGAAGGGAACTCCACGACGCGACGCGGCAGCCTGTCCTCCAGATCGGACGCGAGACTTCGACCCGCACCGCAGCGCTGTCGGGTACCGAGGCATGGGTCAGGGTGCCGGCGCAGACCGACGGCTTCGGCGGCTCAGTTGCGTATGAGCAGGACCAGGGCGGCCATCACCGCGCCCAGGGCCACGGCCGCCACCCCGTACCCGAGGCGGTGGGACCGCAGCCACGGCAGGAAGCGGTCCACGGCGATCCGGCCAGGACCGGTGAGCGCCAGCCCGGCCGCGGCCGCGGCCAGCAGGAGCTCGAACTCGACGCCGGCCGGAGCGAAGAAGCCGCCGCCCCACTTGACGGCCACCGCATTGATCAGCGTGCCGACGACAGCGGCACCCGCGAGCGGCGTGAGCAGGCCGAGGGTGAGGCCGAGGCCGCCGAGAACCTCGCTGAGCCCTGCGATCACGGCCATCGACTCGCCGGCGGGGTAACCGCTCATCTCGAAGAACTGGCCGGTCCCCTTGACGCCGCCTCCGCCGAACCAACCGAACAGCTTCTGCGCACCGTGCGCGGCCATGACGGCACCGAGTACGAGCCGCAGCAGGAGCAGCCCTGCGTCATAGGCGCGAAGCGAATGGCCGCCCAGAGGGGCGGTGCCGGCCGGCAGGTCGACGGGGCGAGTGGTGGTGGCAGACATGGGTGCAGGCCTCTCTGGCGCGGGAGTAGCGGCATGCTTGAAGTTTCAAGCTTGAGGTTGAACGTATCAGGATGCGTGAAAGTTCAACAAACCTGGTCTCGGTTCCTCCGCCGAGTGCGGCCGCTCCGGCGTGGTGGAGGACACCTGGGAGGCGGATAGGGGCAAGCGGCCTGCGAGGGGCGGAAGGCATGAGGGATCGCCCTGCGTCTGGAAACGGGGGGCTGAGGGGGCGCGCCGGAGGCGCGGGCGCACGCGGGATTGCCGTGCGCGGCCGGGGCCGGGCGGTGGAAGCGGGCTGGTCGCCGGACTATTCAATCCGTTGGGCACCTGGTGCGATCGCGTCCTGCACGATGCCGCCCTGGAGGGACTCGTGATCGGTGTCCACTGGAGCGGGCCCTCGGCTGTGCGCTCATCTGCCGGCGGCGGCTTGTCCTCCTACCCCGACAGCATCGGCACCCAGTAGTCCATCACCCGGTGCAGGCGTTGCCGGTGGTCGGCGATCCAGTCGTCCGGCGGGACCAGCGGGACGCGCACGGTGACCATGGACCCCGACTCGTCCTCTACGACCACCTCCGGGCAGTCGCGCTCGCCGGTGAGTTGGATGACGATGGACGGCCCTCTGCTCATCTCCATCCAGGCGACGTCCTCTCCGGCGTCGAGCCTGTCCAGCGCACTCGCCCAGCTTTTCAGCTTCGAAACGTACAACGCCAGGTCGATGCGGCCGGACACGAAGGGCGTCTTGACGACGATCTCGGCGTCCAGGCCGGCCGCCCATCTGACGTTCCGTCCCAGAACGTTGACGGTGACGCTGTTCCCCTCGTCATCGGCGAGACGGATGAGCTCCCTCGGAGGACTGTCCCCCATGGCTGCCCCTTCTTCGGCTAGTACGAAGAGATCCTCGCCTCCCCCGGCGCAGCACTCAAGGCGACGAAGGCCTGCTGACCGGGGCCCGGCCCCCGTCGTCCCCGGGCGCCGAGCCCTGGCCCCGGAACACCTCCAGGATCTGCTGGGCGGCCAGCGTGGCGGGCAACGAGCCCTCCCGGACCCGCAGTTCGAGTTCCGGAGCGAGAGCGCGCACGTGAGGGTGGCCGCGCAGACTCTCCAGCAGTTCGTCGCGCACCATCGTCCACGCCCAGTCGACCTGCTGCTCGCTCCGCTTGGCCGCGAGCCGGCCCGTCGATTCGAGCAGCGCCCGGTGTTGCTCCAGCCGCTCCCACAAGGTGTCCAGACCGCTGGACTCCCGGGCGCTGCACGTCAGCACCGGTGGGGTCCAGGCCGCGTCCACCGGGTGCATCAGCCGCAGGGCGCCCGCCAGTTCACGCGCCGCGGACCGGGCGTCGCGCTCGTGCGGGCCGTCCGCCTTGTTCACCGCGATGGCGTCCGCCAGCTCCAGCACGCCCTTCTTGATGCCCTGGAGCTGGTCGCCGGTGCGGGCCAGCGTCAGCAGCAGAAACGTGTCGACCATGTTGGCGACCGCCGTCTCCGACTGGCCGACGCCGACCGTCTCGACGAGGACGACGTCGTAACCGGCGGCCTCCATGACCACGATGGACTCGCGGGTGGCTTTGGCGACGCCGCCGAGCGTTCCGGCGGTGGGGGAGGGGCGTACGAACGCGGCGGGGTCCACCGCGAGCCGTTCCATCCTCGTCTTGTCGCCCAGGATGGAGCCGCCGGTACGGCTGGAGGACGGATCCACGGCGAGCACCGCGACCCGGTGCCCGAGGCCGGTGAGCATCGTGCCGAGGGCGTCGATGAAGGTGGACTTGCCGACTCCGGGCACTCCGCTGATGCCGATGCGCCGGGCTCTGCCGGAGTGCGGCAGCAGTTCCCGCAGCACCTGCTGGGCCAGCGTCCGGTGATCGGGGCGGGTGGACTCGACGAGCGTGATGGCGCGCGCGATGTGCGCCCGCTTCCCGTCGAGCACCCCCTTCACATAGCTGTCGAGATCGATCGTCGGAGCCATGGGTTCAGCGGCTCACAGCTCGTGACCGAGTGAGGCGCCGAGCCGCGTCACCAGATCATGGGCCGCGTCCGGGATGACCGTTCCCGGCGGGAACACGGCGGCCGCGCCCGCCTCGTGCAGCGCCTCCACGTCCTGGGGCGGGATCACCCCGCCCACCACGATCATGATGTCCTCGCGGCCCTCGGCCGCCAGCTCCTCGCGCAGCGCCGGTACGAGCGTGAGGTGGCCGGCGGCCAGGGACGAGACACCCACGATGTGCACATCGGCCTCGACGGCCTGGCGGGCGACTTCGGCCGGGGTCTGGAAGAGCGGGCCGACGTCCACGTCGAAGCCCAGGTCGGCGAAGGCGGTGGCGATCACCTTCTGGCCGCGGTCGTGCCCGTCCTGGCCCATCTTGGCGACGAGGATGCGCGGGCGCCGCCCCTCCGCCTCCTCGAAGGCGCCGACCAGTGTGCGGGTGCGGTCCACGGACGGCGACTCCCCTGCCTCGTTGCGGTACACACCGGAGATCGTACGGATCTGGCCCGCGTGCCGGCCGTACACCTTCTCCAGCGCGTCCGAGATCTCCCCGACGGTCGCCATCGCGCGAGCCGCGCCGACGGCCAGCGCCAGCAGGTTGCCCTCCAGCCCGGGCCCCGGGTCCCGCCCGGCCGCCGCCGTCAGCGCCTGCAACGCGTCCTGGCAGGCCTGCTCGTCGCGTTCCTCGCGCAGCCGTCGCAGCTTCTCCAACTGCTGGGCGCGCACGGAGGTGTTGTCGACCTTGAGGACGTCGATCTTCTCGTCGGTCTCGACGCGGTACTTGTTGACGCCGATGACGGGCTGGCGTCCGGAGTCGATGCGGGCCTGGGTGCGGGCGGCGGCTTCCTCGATGCGCAGTTTGGGGATGCCGGCGTCGATGGCCTTGGCCATGCCGCCCGCCGCTTCGACTTCCTGGATGTGCTGCCACGCCCGCTGCGCGAGGTCGTAGGTCAGCTTCTCCACGTACGCGCTGCCGCCCCAGGGGTCGATGACCCGTCCCGTTCCGGACTCCTGCTGGAGCAACAGCTGGGTGTTGCGGGCGATCCGTGCCGAGAAGTCCGTCGGCAGGGCGAGGGCCTCGTCCAGGGCGTTGGTGTGGAGCGACTGGGTGTGGCCCTGGGTCGCGGCCATCGCCTCGACGCAGGTGCGGGTGACGTTGTTGAACACGTCCTGCGCGGTCAGCGACCATCCCGACGTCTGCGAATGGGTGCGCAGGGAGAGGGACTTGGCGTTCTTCGGTTCGAACTCCTTGACGAGTTTGGCCCACAGGAGGCGGGCGGCGCGGAGTTTCGCGATCTCCATGAAGAAGTTCATGCCGATCGCCCAGAAGAACGACAGGCGGGGTGCGAACGCGTCGACGTCGAGTCCGGCGTCCCGTCCGGCCCGCAGGTACTCCACCCCGTCGGCCAGGGTGTAGGCCAGCTCCAGATCGGCCGTCGCCCCGGCCTCCTGGATGTGGTAGCCGGAGATGGAGATCGAGTTGTAGCGCGGCATCTTGCTCGAGGTGTAGGAGAAGATGTCGGAGATGATCCGCATCGAGGGCTTCGGCGGATAGATGTAGGTGTTGCGGACCATGAACTCCTTCAGAATGTCGTTCTGAATGGTCCCGGCCAGCTTCTCGGGCGGTACGCCCTGTTCCTCGGCGGCCACGATGTACAGCGCGAGGACGGGCAGGACGGCGCCGTTCATCGTCATCGAGACGGACATCTTGTCGAGCGGGATGCCGTCGAACAGCTGTCGCATGTCGTAGATCGAGTCGATCGCGACACCGGCCATGCCGACGTCACCGGTCACGCGCGGGTGGTCGCTGTCGTAGCCGCGGTGGGTCGGCAGGTCGAAGGCGACGGAGAGGCCCTTCTGCCCGGCCGCGAGGTTGCGGCGGTAGAAGGCGTTGGACTCCTCGGCGGTGGAGAAACCGGCGTACTGGCGGATCGTCCAGGGCTGGTTGACGTACATCGTCGGGTACGGCCCGCGCAGATACGGGGCCATGCCCGGACGCGTGTCCAGGAAGTCCAGCCCCTCCAGATCCTGCCCCGTGTACAGCGGCTTGACCGCGATGCCCTCCGGGGTCTCCCACAGCAGGTCGCCGTCGGAGCTCCCGGAGGACTCCTTGACCGCCGCACGCCACTGGTCCTCGGTCACCTCGGCGCCGCCGCCGGGACCGAGCTCGATGTCGGAGAAGTCGGGGATCCGCATTACGCCACACCCATACGGTCGAGAACGGAAGAGAGCACGGCCACCACGTCACACCCGGCGAAGACGTACTCGTCGACATCCGGGTACGCGCCGGGCCGGCCGGCCAGGTACACCCGCTGCGCCCCGGCTGCGACGAGCGCGCCCGCGACCTCACCGGCCTGCTCGGCGTAGAGCGCGTCGCTGGAGCACAGGCACACCACGTCGGTCCCCGCGGCAGCGAGGGCCGCCGCGGCCGACGAGGCGTCCACCTGGACCGGCTCGTGCACGGGTTCGACACCGCCCGCCCGGAACAGGTTCGCCGCGAACGAGGCGCGCGCGGTGTGCGCCGAGGCGGGACCGAGCGCGGCGAGGAACACCCGCGGCCGGGCGCCGGTCGCCGCCAGATGGGCATCCGAACGGGCCCGCAGCGCCTCGAACGCCTCGTCGCGACGGACCACCGGAAGGCCGCCTGGCGCCACGGCCGACGGCACGGGCTCGCGCTCCACCGTCCGCTCCTCGAGCTGCGGGAACTCGCTGACGCCGGTGACCGGCTCCTTGCGCCGGGCCAGATCCTTGCTGCGGGCGGCCCAGGTGGCCGCCAGCCGCTCCGCGACCATGCCCGAGCCGAGCGCCGCGGCCTGACCGCCGGCCCGCTCGATCTCCTGGAAGAAGGCCCAGGCGGCATCCGCGAGATCGTCCGTCAGCCGCTCCACGTACCAGGAGCCGCCCGCCGGATCGATGACCCGGGCCAGATGGGACTCCTCCAGCAGGATCGTCGAGGTGTTGCGGGCGATGCGCCGGGCGAACGCGTCCGGCAGACCCAGCGCATGGTCGAAGGGCAGCACGGTCACGGCATCCGCGCCGCCGACGCCGGCGCCCAGACAGGCCAGGGTGGTCCGCAGCATGTTCACCCACGGATCGCGCCGGGTCATCATCACCGGCGAGGTCACCGCGTGCTGGCGCTGCGCTCCGGCGCCCGGCGCCCCGCAGACCTCGGCGATCCGCGCCCACAGCCGGCGCGCGGCCCGCAGCTTGGCGATGGTCAGGAACTGGTCGGCGGTGGCCGCGTACCGGAACTCCAGCTGGGCGCAGGCCTCCTCCACCCCGAGCCCCGCGTCGGTCAGCGCCCGCAGATAGGCGACGCCCGTGGCCAGCGCACTGCCCAGCTCCTGGGCGGCCGAGCCGCCGGCCTCGTGGTACGGCAGCGCGTCCACGGTCAGAGCCCGCAGCCCGGGGAACCCGGCCGCGCACGTCTTCGCCCAGTGCACGGCCGAGGTCAGGTCCGCCTCGCCACCGCTGCGGGCGGCCTGACCCAGCGGGTCGGCACCGAGACTGCCGCGCACCGAGTCCGCGGGAACGCCACGCTCCGCGTGGAGCCGGAGCAACTCCGTCGCCGCGGCGTCGAGTTCGTCCCCGGCGTCGAGCACGAGCGGTGCCAGATCGAGGTGGACGCCCTCCAGTGCCCGCGCCAGGCCGGAGACCGGGACACCGCCGGCGCCTCCGACGGTCAGCCACAACGAGGTCACGCCGTTCTCCAGGTCCCCGAGCACCGCCTCGTTGAGCCGGACGGGATCCGTCGACGCGTGCCGCTGCCGCACGCCCCAGCCGCCCGCCGTACTGCCCTGCGGTGTGCTGCCGCGGGTGAAGGGGGCGAAGCCCGGGAGGCCGGGGTCGGGCGCGTCGTCGCGCGAGGTGTAGAGGGGGCGAGTGATGAGCCCGTCCTCCACCGTGGTGGACAGTGCTTCCTCGGCGGCCGAACCCGAAACGTCCTTGCCCGACTTGCGCAGCACACCTTCGACGAGGCTCTGCCACTGCTCGTGGGCGGGGTCAGGGAATTCGGCGGCCAACGAAAGCCCGTCAGCAGGCAGGACCGTCATGCCCAGATGCTAGGACAGGTCTCAGATGAGCAGCAGAGGCTCGGCCTGTGACCTTGCCCTCTCCGAACGCACTTGATCCTTTACGTACCGTCGCGTAACCGCGTCGTCGGGCCCCCGCTCGGCACTTCCTCCAAGCGCATTGGCATGTGCTCCATGAATTGACCAACAGCATTGCAGATGCCAGAGCAAACCATCTACCGTATGGCATGTGCGGTCAGGTGTGGGGTGGTGGTGGCATGCCTCCCGTGCCCCTCGTGCGCACGGGTCGCGTCGATGCGTCCCCGAAGTCCGTGCACCCCGTCCGAAGGAGACCGCTCAGATGTCCCTCACCCCCACCGGGCGCCGTGCCGCCGCCGCGGCCGTGACCGCCGCCCTCCTGCTGCCGCTCGCCGCGTGCGGCAGTGACGGCGCGGCGACGGACGCCCACGGGAGTGGCGACGGTGCGCCGAAGGTGAAGCTGACCGTTCTGGCCGCGGCCTCGCTCACTGATGTGTTCCGGACGGCTGGCGCCGCGTACGAGAAGGGGCACCCCGGGACGACGGTGACGTTCTCCTTCGCGGGTTCGCAGCAACTCGCCGCGCAGGTGAGGCAGGGGGCGCCCGCCGACGCGCTGGTCACCGCGGACACCCGGACGATGGACGGGCTGAAGTCGGAGACCGGCACCCCGGCCGTGATCGCCAAGAACCGGCTCGTCATCGCCACGGGGGAGGGCAATCCTGAGGGGATCCGCAGCCTGAAAGACCTGACGGACGCCGGGCTGAAGGTCGTCCTCGCCGCTTCCGAGGTGCCGGTCGGCCGCTACAGCCGGCAGGTTCTGGACGCGCAGAAGCTCACGGTCCGGCCCGTCTCCGAGGAGCCCGACGTCCGGGCCGTCCTCAGTAAGGTCGAGCTCGGTGAGGCCGACGCCGGGATCGTCTACAAGACGGACGCGGCCACGGCCACCGGCAAGGTGGACGCCGTCGACATCCCCGACGGGCAGAACGCCCTCGCCTCCTACCCTGCCGCCACCCTTCTGAGCTCGGGGAACAGGAAGGCCGCGGCTGACTTCGTCCGCTGGCTGACGACGTCACAGGCGCAGAAGATTCTCTCCGACGCAGGCTTTCAGCAGCCGTAACCAGCACCCATCCTCGGATTGATGCCGATATGCCGCAATGCGTCAATAAATGTCCGAAGTTATGCTGCTGGCAACCCATCCTTCCGGAGAGGACACGCCCGTGGCTGTGGGACCTGTGGAGTACCTCGTCGTCGCCTTCCCCGGCAGCCGGTTCACCGGTGCCATCGCGCCGGCGCTGGCGGAAGCGGTCGCGTCGAAGGCGGTGCGCATCCTTGATCTGACCTTCGTCCACCGGGCCGAGGACGGCGCGATCGAGACCATCGAGCTGGACGAACTCGACCCCGAGGACCTCGTCTCCTTCGAGCCGGTCGAGGGCGAGGTCAGCGGCATGCTGAACAGCGACGACATCCGCACCCTGGGCGAGAACGTGCCGCCGGGCAGTTCAGCGGCGCTGATCGTGTGGGAGGACCTGTGGGCCCTGCCGCTCACCGAGGCGGTCCGGGCGTCGGGCGGTCAGCTCGTCGCCCATGAGCGCATCCCCGCCGAGGTCGCGGAGGCCGCCGTGGCGGCCGCCGTTTCCGCACGCTGACTCCGAAACCTCACCGCACCGGAAAGGCGCAGGACATGCCGATCTTTCGAGGACCTGGAATGAACCGGCGCGGGCCCGGCCTGCTCGGGGCGGTGGCGCGCACAGCCGTCGTCGCGGGTACCGCCTCGGCGGTCAGCGGTCGCGTCCAACGTCAGCAACAGGCGAGGTTCGACCAGGAGGACGCCGGGCAGATGCAGGCCGCCCGACAGGAGGCCGCCCAGCAGCAGACGGTCGCGCCGCCCGTCGACGACCTGATCACCCGGCTGGAACGCCTGGCCGAGCTGAAGAAGCAAGGCATCCTGACCGACGCCGAGTTCGAGGCCCAGAAGGGAAGACTCCTCGCGGAGTGACCCTTCACGGAGCGGCTCGTCGCGGGATGGCGCGGCCCCTCGGCGGAGTCGATGGGCGTGAACCGCGTCCCGGCCACCACCGCGAGCGGCGTACCGCCGTAGGTGCGCCGCACGGAGTGCCGGGCCGAGTCGCTCGTGCCGCATCAGTGCCCGTGCGGACCTGTGGCCCGCTCCACCGGCCGCCGCGACGCCACCCGCTCCCTTCCGGGAGGTGACCGGCTACGGGACACCCCAGGCAAGAAGGGGCATCCCAGGCCAGAAGCCCGCGCCGCCCTCCTCGTGCAGCCTCCCGGGCTGCCCGGGACGCCGATCGATGATCACCGGCGTTTTACTTTGTCGATTTCCCGACATCATGCGACTTTTGAACCGGCCAGGCCGAAATTGATTTCGGATACGTGTCGGGAAAAGAGGAAGTTCATCGTGCAAACCGCCAGGGCCCTCCCGGCATCCTCTGTTCTCAACCTGCGAGATCTGGGCGGCATCGCTCTGGGCGCCGGCCGTCAGGTGCGCGCGGGCGCGGTGCTGCGCTCCGGTCAGCTCAGCGGACTCGACCCGGTGCACGACGCGGCGGTGGCCGAGCTCGGGATCCGTACGGTCGTCGACCTGCGGACCGCGGACGAGCGGGCATCGGCTCCCGACCGGCTGCCGCCCGGTGCCCGGCTGTTCGTGGCCGACGTGCTCGGGGACGATCCGGGCGTGGCGCCGGCCAGGCTCCGCGCGCTGCTCGCCGATCCGGTCGAGGCCGAGCGGCTGCTCGGGGGCGGGAAAGCGGAGGAGATGTTCGCGGAGACGTACCGGCAGGTGGTGCTCTCGCCCCGTGCGGCGGCCGCCTACCGCGCCTTCCTCGAGACGGCGGCCGACGACGCGGCGCGCCCCGTGCTCTTCCACTGCACCACGGGCAAGGACCGCGCGGGCTGGGCGGCGGCCCTGCTGCTGCTTCTGCTCGGCGCCCCTCGCGACGCCGTCAGGGCGGAGTTCCTCGCGGTGAACCCGGTGATGCGGGTCGCCTTCCGGCCGTCCGTGCAGCATTACCTCGACGCGGGCGGAGACCCCGAGATCGCCTCCGCGATCATCGAGGTCCGGCCTCGGTACCTCGATACGGCTCTGGACGCCATGGACGAGCGCTGGGGAGGGATCGACGGGTACGCGCGCAACGGGCTGCGCATCCCCGAAGCCGCACTGGGGCGGCTGCGCGGCGACCTCGTGGTGCGCGCCCAGTGATCTGAACCGGACGGCCCGCCGCGAAGCCCGGCGGGGCGGATCCGTGAGACGGCACGCCGGAGGCCCCTGCCCCCGAACTGCCTTCTGCCGCCGGTACGTGGATACCGGCGGCAGAAGGCAGGTCAGTGGGAGAGGCGAGGGGCGGGGACGGGCGTGACGCGTCCGCCGGCAGCTCCACGGCGGGCGGCCGCGTGCCTCACACCTTCAGCAGTCGCTCCGTGAGGTCGCGGTAGTGCTGCAGGGTGACCCGCAGTTCCTCGGTCCGGGTGCCGGGTTCGCCGTCCCGCCCGGCGGCCGCGAGCGTGCGCCGGTGCTCCTTGAGCGCGTTCGTGAGGCCGTCGACGACGGTGTCGAACGTGCTCTCCGCTTCCTCGACCGCCCGGCGGGGGCTCTCGACGAACTCGCTCACCGCGTGCTGCATCCGCTGGGAGAGCCGGTCGTGGTCGCAGTCCGGGAAGAGGGGGGTCGCGCCGGGTGTGCTCTCCCCGGCGGCGGACGGCCGGTGACCCGGTGCCGGTTCCACCGGCGCACCATCGCCGGGCAGGGTGGCGGTGGCAGGGGCCCTTCTCTGTGGCGGCACGGCCGGGTCGTCATCCGGCTTCCATGCGGCACCCGCCGCCCCGGGGACCGCGGAACCGGGGACGTCGGAACCGGGGACCGTCGAACCGGCGTCCGCTGCGCGGCTGTCCGTCGTGCCGAGCGACGGCGATCGCTCGGGGGTGGTGGCCCGGGGCTTCTTCGCCGCCGCGGGGACCTCTGTGGGGATGCGAGGTGAGTGTCCGGTCTCGTGCGTCATGCCGTGCCCCTTCCTTCCGCGTGGTGCGGGTGCCGGTGGACCTGCCGGTCCGTGCCGTTCGAGACGAGAACGTTGAACAGACCGCGGGCCTCCAGTACCGCCTCCCGCATGTCCTCCGTACTGCCCTCGCCCTGCTTGGCCGCGTGCACCCGGCGATATCCGTTGACGTGTTCGGCGTGGTGAACGGAGAGCGCTGCGCTCTGTTCACCGAAGTCACTGCCGTCGGGGAAGCCCAGGTCGCGTGCCAGTTCCGCCAGCAGGGCGTCCGCCTCGGCGACCGACTGCTGGGGCGCGTCGACGAAGCCGCCCTCGATCCGTGTCCAGCGTTCCGCGTACTGCGCGCGCGCCTCGGGGGTCAACGAACGCTCGTGCAGGGAGCCGTGCCGCTTGAGCCGCTCGTGCAGCTCGCGTTCGGCGGCCTTCGTATCGCCGTCGTGGCGGGCGACGGTCCGGTCGTACTCCGGTCCGAAGCGGCGACGCATCCCGTGTCCGCTCGTCCGCCGTGTGTACAGGAAGGCCAGGGCGCAGGCCGCCACGAGGACGACGGCGACGATGATCACTACGGTCGTCATGGTCACCACCCCTGCCGCTTCTCGGTCCGGGTGTCGCTCTGTTCCACTCTCACCATCCCTTTCGGATCGTGCCCCGGCGTCGTATCGGCCGGGCGTGGTGCTCGTGTACCCCGCTGTCCGCGTTCAAGGCACCCGGCCGGCCGGCCAGTTGCCCTCCGGACGCCGCCGTACCGCCCCTGGGTATCGTTGAGGGAGCCGCATCACACGCATCTCCGAGAGGGGCATCACGGTGACCGAGCGCAAACCCGCGGGCGTCAGCTTCGAGTCCTGGGTCGACAAACAGATTCGTGAGTCGGAGCAGCGAGGTGACTTCTCCCGGCTGCCGGGGTTCGGCAAGCCGCTCGAAGGTCTGGACCGCCCCTACGACGAGGCGTGGTGGATCAAGGCGAAGATGCAGCGGGAGGGGCTGTCCGTGCTCCCGCCGTCGCTGGCTCTGCGCAAGGAGGCGGAGGAGGCCCTCGCGGCCGTACCCGGGGCGCGGACCGAGGGCGAGGTGCGACGGATGCTGACCGAGGTGAACGAGAAGATCGCCGAGGCCGTGAGACGCCCGCCGCCGGGGCCGCTCCTGAAGCTCAAGCCGTTCGATGTCGAGGCCCTCGTCCAGGAGTGGCGCACGGCCCGCCGTTCCACCTGACCGCAGGAGGCCGGCCGGCCGCCGATGCGTAATACTCACCTCATGAGATCAGGCATTACGTCGCAAGGCCGCCGCGCACTGGGCGAAGAGGTCCGGATCAGGCGGGCCGACGCCCGGGACGCGAAGCGTCTGACCCGTCTGGTGCGGACCTCCCGCTCCTACGAAGGGCCGTACGCACCCATGGTCGCCGGGTACCGCGTGGGTCATGACTACGTCGAGACGCACAGGGTCTTCGCCGCGGTGGGGGAGACCACCGGTCGGCTGCTCGGCTTCTACGCCCTGATCCTCGACCCGCCCGAGCTCGACCTCATGTTCGTCGCCGACGACGCGCAGGGCGCGGGCCTGGGGCGGCTGCTCATCGGACACCTGAAGGACGAAGCGCACGCGGCCGGACTCGCCGAGGTGCGCATCGTGTCGCATCCGCCGGCCGAGGCCTTCTACATGAGCGTGGGCGCCCGCAGGGCCGGCACCGTGCGGGCCGCACCGCCCGCGGTGATGTGGGACCGTCCCGAACTGCTGCTCGCCGTCGCCTGACGACCGGGGTGCCGCAGCCGCCCCGCCCCCGGCGAGCGGCATGGCTCCTTGGCTCCTTGGAAGGCCCCTGCCGGCCTGGCGGTCTACCGTGTGAGGACAGCGGCGCACGGGTGCTGCGCGTGTCCGGACGGAGGTCCACGGTGAGCCGACCCGAGGAGGAGCGCCGCCAGGACGGATGGGGGCGCCGGGAGACGCCGGAGGAGCGGGCCGACCGCCGGTGGACCGATCTGCTCCAGGAACTGCGCGTCGCCCAGACCGGGGTGCAGATCCTGTTCGGCTTCCTGCTGGCCGTCGTCTTCCAGCCGCGCTTCGCGGACCTCTCCGACACCGACCGCACGATCTACGTGGTCACGGTGATGTTCGGTTCGGCCACCGCGGGCGCGCTCATCGGGCCGGTGTCGTACCACCGGCTGCTCACCGGACGGCGGCTGAAGCCCGAGACGGTCACCTGGGCGTCACGCCTGACCGTGATCGGGCTGATCCTGCTGTTCTGCACGATGTGCTCGGCGCTCCTGCTCATTCTGCGCGTGGCGCTGCACAACGCGCTCGCCCTGTGGCTGGTCGGCGGGATGGCGCTGTGGTTCCTGGTCTGCTGGTTCGTGTTCCCGGCCTGGGCGCTGACCCGGTCCCACGGCCGGCGGGAGAGGTGACCGCGCCAGGGGTCACAGCACGCCGGCGACCTCGGCCTCGGGAATGTCCGTGAGGGTGAAGAGCCCGCCGTCCGGATCGATCAGCGTCGCCTCGCGCCCCTGCGGCCGGGACAGCTCCTCGATCAGCGCACCGCCGTGTTCCCGCGCCGAAGCGATGGCTGCGGAGACGTCGTCCACGGGGAAATTGACCTGCCAGTGGGGGCGGACGAGCGGATCGGGGGCAGCCTCGACGGCTCCCGAACTGATGCGGGCCAGCTGGCGCCCGCCGCACTCCACGAGCACCTCGTCCTTCGCGTACGTCACCTCGCAGGAGCCGGGCCGTCCGCTCGCCCAGTCCATGACCTCGCCGTAGAAGATCGCGGCGTCGAAGGCGTTGCGCGTGCGCAGCCGCAGCCAGGTGTGCGCGTAGTCGTCCGGCGCGGGTGGCGAGGTCGCGGGTGCGGTCCGCTCCCAGATGCCGAACGACGCGCCGTCCCGGTCGGCGGCCAGTGCGCCGCGCCCCTTGCCCAGCGCCAGCGGGCCCACCGCCACGGTGCCGCTGCGCTCCCGGATCCGGGCAGCGGTCGCGTCGGCGTCCTGGACGGCGAAGTACGGCGTCCACGCGACCGCGACGTGGAACGTGGTCGCCACGGCGCCGATCCCGGCGACGGGCACGTCGCCGCGGCGGGCGACGGAGAACTCCTGGCCGAGTTTGCCCGGCCGGAACGTCCAGCCCATCACGGAGCCGTAGAACGCCTGGGCGGACTCCAGATCCCGGGTCATCAGGTTGACCCAGCAGGGCGCCGCCGGCCCGGTCAGCGGTGCGGGCGCGGATGCCGTACCAGGGGTGCTTCCGGTCATAGGTCCTACTGCCTTCGTGGAAGTGGGCAGGTGTGTGGCGGTGGTCTTCGGGCCTTCACCAGCCTCACCGCGGGCGGGCGGTCCCGCAACACGCGGCGCCGCCGCCGGTGGCGCCGGGTCGGCACCACCGCCGGCGGCGACGGGGTGTTCCGGGACATGGGCACTTCGCCCCGGACCTCCGGACACCGGGACGCTGCTCAGTCGCGCCGCTTGTCGTCGTCCCGGTGGAGGGGGTCGTTGCCGTGGTCACCGAGCTCGTAGGGCAGCAGCCTCTGCCCGTCGGCGGGGAAGTCGTCGTCGCCGTGGACGTCGCGCTCCTCGACATGGGTGCGGTGCTCCGGCGCCACCGGCTGCTCCTCGGGCCGGGGTGGCGGCAGCTCCTGGTCGTGCCGCCGCTTGCCGAGCCAGAAGGCGCCGATCAGCATGAGCACCAGGAGCACGCCGACGACACCGAGCACCGCCCCGGTCGCGCCCCGTCCGTCCGCGAGGGTGAGGGCCAAGGAATTCAGGGCTCCATTCGATACGTCCATGCTTGCCGGATACCCCAGGGCGGGGATGTCACTCGGCTCTGCACTCGAATTCATGTTTTAAGTGGATATCGCCGCCCGAAATGTTTGGAACGGCTGAGGGCCCGTTCTGGTCCCGTACCCGCGGGGCGGCCGGGCCGCACGTGTCGCAGGCCGCCGTCCGTGGGGCGAGCCTGGAAGTGACCCCTTGGGAAGGAACCACGGTGAACAGCACACAGGAAAAGCAGCAGTCCGAGGAAAGCCGGCACGACAGCGAGGTGTCGGTCGTCGTCAGCGGGTGCGAGAGCGATGACGCACGCACCGTCTTCGACGTGCTGCGGGCGGCCTTCGCCACCGACCGGGCCTCCGTCGACGTGCCGCACGACGTCACCGGCAAGCGGCCCACGGCATGGGTCGTGACCGTCGACGTCACCGAGGTCCGCGTGGTGTCCGGGCCGGTGCGGCTCGGCGCTCCCGTCACCGCCGACGTGCAGGGTGGCTACTGGGCGGTCGACCGGCTCCGGCAGGGTCTGGCGGGCGCCTTCGCCGTGCGGGTCGTGGGCACCGTGTCCGGCGACCAGGAGGAGGAGGTCCGGCTGCGACTGGAGAACAAGTAGGCCGAACGCTCCGCCGGCCCGCGGCCATGACGCGAAAACGGTGACCAACTGGTAGAAAGCAGACGAAACGACCTCTCTCGAAAGGCGCCGTCACGTGGACCCGACCAGCCGGGGGAGGGACGGTGAGGGGCAGGAGCGGGAGCGAGGCCACCTTCCCCACCTTTCCACCCTCACCCTCCACATCAACGGAACCGAGCACACCCTGACGCTCGACCACCGCACCACGGTCCTGGACGCCCTGCGCCTGCACCTGGGTCTGACCGGGGCGAAGAAGGGCTGTGACCACGGCCAGTGCGGCGCCTGCACCGTGCTGGTCGACGGCCGGCGCGCCAACAGCTGTCTGCTGCTGGCCGTAGCCCACGACGGGGCCCGGATCACCACGGTCGAGGGTCTGGCCGACGGCGACCGGCTGCACCCGCTCCAGGAAGCCTTCCTGGAGCGCGACGCCCTCCAGTGCGGCTACTGCACGCCCGGCCAGATCTGCTCGGGCATCGGCGTTCTGGGCGAGGCGCGGGACGGCTTTCCGTCCCACGTCACCGCCGGCACCGCCGCCGTCACCGCCCCGGCGCCGCTCGACGCCGCCGAGATCCGTGAGCGGATGAGCGGCAACCTGTGCCGGTGCGGCGCGTACCCCCGCATCGTCGAGGCGATCGGGGACCTCGCGTCGTGAAACCCTTCGCCTACCTGCGCGCAGCCTCCGTCGCCGAAGCGGTCCGGGAGAGCGCTGCCCATTCCGGTGCCCGGTTCCTCGGCGGCGGCACCAACCTGGTCGACCTGATGAAGCTCGGCGTGGAGAGCCCCGGCCTGCTCATCGACGTCAGCCGGCTGCCCCTGGACCAGGTGACGGACACCGCCGACGGCGGACTGCGCATCGGGGCCACCGTCCGCAACAGCGATCTGGCCGCCCACCCCTCGGTGCGCGCCCGCTATCCCGCCCTTTCCCAGGCGCTGCTGGCCGGGGCCTCCGGGCAACTGCGCAACGCCGCCACCACCGGGGGCAATCTGCTCCAGCGCACCCGCTGCCCGTACTTCCAGGACACGTCGAAGCCCTGCAACAAGCGGGAGCCCGGCAGCGGCTGCCCCGCCGTCGAGGGCGTGCACCGCGACCTCGCCGTCATCGGTCACTCCTCCGAGTGCGTCGCCACCCACCCGTCGGACATGGCCGTGGCGCTCGCCGCCCTCGACGCGGCGGTGATCCTGCACGGACCCGACGGCGAACGGACCGTGGCCCTCACCGACTTCCACCGCCTGCCCGGGGACGACCCGAGCGTGGACACCGTGATCCGGCCGGACGAAATGATCACCGAGGTGCTCCTTCCACCGCTCCCCGACGGCACGGTCTGCCTGTACCGCAAGGCCCGCGACCGCGCCTCGTTCGCGTTCGCCCTGGCGTCCGTGGCGGCCGTCCTGCGCGTGCGCGAAGGGCGGATCGAGCAGGCCGCGCTGGCGTTCGGCGGACTCGCCCACCGCCCTTGGCGTGCCCGCACCGCCGAGGAGGCGCTGCGCGGCGCACCCGCCACCGATGCCACCTACCTGAACGCGGTGGACGCCGAGCTCGCCGCGGCCCGTCCGCTCCGCGACAACGCGTTCAAGGTGGCCCTGGCCCGCCATCTGGCCGTCGACGCCCTGGCCGCCCTCACGGCCGCCCCGGAAGACGCCGGCTCCTGAGCGCGCCCGCCCCGCTGACCCCCGACCCCGAAGAGCCGAGGACCCCGCCATGAGCCACGCCCCCCAGCCGCTGGGCGCCCCCGTCGTCCGCCGCGAGGGCCGGGACAAGGTGACCGGCGCCGCGCGCTACGCCGCCGAGCGCAACCTGCCCGGCTGTCTGTACGCCTGGCCCGTGCCCGCCACCGTGCCCCGCGGCCGGGTCACCGCGATCCGGACCGCCGACGCCCTCTCCCTGCCCGGCGTCCGCGCCGTCCTCACCCACGAGAACGCGCCACGGACCGAGGAGCCGGACGACCCGATCCTCGCCGTCCTGCAGAACGACCACGTGCCGCACCGGGGCTGGCAGATCGCCGTGGTGGTGGCCGACACCCTGGAAGCCGCACAGGCAGGCGCCGAGGCGCTGCACATCACCTACGAGACGGCCCCGCACGACGTCGTCCTCACCGGGGACCATGCCGGGCTGTACACCCCGCAGACCGCCAACGGCGGATATCCGGCCGTGCGTGAACGCGGCGACTTCGACAGCGCCTTCGCCGCCGCGCCCGTACAGGTGGACGTCACGTACACGATCGGTCCGCTGCACAACCACCCCATGGAGCCGCACTCCTCGACCGCCCAGTGGTCGACGGACGGCCGCCTCACGGTGTACGACTCAAGCCAGGGCGCCACCAAGGTGCGGGACAGCCTCGCCACCGTGTTCGGAGTCCGGCCGGACCAGGTCACCGTCGTGTCCCGGCACGTCGGCGGCGGGTTCGGCAGCAAGGGCACGCCGCGCCCCCAGGCCGTGCTCGCCGCCATGGCGGCGCTCCACACGGGGCACCCCGTCGAGCTCGCCGTGCCCCGGCGCCACATGGCCACCGTGGTCGGCCACCGGGCGCCCACCGTGCAGCGGGTCCGGCTCGGTGCGCGGACCGACGGGGTGCTCACCTCGGTGGCCCACGAGGTCATCACCCACACCTCCACCGTCAAGGAGTTCGTGGAGCAGGCCGCCGTCCCGGCCCGTGTGATGTACGGGTCCGCCCACAGCAGGACCGTCCACCGGGTCACCGCGCTCGACGTCCCGAGCCCGTCGTGGATGCGTGCCCCGGGCGAGGCGCCCGGCATGTACGCCCTCGAATCGGCGGTCGACGAACTCGCCCTCGCCCTCGGTCTCGACCCCGTCGAGTTGCGGCTGCGCAACGACCCGGCCGCCGAGCCCGACTCCGCCAAGCCCTTCAGCAGCCGCAACCTGGCCGCCTGTCTCCGCGACGGCGCCGCACGCTTCGGCTGGGACGACCGCGACCCGCGTCCGGGAGTCCGCCGGGAAGGTCCCCTGCTGCTCGGTACGGGTGTCGCCGCCGCCACGTACCCCGTCTACGCCAGCGCCTCCCACGCGTCGGCGCACGCGGCCCCCGACGGCTCCTACCGCATCGCCGTCAACGCCACCGACATCGGCACCGGCGCCCGGACCGTACTGGCCCAGATCGCCGCAAGCGTGCTGAAGACACCGGTGGACAACGTGACCGTGGACATCGGCGACAGCGACCTGCCGGACGCCCCGCTGGCCGGCGGCTCCTCGGGCACCGCCTCCTGGGGCTGGTCCGTGCACAAAGCGGCCACCGCACTCGTGGAGCGGCTCGGTGCGAGCTCCGGACCGCTGCCCGCCGCCGGAGTGACCGTCACCGCGGACACCACCGAGGAGACGGCCGCGGAATCCCCCTACGCGCGTCACGCGTTCGGGGCGCACTTCGCGGAGGCCGCGGTCGACTCCCGGACCGGTGAGGTCCGGGTACGCCGGATGCTCGGGGTCTTCGCCGCCGGGCACATCCTGAACGCACGCACCGCGCGGTCCCAGTTCATCGGCGGCATGACCATGGGACTCGGCATGGCCCTGACCGAGGGCAGCACCATGGACCCGGCCTTCGGAGACTTCGCCGAGAGCGACCTCGCCTCGTACCACGTCCCGGCCTGCGCCGACGCGACCGGCCTGGAGGCGCACTGGATCGACGAGGACGACCCGCACCTCAACCCCATGGGCAGCAAGGGCATCGGCGAGATCGGCATCGTCGGCGCGGCCGCGGCGATCGGCAACGCCGTCCATCACGCCACCGGCGTCCGGCTGCGCACTCTCCCGCTCACCCCCGACCGGCTGCTGCCGCATCTGACCTGACGGAGACGCCCCGACGCGCGGAGAAGCGCCGGTCGCGCGGGTGCACAGCCCGATATGTTGCGCGAGCTGCTCCGCGGCCTCACCCTAAGGAGTGACCCAGAAGTGACATCTGCTCACTCTTCGTATTCGGGGGTCGTTGGTGCAACGGGGCGAAGCATGTGGGCCTCGATGTGAGGAGCCTCGACGATGACCGTTCCACTCGACCGGCACTATGTGGTCGAACTACAGGTTTCGGCAGAGCGTGTGTCCCAGCTGCGACGGATCGTCGCCGCACACCTCCGCCACTGGAGTCTCGAACTCCACGTCCGGCCCGTGTGCCGTGCCGTGGAGGAACTGCTGACCAACGTCCACCGGCACGTCGGTGACGACAACCACTGCGTCGTCGAACTCCGCTGGTCCGGACGGCACCTCACGGTCTCCGTCGCCGACAACGGCTCCGACATGCCGCGGCTGCTCCACGAGGGCGGCGGCCTCAGCCGGGTCATGGCCCTCAGTGACAGCTGGGGCACCTGCCGGACCACCGAGGGCAAGGTCGTCTGGTTCACCCGCTACGCGCAGGAGCCGCAGCACGTCGAACTGGTGCCGCTGCCGCCGCTGCCCGGAGTCCGCGAGTTCCGCCTGGCGCCGGCCGTGGTCACGGACCTCCCCACGGACGCCCCCGTCAGGACCGGCGCCCCCGCCCTCGTCTGAGGCGCGCGGCACCGACCGGCCCCACGCCCCACCCCCCACTGCCCTTCCGGCGCGGATCGCATGCCCTCGGCATGCATGGTCCGCGCCGGTCGGGTATGCGGATGGCGGCGGCCCGCGTTGCGCCGGCGTCTGCGGCGCGGCACGGTCGAAGTACCGAGGCAAGGAGGCCACAGTCATGCCCATCGCGACGGTCAACCCCGCGAACGGCGAGACCCTCAGAAAGTTCGACGCCCTGGGAGCGGACGAGATCGAGCGGCGGCTCGCCGCGGCGGACGCCGCCTTCCGGGAGTACCGCACCACCGGATTCGGCGAACGGTCCCGGCTGCTGAACCGGGCCGCGGACCTCCTCGACGAGGACCAGGAGGACATCGCGCGGACCATGACCCTGGAGATGGGCAAGCCCCTCAAGGCGTCCCGGGCCGAGGCCGCGAAGTGCGCCAAGGCGATGCGCTGGTACGCCGCCCACGCCGAGGAACTCCTCGGCGACGAGCACCCCTCGCCCGCCGACGTCGAGGACTCCGGCGCCTCCCGCGCCTATGTCCACTACCGGCCCCTGGGGACCGTGCTGGCCGTGATGCCGTGGAACTTCCCCCTCTGGCAGGTCGTGCGGTTCGCGGCCCCCGCGCTCATGGCCGGAAACACCGGTCTGCTGAAACACGCCTCGAACGTGCCGCAGACCGCGCTGTACCTCGGCGATCTGTTCCACCGGGCCGGATTCCCGGCCGGCTGCTTCCAGACGCTCCTGGTGGGCTCCGGGGCCATCGAGGCGATCCTGCGCGACCGCAGGGTGGCCGCGGCCACCCTGACCGGCAGCGAACCGGCCGGCCGCGCCGTCGCGGCCGTCGCGGGCGACGAGGTCAAGCGCACCGTCCTGGAGCTGGGCGGCAGCGACCCCTACCTCGTGCTGCCCTCGGCCGACGTCGCCAAGGCGGCCCGCACCGCCGTCACCGCCCGCGTCCAGAACAACGGGCAGTCCTGCATCGCCGCCAAGCGGTTCATCGTGCACACGCAGGTGTACGAGGAGTTCGCCGAACGCTTCACCGTGGGGATGCGCGACCTGACCGTCGGCGACCCGCTGGAGGAGTCCACCGACGTCGGCCCCCTCGCCAGCGAGCAGGGACGCACCGACCTGGAGGAACTCGTCGACGACGCGGTCCGGCAGGGCGCGCACGCCCTGTGCGGCGGCGGCCGGCCCGAGGGGCTGACGGGCGGACTGGAGCGGGGCTGGTTCTACGCCCCCACGGTCCTCGCGGGGGTCACTCCCGCCATGCGCATCCACCGTGAGGAGACCTTCGGCCCCGTCGCCACGCTCTACCGGGCGGACAGCCTCGACGAGGCCGTGGAACTGGCCAACGACACGCCCTTCGGACTCAGCTCCAACGTCTGGACCCGCGACGCCGAGGAGAGCAGGCGCTGCATCCGCGACCTGGAGGCGGGCGGCGTGTTCTTCAACGGCATGACGGCCTCGCACCCCGCGCTGCCCTTCGGCGGGGTGAAGCGCTCCGGTTACGGACGTGAGCTCGCCGGTCACGGCATCCGCGAGTTCTGCAACGCCACCACCGTCTGGTACGGCCCCGAGCCGCGATAGAGCCGGACCATCTCACACGTCCACAGAGAGGTGACCATGAGCGACGCCCCGCCGTCCCCGTCGACGACCGGCCCGACCGAGGAGGAGATCGCCGCGCTCGACGCGCACTGGCGGGCCGCCAACTACCTGGCCGTCGGCCAGATCTACCTGATGGACAATCCGCTGCTGACCCGGCCGCTCGCCCCCGAGGACATCAAGCCCAGACTCCTCGGTCACTGGGGCACCTCACCCGGTCTCAACCTCGTGTACACCCACCTCAACCGCCTCATCGCACAGCGCGGCATCCCCGCGCTGTGCGTCTGGGGCCCGGGACACGGGGGCCCCGCCGTGCTCGCCAACTCCTGGCTGGAGGGCAGCTACTCGCAGACGTACCCCGATGTCAGCCGGGACGAGGCGGGCATGGGGGCGCTGTTCAAACAGTTCTCCTTCCCCGGCGGCGTACCCAGCCACGTCGCGCCGGAGACCCCCGGCTCCATCCACGAGGGCGGTGAACTCGGTTACGCCCTGGCCCATGCCTACGGTGCCGCACTCGACCACCCGGAGCTGCTGGTCACCTGTGTCATCGGTGACGGCGAGGCGGAGACCGGGCCGCTGGCCGGCTCCTGGCACGCCAACAAGTTCCTCGATCCCGTCCACGACGGCGCCGTCCTTCCGGTCCTGCACCTCAACGGTTACAAGATCGCCAACCCGACCGTGCTCGCCCGTCTCCCCGAGGACGAGCTCGACGCCCTGCTGCGCGGCTACGGACACGAGCCGCTGTACGTGGCGGGGGACGACCCCCTCACCGTGCACCGGGCGATGGCCGCGGCGATGGACCGGGCCTTCGACCGCATCCGGGAGCTCCAGGACGCCGCCCGGACCGGTGGTGACACCGCGCGCCCGCGCTGGCCGATGATCGTGCTGCGTACCCCGAAGGGGTGGACCGGCCCCGCCGAGGTCGACGGAGTTCCCGTCGAGGGCACCTGGCGGGCCCACCAGGTCCCGCTGCCCGGGGTCCGCGACAATCCCGGGCACCTGCGGCAGCTGGAGCGCTGGCTGCGCTCGTACCGGCCCGAGGAACTCTTCGACGCCGAGGGGCGCCCCACGGACCAGGTACTCGCCTGCGTGCCCGAGGGCACGGCACGGCTCGGCGCCACCCCGTACGCCAACGGCGGCCTGCTGCTGCGCGATCTGCCGGTTCCCGCCCTCGACGAGCACGCGGTGCCGGTGGACAGGCCAGGGTCCGCACTCCACGAACCGACCCGCGTTCTCGGCGGCCTGCTGGAGGCCGTCATGGCCGCCACCGCCGACCGCCGGGACTTCCGTCTCGTCGGCCCCGACGAGACGGCGTCGAACCGCCTCGACGCCGTCTACGAGGCCACCGGCAAGGCCTGGCAGGCCGGGACGCTTCCCACCGACGAGCACCTCGCCCGCGACGGGCGGGTCATGGAGGTCCTCTCCGAGCACCTGTGCCAGGGCTGGCTGGAGGGCTATCTGCTCACCGGCCGGCACGGGCTCTTCTCCTGCTACGAGGCGTTCGCCCACATCGTCGACTCCATGGTCAACCAGCACATCAAGTGGCTGCGGACCTCCCGGCGGCTGCCCTGGCGCCGCCCCATCGCCTCCCTCAACTACCTGCTCACCTCGCACGTCTGGCGTCAGGACCACAACGGCTTCTCGCACCAGGACCCGGGCTTCGTCGACCACGTCCTGAACAAGAGCCCGGAGGTCGTACGCGTCTATCTGCCCCCGGACACGAACACCCTGCTCTCGGTGGCCGACCACGTCCTGCGGAGCCGCGACTACGTGAACGTGATCGTGGCGGGCAAGCAGCCGAGCTTCGACTGGCTCACGCTCGACCAGGCCCGGGCGCACTGCGCGCGCGGTGCGGGCGTCTGGGAGTGGGCGGGCACCGAGGACGGAGGCCGCGAGCCCGATGTCGTGCTCGCGTGTGCCGGCGACGTGCCCACCCTGGAGGTCATGGCGGCTGCCGGTCTGCTGCGGCGTCACCTGCCGGAACTGTCCGTGCGGGTGGTGAACGTCGTCGACATGGCCCGGCTCATGCCCCATGCGGAGCATCCGCACGGGATGCCGGACTCCGAGTACGACGCCCTCTTCACCCGGGACAAGCCGGTGATCTTCGCCTACCACGGCTACCCCTGGCTGATCCACCGGCTGGCCTACCGCCGCGCCGGACACGCCCAGCTGCACGTGAGGGGCTACAAGGAGGAGGGGACGACCACCACGCCCTTCGACATGGTGGTCCGCAACGACCTCGACCGCTACCGCCTCGTCATGGACGTCATCGACCGGGTCCCGGGCCTGGGGGTCCGCGCGGCGCCGGTGCGCCAGGCGATGGTGGACACCCGGACCCGCCACCACGACTGGATCCGGGCCCACGGCACGGACCTGCCGGAGGTGGCCGACTGGACCTGGGAGGGCTGAGCACGCCGCAGGCCCGGACGGTACGGCCGTCCGGGCCTGCGGCCTTCGGTCAGTAGCGCAGCGCCGCCGCGATCCGTCCGTGCTCCTTGAGCGAGTCGTCCGCGACGAACACGACCTCGGCGCCGCTGTCCAGCGCCGCCTCGACCAGTTCGTCGACGATGTCCTCACGGACCTTCTCGTCGGCCGGGTCCGCCGCGTCCCCGCTCACCGGGACCAGGTGCTCCTGGTCGACCCGCACCGTCTGCTGGTGGTGCTCCTCCACCGCCACCAGGCCGGCGCGTCCCTCCCGTACGGCGGCCCACACCTCGTCGAGGCCGCCGGCGAAGGCGCGCCGCCCCCGGGCCTCGTCCAGCTTGCCGTCGATCTCCGCGGCGAACCGCTTTTGCCGGGCCTCCAGCGCGGGACGCAGTTCGTCCAGCAGATCGCTGGGGGAGGTGTCGGCGGGCGCGCCCTTGGTGACCCGGCCCGCCGCGTGCGCGGCGACCTCGCCGACCTCGTCGAACAGCGCCAGCGCCGGAGCGAGGCCGACGAGGTAGAGCGGGCGCGGATCGGTGGCCAGCACCCCGCGCAGCTTCTCGTCCACCGTGCGCAGGAACTGCCGGGTCTCCTCGTCGGTGAAGGTGCTCGGGGTGTCGCCGATCCGCTCCTCACGCTGGGGGTTGGGCGCCTCGCGCGGAGCCGTCAGCGGGAAGCCGCCGATGTGCTCCTCGTGCGCGGTGTCGGACGTGCCGCTGAACAGGGCCGCGTGGTCCGCCGACACGGTGAGCGCCCAGAAGGGCTGCGCCTGAGCCTTCGCGGCGACCAGGTTGCGGGTCAGGTAGGTGTCGCTGAGAACCACCCGTTCGGGTGTGGTGCGCGGCAGTTGCCAGATCTGGTACTCGTCCGCCGTCACGAGCAGCACCAGCGCGTCCAGGGCGCGGCGCGGATCGATGTCCGCGACCGCCCGGTCGAGCTGCTGCCCGACCGCCGCGCGGGCTTCGCGGGTGACCTCGGGGTCGGCGTCGAGCCGGCGGCCGGCCTCGGACACCAGGTTGCGCAGCCGTACGGCGTCCTGGGCGTTGTCCGGTGCGCGCCGATGGGTCGGCATGGTCAGGGACAAAGCCGGATAGGGCTTGGCCGCGCGGAGTTCTTGCAGCAGACCGGCGGTCAGGGCGTCCGTGTCCATCAGTTCCCTCCCGGAAACTTGCGCGCACTGCCGTGCGGAGCGGGTGATTCGACGAGTCAATTCATACCTTTTGATCCTAATATGAGCGAGTTGGTCATTCCGGGTTCGGGAGGTGTGCGCGATGTCCACGCTCACGGTGTGGAAGTTCCGGTCGGCCGAGGGTGCGGAGGACGTCGAGACGACGCTGAAGTCCCTGCAGAGGGAGGGGCTGATCAAGATCCTGGACGCCGCCGTCGTGAGCTGGCCCGCCGACCGCGCCAAGCCGCGCACGAAGCAATTGCTCAACCTCGTCGGCGCGGGCGCCCTGAGCGGCACCTTCTGGGGCATGCTCTTCGGGCTGATCTTCCTGATGCCCCTGCTCGGCGCCGCCATCGGCGCGGCCGCCGGGGCGCTCGGCGGCAAGCTGGCCGACGTCGGCATCGACGACGACTTCATCGCCGAAGTCAAGGAGAAGGTCACGCCGGGCACCTCGGCCCTGTTCCTGCTCACCATGAACGAGGTGCCCGACCGGATCAGCGAGGCGCTCCCCGGCGACGGCGCCGAACTGCTGCACAGCAATCTGGACGCCCTCAGCGAGCAACGGCTCCGCGACATCTTCGGCGACGACGCGGCATGACCCCCAGGGACCGGTCCCACGGCCGGCCCTCACCTTCCCCTTCCCTACGTACTTCCGAGCAGACGGAGCGTCCGTGAACCAGACACCTCCCGTGCGGCGCGCCCTCGGCGGCCGCGCGGCCCGCAGGCTGACCCCCGCCGTGCTCGCCGCGATGATCATCGCCGGCACCGCGGCGTGCGGCAGCGACTACTCCCCGTCGCCGGGCACGGCCAAGAGCACCCGTACGCTGTCCGCGGAGCCCGGCACGTCCACCGAGGCCACCGAGAGTCCGCGCACCCAGGAGGACTTCGCGGCCTCCGTCTCCGCCGACCTCGAGCGCAACCGGCAGCAGGCCGCGGCGATGCTCAAGGGCGTCCAGGGAAAGGGCAACGCAGTCGACGACGTCTCCGTCAACGGCCTCCCGGTCGCCGCGTCGGAACAGTTCCGCAGCGCCCTCGTGCGGGTGACCAACGGCTCCGGCAAGGCCGCCTTCTACGCCGTACGGGTGGAGTTCGTGGACGCGTCCGGAAAGGTCCTCGACTCGGTGGTGCTCGGCTTCGCCGACGCCCCGCCGAACCGGACGGTCAGTCAGCACGCCAACAGCCGCAAGGCCGCCGGCGTCAAGACGTTCCCCCGGATCGCCCAGGCCGAGCGCGGCTGACGGCCCGGGCCGGGTGGGCGTCGCCACCGGTGCGGTCACGGACGCACTGCGAGAACTGCACACCCGGTACTCCGGGGTCGGCGAGGGTGCGCTCGCCGACTACATCCCCCCACTGACCCACGCCGACCCGGGCGCCTTCGGGCTGGCCCTGATCAGCATGGACGGCCACCGGTACGGCGTGGGCGAGGCCGAGGTGCCGTTCACCGTCCAGTCCGTGTCGAAGCCGTTCGTCTACGCCCTGGCGCTGTCCCTCCTCGGCCTCGACGAGGTGTGCCGCTGGGTGAACGCCGAGCCCAGCGGCGAGGCGTTCAACGCCATCAGTCTGGAACGCGGCACCGGACGCCCGGCCAACGCCATGGTCAACGCGGGCGCCATCGTCACCACCGCCCTCGTCCCCGACACCCCCCGCGCGCCGAGGTTCGGACGCATCCTCGACTGCCTGAGCCGGTTCGCCGGCCGGAGACTCGACGTCGACGAGGAGGTGTACGCCTCCGAGGCGGCCACCGGGGACCGCAACCGCGCCCTCGCCTACCTCATCCGCAGTACCGGGCCCCTGCCCGTGGACCCGGTGGCGGCGGTGGAGACGTACTTCCGCCAGTGCGCGGTACGGGTCACGGCCCTGGACCTCGCCGCGATGGCGGCGACCCTGGCCCACGGCGGCGTCAATCCGCTCACGGGGGACAGGGTGGTGCCCGAGCCCGTGGCCGCCCAGGTGCTCGCCGTGATGGCGACGTGCGGCATGTACGACGCCTCCGGGGACTGGCTGCTCAGAGTGGGCCTGCCGGCCAAGAGCGGGGTGTCCGGCGGTCTGATCGCCGCGGGGCCGGCGCGGTTCGGGCTGGCGGCGTACAGCCCGCTGCTCGATGCGGCGGGGACCTCCGTGCGGGGACGCCTGGCGATCGGGAAGCTCTCGGAGCGGCTCGGCCTGCACCTTATGCACAACCCGGCACTGGCGGGCTCCACCGTCACCCTGGTCACCACCGCCGACGGCCTGCCCGCCGCGCCGGCGGGCGCACGGGAGCGCGCCCGCCGGGAGCGGGTGGCGGTCGCCGCGGCCCAGGGCGCCCTGGACTTCACCGCTGCGGAGCGGGTGCTGTACGCCCTGGACGAGGCGGGAACCGGGCGGACCGGCGCCGTGGTGCTCGACCTGGTGCGGGTGACGGACATCGACACCGTGGCCAGGGCGATGCTGCGCGGCGGGCTGGCGAGGCTCGACGCCGACGGCCGGCGCACCGCCGTGGCCGACCCGGACGGCCGCCTCTACGCGCCGGGCGAAGAGGCCGGGGCCCCGCGCTGCTTCGCCTCCCGCGAGGAGGCCGTGGCCTGGTGCGCGGAGACGGCCGTCGGCTGAGGCGCCCCGCGCCGCGCGCGCCCGCGCGGATGCTTTCGGGGGCCGGCCCGGAGAGGGCCGTTCACCAGATGGCTTCCACCCACTCCGGGTGGTCGACGAACGGGTTCCGGTTGTGCTGGTACCGGTCGAATATGACGTCGTTGCGCCGCCGTTCGAAGGTGTCCGGCGGGTCCTGCGCGCTCCAGGTCTTCAGCACGGAGAGCCGGCCGATGTTCGGTGCGGAACCGTTCGACACGCGGTCGTTGGGTTCGAGGTCGGCGAACGAGTCGTCGCCCTCGTAACGCACCGCCATGTAGAGGATCATGCGGGCCACGTCGCCCTTGACCGCGTCGCGCGGTTCGAAGGAGTCGCCGTCGGTGTAATTGCCGGGCGCGCCGGCCACCTCGGCGCCGCCGTCGTCGAAGTCCTTGTTGCCACGCGCGGAGTTGACGGCGACGTCCGCCGGGCGCAGATGGTGGATGTCGGTGCCGGGGCCCGTGGCCGTGCCGAAGTCGCCGTGGGACTTGGCCCAGACGTGCTCCCGGTTCCACTGGCCGGCGTTGCCGCCGTTGTCGCTCTTGGGCTCGGAGCGCCCGGTGTACAGAAGGATCACGTTCGAGGAGTCGGCCGGGTCCTCGTCGGTGTCCTTCAGCGCGTCCCAGACCTGGCTGTAGCTGAGCGTGGACTGGTCGCTGATGATCGCGTGCAGGGCGCCCTTGAGCGCGGTGCCGGTCTTGCCGAGCGCGTCCTGGTAGTACGTGTCGTCCAGGGCGCCGAGTCCGGCCGCGGAGGTGGCCGGGGGCCGTGGTGCCGCGGCCGGTGCGGCGGCCGTGGTTCCGGCGAGCACCGCGAGGGCCGCGAGGGTGGCCGGCAGGAGGCGCCGGCGGTGAAGGTGACGACGGGACATGTGGGGTGTCCTCTCCGGACATACGCGCACCGCGGCGCCGTCACGGGGTGGGGGGCGGCTGCGCGGTGGTCGTGTCACTAGGTGGTCAGCCGGAGCCTTCCACACGCACCGTGACCGAGGTGTGAACGCTGCGTACCTATCATGTGCAGGTCAAGTAAGGGTCGGGGCCCGGCCCCCCAGGGCCCCGTCAGGGCATCGGATGCGCCCCCGTCGGCGGGGGGCGAGAATTACCGCAAGGACGAGGAGGAGGCGGCATGAGCGACGAGCCCGAATCCATATCCCTACGAGGTGTGACCCCCGACAGCCTCTTGCACACCGGCGCCAGCGACGATCCTTCGGCCGAGGACGTGGTGCTCGCTTCCGGGCGGGACCTGACACCCCGGAATCTCGAGTGGGCGGAGCGCAGGCTGGCCAGGGAGGGCAGGGCGGCCATCGACAAGCAGTTGCCGTAGTCACCCGCGGCCCGGCGCCGGCCGCAGCCGTCGGCGGACGCCGGCGGCGCGTGGGCGCCGGGCCGTCGTGGCGCGGTGGCGAGCCGTGCGGAGCCGGCGGCCACCGGTGGTGCCCGCGCGCGGCGCCGCTCGGCTAGCCTGAACGCAATATGAACCGTTTGACGACGTCAGGGGCTGGGTACGACCTCGCCCGATTCCCCGAGAACCCCCGCGACCCGTTCCGAGCCTGGGACGCGGCCGACGAATACCTGCTGCGGCATCTGGAGGGGATCGACGGGGCCGAGCCGGTCGTCCTCTCCGGACGTGTGGTGATCGTCGGCGACCGCTGGGGCGCGCTGAGTACGGCGCTGGCCGCGCACCGCCCCGTACAGATCACCGACTCGTACCTCGCGCAGCGGGCGACGGCGGCGAACCTGGAACGCAACGGGGCCGACGCCGGCGGCGTGCACCTGCTGTCCGCGCGCGACACACCACCGGACCGCATCGACGTGCTGCTCGTCCGGGTGCCCAAGAGCCTGGCGCTCCTGGAGGACCAGCTGCACCGGCTCGCCCCCGCCGTCCATGAGGGCACCGTCGTCATCGGCACCGGCATGGTGAAGGAGATCCACACCTCCACCCTCAAGCTCTTCGAGCGGATCATCGGCCCCACCCGCACCTCGCTCGCGGTCAAGAAGGCCCGGCTCATCCACTGCGCGCCCGATCCCTCCCTGCCCCGCACCCCCAGCCCCTGGCCGCACCGCTACGAGCTGCCCGACGACGTCGGGACCGTCGCCGGGCGCACCGTGGTCAACCATGCCGGGATCTTCTGCGCGGAGCGGCTCGACATCGGCACCCGCTTCTTCCTGAAGCACCTGCCGGTGCGCAGCGGCCCCGACCGGGTCGTCGACCTGGGCTGTGGGAACGGGGTCCTCGGCCTGGCCGCAGCGCTGTCCAACCCCGAGGCCTCGCTCACGTTCGTCGACGAGTCGTACCAGGCCCTCGCCTCGGCCGAGGCGACCTTCCGGGCCAACGCCGGACCGGACGCCGAAGCCCGCTTCGTGGTCGACGACGGGCTGGCCGGCGCCGAGCCCGGCAGTGCGGACCTGATCCTCAACAACCCGCCGTTCCACTCGCACCAGGCCACCACGGACGCCACCGCCCGGAACATGTTCCACGGGGCGCGCGGCGCGCTGCGCCAGGGCGGCGAACTGTGGGTGGTGGGCAACCGTCACCTCGGCTACCACACCCAGCTGCGCCGCGTTTTCGGCAACTGCACCACGGTGGCCGGCGATCCCAAATTCGTCGTTCTGCGCGCAGTCAAACGCTGACCGCCGCGCCCGGGGCCCGCGCCCCTTCCGGATTCTTGCAACACGTTCTACTGTGTGCGCCGCCGCACACGGACGACGCGAAGCGAGACTCCTGGAGGGGCCGTGCACCTCGAATACACGCCTGAACAGCAGCGGTTGCGCGCCGAACTGCATACGTACTTCGCCGCCCTGGTGCCCGACAACGCCTACGCGCGCTACGCCGATCCCGCCGCGCAGAAGCGCTTCTACCGGGAGACGATCAGGCGCCTGGGCGCCGACGGCTGGCTCGGCGTCGGCTGGCCCACGGAGTACGGCGGGCGCGGCCTGACCCCGATGGAACAGTTCATCTTCTTCGACGAGGCGGCGCAGGCGGGCGTCCCGCTGCCGCTGATGGCGCTCAACACGGTCGGCCCGACGATCATGCGGTTCGGCACGGATGAGCAGAAGGCCTACTTCCTGCCGAAGATCCTCGCCGGGGAGACCGACTTCGCGATCGGCTACAGCGAACCCGACGCGGGCACCGATCTGGCCGCCCTCAAGACCCGGGCGGTGCGCGACGGAGACACGTACGTCGTCAACGGGCAGAAGATCTGGACGACCAACGGCGACACCGCGGACTGGGTCTGGCTCGCCACCCGCACCGATCCGAACGCCCCGCCCCACAAGGGCATCACCATGCTCCTCGTCCCGACGACCGACCCCGGCTACTCCTGCACCCTCATCAACACCCTCGCCTCGCACGACACCGCGGCCAGCTATTACGAGAACATCCGCGTCCCCGTCTCCCGCCGGGTCGGTGAGGAGAACCAGGGCTGGCGGCTCATCACCAACCAGCTCAACCACGAGCGGGTCACCCTCGCCGCCCACGGCACCATGGCCATCCGCGCCCTGCACAACGTCCGCCGCTGGGCCGCCGGCACCCGGCTCGCCGACGGCCGCCGCGTGATCGACCTCGGCTGGGTCCGCGCCCGCCTCGCCCGCACGCACACCCGGCTCGACGCGATGAAACTCCTCAACTGGCAGATGGTGTCGGCCGTCCAGCACGGCACCCTCACCCCCCAGGACGCCTCAGCCGTCAAGGTCTACGGCTCCGAGGCGCGCCGCGACGCCTACGCCTGGCTGATGGAGGTCGTCGGCTCGGCGGGCCCCCTCAAGGAGGGCTCCGCGGGCGCGGTCCTGCACGGCGAACTCGAACGCGGATACCGGTCCGCCGTCATCTTCACCTTCGGCGGCGGCAACAACGAGATCCAGCGGGAGATCATCTCGTGGATCGGTCTCGGGATGCCGCGGGTACGCCGCTGAGCGGACGCGGCGACCCTGGCGTCAGCGGGTGCCCACGTCGCCGCCCTCGCGGACGGGCCGGGCATCGGCCCCGGCCTGGGGGGCCGCCTCGTCCGTGCTCGCGCCGACTTCCTCTGCGGGCACCAACTCGACCTCGGCAGACATCAGTTCACGAACCGGGCGCAGGGCCAGCAGCAGTACAGCCGCGCCGAGCAGCGCGATGAGCATGATCCAGATCGCACCCACGTGCATGGCGTGGACGAACGCGTCATCGGCGGCGCGCCCGAGCGCGGGCAGGTGGGACGTGGCGGCGACGTGCCGGGCCTGTTCGGCGGAGACCCGCGCCTGGTCCCGCTCCGGTCCGGGGACACGGTGCAGTGAGGGTTCGATCGCGCGCCGGTACACGATCGACATGATCGTGCCGCCGACGGCGATCCCGATCACGCTGCCGGTCTGGCGCACGGTGTTGGTGACGGCCGATCCGGCGCCGGCGCGTTCCAACGGCAGGGTGCTGATCAACGCCGCGGTCACCGGGCCGAGCACCATGCCGATGGACAGGCCCTGGACGAGCAGCAGGACCTCGATGCGGACGAGGGACGTGCTCAGCCCGAAGAGCCCGTACGCGCCCATGGTCAGCGCCGCGACGGTGAGGGCCGGCACGGCGACGAGCCGCAGCGACCAGCGATGCACCAGGCGCGCGCCCACGGGTGCCCCCAGGATCGCGCCGAGCGCGGTCGGAAGGCCTGCCAGGCCCGCCTCGATCGGCGAGTAGCCGCGGGCGCCCTGCAGGTAGAACGCGTGGTAGAAGGTGACGGCGGAAACGGCGAACAGAAGCAGTCCGAGAGCCACGTTGCCGCCACCGAACACGCGCTGGGCGAGAAGCCGGGGGTCGAAGCTCGGCATCTTGCTGCGCAGTTCGACGCGGACGAACAGGGCCAGCAGGATCAGTCCGGCGACGATCGGCGCCCAGACGTCCGTACGGCCCCAGGCCGCTACCTGCCCCATGCGGATCAGCCCGTAGGCGAGCGCCGCGAGGCCGCTGATGGACAGCAGCATTCCGGCCGGGTCCAGGGGTCGCGCGACCGGGCTGCGGAAGTCAGGGACCAGCACGGCGATGCCGATCAGCGCGAGAACCACGACCGGGACGTTGACCAGGAAGACCGAGCCCCACCAGAAGTGGTCGAGCAGCACACCGGCGAGCACCGGGCCCACGGCCATGCCGACGCCGGCGGAGGTCGAGGAGATGGCGATCGCCGTCGACCGCGCCGGGCCGGTGAAGGTCCACATGAGGATGGCCATGTTGCCGGGCAGGATCAGCGCGCTGCCGACGCCCATCGCGGCCCGGGCGGCGATCAGCTGACCCGCGTCGCCCGCGAACCCCGCCCACAACGAGGACGCGGCGAAGACCACCAGGCCTGTCGCGAGCACGGTCCGGTGGCCGAAGCGGTCGCCCAGCGCGCCCGCTGTGAACATCAAGGTGGCGAAGGCCAGCGTGTACGAGCCGGTGGCCCACTGCAGCTCGGCCGGGCCGGCGTTCAGCCCGCGGACCGGGTCCGCGAGGGTCTCCAGAGTGGTGCTCAGGACGGTGTTGTCCAGCCAGATCAGCAGTGAACACATCATGAGGACGGCAAGAATCAACTGCTGCCTGGACTTCGGCAACGTGGATGTAGTCATGAATACCCTTCGGACGCGGTCCGGAAAACCCGACGAGCGGACCGTAAGCAACTATCAGGCGGGTGTCAATTCCCTGGCGACCGAAAGCGGTAGGAATTTTTCTGACGTATCGAGGGCATCCCACCCAGCGTTCTGTCAATGCGTGAAGATGTGACCGGGTCGGCGGTTCCGTACGCTCTCGGGGGCATACCGTCAGTGCTCTGTCAATTTCTGCACTGATGTTTGACCTCGCGGAAATTCCGTGCCCCCCTGTCTCGGTGCTTCCTGTGCCCCGCCTCCGTGCTCCGTCCCGGCGCGGAGGCGGGGCACGGAGCAGGCGCCCCCTCCGGTGTGCCCGTTGCCGGGAGCCGGTTTACGGAATGGAGCGAAAGCGACGGGCGTGCTGGGGACATTTTCTCGTGTGCCCGCAAACGCCCTGCTCTTATGCGGAATATCCTGGGGCGTTTCGTTGCGAATTCCTTTTTGTATTCAGCTGCAAGGCGAATGGAAAAAGGAATCATTTCCTCAGGCGTCACCAGTTGGCCTTCGGCCTGGCAGCGGCTGCGAGAGCCTTGGAAAAAGACGTGGAGCGAAGCGGAGTATCAGACCGAACAGGGCCCGTCGACGGGGGGTTCTTCTCCCAGCCGCTCGTCAACGACCCCGCGTCCACGTCGCACAGGTTGTAGATCACGTTAGCCTCGAAGTTTCATGACGGTCCGCCGACGGAGTCGATGGGCCGTTTCGTGCCGTGGATTGCGGGTGGGCAGGCGGGGGGCCCGGGTCTCGTCTCGGGGTGGCGCCGGGTTCCACTGCTCCGGGGCCGGCTGCTGTCGTAGGGGTGTGAAGGTTGCTGGTCAGTCGGCGTTCGGCAGGAGTGCGAGCTGGTTGAGGACGTCGGTAATCACGCCGGTCCAGGGCCGGTGCCCGGGCGAGGCGGAGGATCCGCCTGCGATTGGGGGTGTTGGTGGCGAAGCACGTCAGCCGTAGGCCGTCCGCATCGGTGATCCGCACCTGGGCCCCGGGGGTGCGGTCGTTCCTTGCGGACGATCAGCCGCATCCCCTTCGGCCAGCCGGTCAGGACGTCGCCGGTGAGTTCGGCGCCCCAGGCGCCGTCGCGGATCCCGCCGCCGGTCTCGACCGCCGGCGTCCAGGCGGATGCCGGAACCTTCAGCACGTGGCTGTGGATCTGCTCGGTGACGGTCATGCCGACGGAGTAGGACAGCCACCGTCCCCGCTGGGCGAGCCAGGCGACGAAGGTGTGGGTGCCGCCGGCGGAGTCGGCGCGGATCAGGGTCCGGCGCCCGCGCCGGTACTCCTTCGGTAGCTGAGCCAGGGCCAGTTGGGTGGCGGTGACGTGGTCGTCTGCCCTGTTCGAGCCCGCGTTACCCGGTCTGATCAGAGCCGCGACCGGCTCACCGGTGCCGCCCGGCCCGTGGTCGACGAACCCCATCAGCGGGTGGTGGCCGTGGGTTCGCTTCCAGGTGGGTGCGGCGTCCTGCTTATCCGAGTGCGCGACTACCAGCACCCCGTCGAGGTCCACGGTCACCGCCCCGTGCGCATCCGGCGCCCGCTCGCCGGCCAACTTCCAGACGCGGGCACGCGCTTCGGCCCGGGCAGCACGGACCGCCGGCCTTGCGTACGGTCTCGACCAGCAGCACGCCCCCGGCCTGCGAGACCACCGTCCGACCGCCGCTCTCGATGCGTGCTCCAATTCGTGAGAGCGCGAGGCTCAACGTGTGCGCCCCGTCGTTCCAAGACTCCGCACCGCACTGACCGCCTCAGGTGACACGGAAGACCGGCCAGCCGATCTCGGTGCGCCACGCAGCGGGATCGCTCGTGTCACGGGGGCCGACCACGTAGACCTCCCGCACCGGCCCGGCCACCGACATCGCGTTCTCCACCACCCAGGTCCCGAGTTCGCCGTACGTGACCTCGATGTCGTCGTGCTCGCCGACATGGGTGGTGACCGCAAGTTCCGCGGCCGGCAGACTCACGGGGTGCACGCGTCCGGTGCGAGGTGGCGCAGCGGACGGCAGGTAGACGAGCGCGTGACCGCGCTCCTGCTCGAAAAGGGCGTTGTCGTAGCTGCCGCCCGGCGGTCCGGTCACGTCGCCGGCGACGGCCGCCTCCAATTCGGCCATCGCGCCTGCGTACCAGGTCTCGATGTCGCGGTGCCCGACTACGGCCTCCACCGCCGCGACCGTCCGTGCGGGCTCCGCACGTAGCTCGACGTCGATGGGCGCGGGGTCGGGCCGGAGGAGGCGGCGCAGCGACACGACTGCGGCCCGGGTGCGGTCGAGCGCATCCTCGAGGCGTTGCAGGTGCTCCGCGACCAGCGCCGCCCGGACACCAGGGTCGGGGGTCCGCAGGATCTGCTGCACATCGCTCAGGGGGACGTCGAGCTCGCGGAGCCGGTGGATGACCTGCGCGGTCGGGATTTGATCGACGCCGTAGTAGCGGTAACCGGTGGTCTTGTCCACCACGGCAGGTTCCAGCAGGGCCGCCTCGTGATACCGGCGCAGGGTCCGCACGCTCAAGTGGGTCAGCCGCGAGAACTCGCCAATGGTCAGCATCCCCTCATTCTGAACGTTCCCCCTGGGGGAGAGTCCACGGCTTGACCCTCCCGCGCCGCGAGGTCACACGGTGGGCTCATGACACAGCACACCGATCTTCCGTCCGATCTGCTCCCGACCGCCGTGCGCCAGTTCTTGGTCGCCCACATCGTCCGCGACGCCGACAACGCCTCGTCGTTCCTCGCCGAGGATGCGGTGATCGTCGACCAGGACGAGACCTTCCGCGGCCTGGAGGAGACCTACGTGTTCCTGCGGGACGCCGGGTCCGAGTTCGAATACACGACCGAGCAGATCGGCGCTCACCGCGTCGATGACACCCACTGGGTGGTAACCGTGCGGCTCGAAGGCACCTTCCCGGGAGGCGTCGCCGAGCTCGACTACCGGTTCGCGCTGCGGGACGACCTCATCGCCGAACTCGTCATTGCCAACCACCCGGCCTGACCGAACCCGCACCACCTCAATCTTCAGTGGAGAGAAAAATGTCTAGTTCAGATCGCGATCGTCTCAACGGTCGCCGGGCGCTGGTCACGGGCGGTTCGAAGGGCTCGGGCAAGGCCGTCGTAGAGAGACTGCGAGAGATGGGTGCCGACGTGTGGACCACGGCACGCACTATGCCCGGCGGCTACGAGCGCCCCGACCGGTTCATCGAGGCGGACACTTCCGCGGTGGGCGGTGTAGAGGTTGTAGTGTCCAAGATCTCTGAGGGAGGTGCGCTGGACATCCTGGTGCACGTGGTCGGAGGATCGTCAACCCCGCCTGGCGGATTCGCTGCAGCGACTGAGGAGCACTGGCTGGCGGAGCTCAACCTGAACTTCTTGGGAGCTGTCCGACTGGATCGAGCACTGCTGCCGGCCATGGTGGAGGCGGGATCAGGAGTAGTTGTCCACGTCACGTCGATCCAGCGTCAGATGCCGCTGCACGACGCGACGTTGCCGTACGCGTCAGCGAAGGGTGCCCTGCGTACGTACAGCAAGGGCCTCGCGAACGAACTGGCCCCACGAGGCGTGCGAGTAAACGCCGTCAGCCCCGGGGGGATTCAGACCGGAGCGTATGCGGGCTTCATCGACCAGCTCGCCAAGGGCAACGGACTGACCCGCGAAGAGGCGGAGCAGAGTCTGATGGATTCCCTCGGAGGGGTTCCGATCGGAAGGTTCGCAACGACGGAAGAGGTCGCGGACCTGGTCGGCTTCCTCGTGTCGGACCGAGCCTCATCCATTGTGGGCGCGGAGTACGTCATCGACGGCGGCACCGTTCCAACCGTCTGAGCCAGGCACCGGTTCCGAGTAGCCACTCGCGAACAGCTCGATCCGGTGGCGGAGCCCCCTCCTTCACAAGGACCACGCGGGTACGACCCGATAGGCTTCTTCACCTGGAGAGCGCCTCTTTCCGTGCAGCCAACAGGACCCTAGAGAAGTCCAATCGTTGCAGTTCAGGGGAGCTCTCTGCTTATTTGATCAAGCCTCGGCGCCCCAACTCGTGAAAGCGCGAGGTTGAAGCGCGTACAGGCCGATGAGCGCCACGGATCTCCTCCCCGTCCTCCGGAGGGGCGGGAGTCCCGCATACGGCGGCGCGCCGATGAGGTGCCGATTGCGGGTCTGAGTCAAACATCCAGGTCGTACCGGGCTCCGGGGGGTCTCCGTCGCTGGACGACGGGCGCGTTCCGTGAATCACCGGGTCGCAGACGGGGCATGACAGGCCCGTGAGAACAACGGACCGGGAGAGACTCTCCGGGACAGCGGTCCGTACCCGAACGCCCTGGACAGCGGGGGCGCGCCGGTCGGCCCCAGCGGGAGGTACGAGCACATGACGGACGCCGACCCCGGGCTCTTCGGCCCTTCATCGGTCACCTGGCAGATGCACGGAGACCCGATGATGTGGGTCGCCGGAGTGCGCGCCCTGTACCTCCAGGCGCTCCATCCGCGCGCGGTGCGCGGCGTGATGCAGAATTCCGATTTCCGCGAGGACGCCTGGGGGCGGCTGATGCGTACGGCGGGCTTCGTCGGGACGATCACCTACGGCACGTCCGAAGCCGCCGAGAAGGCCGGCGCCCGGGTCCGGAGGATCCACCGGCTCCTTAAGGTCACCGACCCGCTGACCGGCGAGATGTACGGCGTCGACGACCCGGACCTGCTGCTGTGGGTGCACTGCGCGGAGGTCGACTCCTACCTCCAGGTCGAGCGGCGCTCCGGATACCCGCTCACCGACGCGCAGGCCGACCGGTATGTCGACGAGCACCGCACCGGTGCCCGTCTCGTCGGCCTCGACCCCGCCGGCGTACCCGCGACGACGGCGCAACTGGCTGCGTACTTCGCCCGTGTACGGCCACAACTCGCCCGCTCCCGGGAGGCGCTGGACGTCGACGACTTCCTGCGCCGGCCGCCCGTCCACCCCCTGCTCGTGCCGGCGCGCGCCGTGCTGTGGCGGCACGTCGCGACCCTGGCCTACCAGTCGCTGCCGTCGTTCGCCCACGAGCTGTACGGGAGACCCGCGCCGCCGGTGGCCACCGTCGACCGCCGTCTGCGCGCCACCGGAGCCGTCCTGCGCGCCATCCCGTCGAGGCTGCGCTGGAAACTGCCGCCCGGCCACATCGTGAACGCGATGGCGCGACTCGGACCCGACAGCCGCCCCGCCCCGTACAAACTGAAAAGGCAGGCAGCCATACTGGACGGACCGAGGAGGGCGCGGCGACAGTAGGCGGAGTGACGGGGGCGACGGCAGGGATGGCGGAGACCAGGCTGATCCAGAGCCGGTACCGACTGCTCGATCTGATCGGGCGTGGCGGCATGGGTGAGGTGTGGCGTGCCCGGGATGAGTCGCTCGGCCGCCAGGTCGCCGTCAAATGCCTCAAGCCGATGGGCCCGCAGCACGACCAGGACTTCACCCGCATCCTGCGTGAACGCTTCCGGCGGGAGGCCCGGGTCGCCGCCGCCCTCCAGCACCGGGGCGTCACGGTCGTCCACGACTTCGGTGAACACGAGGGCGTGCTCTACCTGGTGATGGAGCTCCTCGACGGCCGCAACCTCAGCCAGCTCCTGGAGGACAACAAACAGCACCCGCTGCCGGTGGACGACGTCGTCGACATCGCCGAGCAGGTCGCCGACGCCCTCGGCTACACGCACCAGCAGGGCATCGTCCATCGCGACCTCAAGCCCGCCAACATCATGCGGTTGGCCGACGGGACGGTGAAGATCTGCGACTTCGGCATCGCCAGACTCGGCCACGACATCTCGGTCACCTCGCGCCTGACCGGCGCCGGCATCGCCATGGGCACCCCGCACTACATGTCGCCGGAGCAGATCAGCGGCGGCCAGGTCGACCACCGCAGCGACCTCTACTCGTTGGGCTGCGTGCTGTACGAGATCGCCACCGGTGCGCCACCGTTCGATCTCGACGACGCCTGGGGCGTGCTCGTCGGCCACCGCGACACCCCGCCCGAGCCCCTGCGCACCCACCGCGCCGAACTGCCCGGTTTCTTCGACCGCGTCGTCCTGGAGCTCCTGGCCAAAACCCCCGAGCAGCGGCCGGCGGACGCGGGCGACCTGCGCCGCCGCATCGCTGTAGGCCGTACCGGCGAACAGCCGCACCTGGAGCCCACCGGCCGGGTGCTCCTCGCGCCGCCCGCCCCCTTCGAGCACCCCGGCGGCCTCGCCCCCGATCCGCGCCTGCCCGCCTGGACCCGCGGAATGACCACCGGGCACAAGGCGACGGGCACCGTGACCACGCTGCCGGACTCGTTCGACCACACGGCGGGCCTGACCGGTGAATGGACCACCGGCATCGGACGGTCCGCCGGCGCCGAGCGGCCCGTCCCCACCCCGGAACTCCTTTCGACACTCGCCAACCGCCACAGTGCCGGCCTGAACCTCGGGCGGCTCGGCCACTGGGAGGAGGCGGCCGAGGTCCACCGGGCAGTCGCCGCCGAACGCGAGAGCGCGCTGGGCCCCGAGCACCCCGACACCCTCTCCAGCCGTTACGAGGTGGGGTTCACCCTCAGCCGGGCCGGCCGTGAGGCGGACGCGCTGCGGGAGTTCGGCCGTGTCGCCCAGGGGCGCGAACGCAGTCTGGGCCCCGATCATCCGGAGACCCTCGCTGCCCGCCAGGAGATGGCGTACGTACTGGGCCGGCTCGGCCGCCACTTCGAGGCCCACCAGCTGTACGCGTCGGTCCTCGCCTCCCGGGAACGCTCCATGGGACCCGACCACCCCGACACCCTGCGCTGCCGCCACAACCTGGCCTTCAACCTCAGCCGGCTCGGGCGGCTGGAGGAGTCGTACGTCATGGCCCGCGACGTGGCGGCGGCGCGCGCCCGGCTGCTCGGCGCCCACCACCCCGACACCCTCGTCACCCGCTACGAGGTCGGCTACACCCTGGGCCGGCTGGGCCGCTGGGCGGAGGCCCTGCAGACCTACGGGGAAGTCGTCCAGGCCCGTGCGCAGGCGCTGGGCGCCGACCACCCGGACACCCTCGCGGCCCGCTACGAGGTCGGCATCAGCCTCGGCCGGCTGGGCCGCAGTGCCGAGGCACTTGAGCTCTACCGCGCGCTCGTCGAGGACCGGACCCGCGTCAGCGGTCCCGCCGACCCCGAGACCCTCCGCGCCCGCCACGGGCTGGGCGTCAACCTGGGCCGGCTGGCCCGCTGGGAGGAGGCACTGGCCGAATCCCGCGAGGTGTGCGCGCTCCGCGAACGCGTCCTGGGCGCCGACCACCCCGACACCCTGGTCAGCCGCCGCGAGGTCGCCGTCGGCCTCGGCTGGCTCGGGCGCTGGGCCGACGCCCTCACCGTCTACCGGCAGGTCGCAGAAGCCCGTACCCGCGTCCTGGGGGCCGACCACCCCGACACCCTCGCCGGCCGCAACGACGAGGCGCACTGCCTCGAACAGCTCGGCAGGGGCCCCGAGGCCGTCGAGCTCTACCGCCAGGTGGCGGCGCTGCGGCAGCGGCGGGGCATCCCGCCGCACTGAGGGCGAACGCCCGGTGGGGCTCTGGTCCGGGCCGCGGGTCCGTGTTACCAAGGGGCATGCCCGTACGAGACAGCTATGACGCAGTGATCGTGGGCGGCGGCCACAACGGCCTGGTCGCCGCCGCCTACCTCGCCCGCGCCGGACAGTCCGTGCTGGTGCTGGAACGGCTGGGCACCACCGGCGGGGCAGCCGTCTCCACCCGCCCCTTCGCCGGCATCGACGCCCGGCTCTCCCGCTACTCCTACCTCGTGTCGCTGCTCCCGTCGAAGATCGTCCAGGATCTCGGCCTGGACTTCGCCGTACGCAAGCGGACCGTGTCCTCGTACACCCCGGCGGTCCGCGAGGGCCGCGCCACCGGGCTGCTGGTCGCCGGTGACCGGACCCGCGACTCCTTCGCCGCGCTCACCGGATCGGACCGGGAGTACGAGGCGTGGCAGCGGTTCTACGGACGCACCGGGCGGGTTGCCGGGCGCGTCTTCCCCACGCTCACCGAGCCGCTGCCCACCCGTGACGCGCTGCGGGAGCGGATCGGCGACGCGGACGCCTGGCGGATGCTGTTCGAGGAGCCCATCGGCGTCGCCGTCGAGGAGAACTTCGACGACGACCTCGTCCGTGGCGTCGTCCTCACGGACGCGCTGATCGGGACGTTCGCGGACGCGCACGATCCCTCACTGCTCCAGAACCGGTGCTTCCTCTACCACGTGATCGGCGGCGGCACCGGCGACTGGGACGTCCCGGTCGGTGGCATGGGCGCGCTCACCGACGCCCTCGCGGGCGCCGCCCTGGCCGCCGGTGCGACGATCCGGACCGGGCACGAGGCGGTCCGTATCGACACCGACGGGACGCACGCCGAGGTCACGGTGCGGACGGACGGCGGTGAGTCGGCCGTCGGCGCGCGCCGCGTCCTGGTCAACGCCTCGCCCCAGGCGCTCGCCGTCCTCCTCGGCGAGGAGCCGCCCACTCCGGCCGAAGGCGCCCAGCTGAAGGTGAACATGCTGCTCACCCGGCTGCCCCGGCTCAAGGATCGTTCCGTGGATCCTCGCCAGGCGTTCGCCGGGACCTTCCACATCGCTGAGGGGTACGGGCAACTGGCCGACGCCTACCGGGACGCGGCGGCCGGCCGGCTGCCCGCCGCCCCGCCCTCCGAGATCTACTGCCACTCGCTCACGGACCCCTCGATCCTCGGCGCGGATCTCGCCGCCCGCGGCTACCAGACCCTGACCCTGTTCGGCCTGCACACCCCGGCCCGCCTCTTCGCCGCTGACAACGAGGCCGCCCGCGCCGCTCTGCTCAAGGCCACGCTCGCCGAACTCGACGCCCATCTGGAGGAGCCGCTCGCCGACTGCCTGGCGCTCGACGCGAACGGCGCGCCGTGCATCGAGGCGAAGACACCCCTCGACCTCGAACGGGACCTGCGGCTGCCCGGCGGACACATCTTCCACGGGGACCTCGCCTTCCCGTACGCGACACCGCGGACCGGCCGCTGGGGCGTGGAGACCGCGCACGCCAACGTCCTGCTCTGCGGGGCCGGCGCGGTGCGCGGGGGAGGGGTCAGCGGGGTCCCCGGCCACAACGCCGCGATGGCGGCGCTGGGCCGGTGACCGGCCCCCGCTACCGACCGAACACCCCGCGCAGCGCGCCGATCTTGCGCGGCAGGTCGTACTCCGCTCCGCCCTCGTGCCCGTTGTACGTGAACACCTCGATCTGCGCCGGGCCGGCGTAGCGGTGGTAAGCGGCGAACACGGTGGACGAGGGGCAGACCTTGTCCATCAGCCCCACCGAGAACCACGCCGGAGCACTCGCCCGCGCCGCGAAGTTGACCCCGTCGAAGTACGACAGGGTCTCCATCGCCTCGTCGATCCGGAAGCGGTGTCCGGACAGCCAGCGGGCGATCTCCGCGTACGGGCCCGCGTCCGTGATCTGCGAGGCGCGCCGGTAGTGGCAGAGGAACGGCACATCGGCGACGGCCGCCGCGACGTCGTCACGCAGCCCCGCCACGGCGAGCGCGAGGCCGCCGCCCTGACTCCCGCCGAGTACCGCGACCCGCGAGGCGTCCACCGCGTCATGGGCCTTCGCCGCGTCGACGGCGCGCACCGCGTCCGTGATCAGCCGCCGGTAGTAGTGCCGGTAGGGGTCCTCGATCCCCCGGGTCAGGAAGCCGGGGGAGGAGGAGCCGTTCCCGTCGGGGCCGATGTCCACCGTGTCGGCCGTGTTCTTGCCGCCGCCGCCCTGCCCGCGGTTGTCCATCACCAGATGGGCGTAACCGAGGGCGCTCCAGGTGAGCCAGGAGTAGGGGATGCCGCGGCCGCCGTTGTAGCCGATGTACTGCACGACGGCGGGCAGAGGGCCCGAGCGTTCCCGGGGGAGCATCAGCCACGCCTTGACCGGTTGCCCGCCCCAGCCACGGAAGGTCACGTCGCACACGTCGACGGTGGCGAACCCGGCGTCGTACGGGTCGAACGCGGCGTCCAGGCAGTGGCGGGCCGTCTCCGTGAGGGTCTTGTCCCAGAAGGCGTCGAAGTCGGCCGGCTCCTCCGGCTCCGGCCGGTAGTCGCGCAGCCGGTCCAGGGGCATGTCGAACAGCAAGGGTCTAGCTCCTCTGCAGGGTGAGGTGGAGGGTTGCACCGTGGCGTTCAGTCGTGTCCGCGGTGATCCGGATGCCGGTGCCGGTCGGTGCGACGGTGATGCCCGGGTCGGCCGAGACGACGCTCAGATGGCGCCGGGCGAGGTCCAGTACGACGGAGGACCGCAGCTGGGTCGGGTCGGAGAGCGAGACGGTCACCGTCTTGCCCTCCGACCGCACCAGGGCCGAGGCGGGTCCGTCCGCGGTGAGTTCCTGCGCGGTCCCGGCAGCCCAGAAGTTCGCGGCGAGCAGTCCGTCCGCACAGCGGCGTACCGCGTGCACGGCGGTGGTGCGGGCGACCAGCTTCACCGGGGGTGCGGACGACCACTGCCTGGTGCGCTCGGCGGAAGCGGCCGGGGCCTGGAGCCAGAAGTAGCCCGCCCGGTCCGGTGCGGTGCCGTGGTCCTGCCACAGCGTCAGGTACGGGCGCGTGACGGGGGTGTCCGTGCCGTACTTGAGGTTGATCTCGCGCCACGTCGCGGTCCGGTCCTCGCGCAGGCCGTGCAGGGTGACGGGCTCGGGGAAGACGTAGCCGCCGGTGCCGGCGACATGCAGCCAACGCACCTTGTCCAGCCTCGCCGACCATCCGGTGCCCGCCGGGGCGGCCTGCCCGTTGACGAGGAGCGCCGCCGCGGGGTCCCGCAGCTTCCGGTTCTCCACGATCGTCTCGGCCGTACCCGAGTCGGCGCTGATACCCGAGCCGACGCACGCGATGACGTCGTCGAGGCAGAACCAGCTCTTGAGGCCGTGCAGCGAACTGCCGAACGCCCGCAGCTCCATGCCGTACGCACCCAGGGTCGTGCCCGGCAGCGCGGCGCCGCCCGCCCAGTCGGCGGTGCTGGTGGTGCGCTGCCCCGACGCGTCGGCGGGGCGGCCGGCGAGGACGGTGGTGCCGGGCAGCCGTGCCGGGTCGACGGTGGGCCAGTAGTCCTCGCTGTAGTGGCCGAGGTCGTCCGTGTACAGGAGCACCATGCCGTCGGAGAGGTGCCAGGCGTGCAGGTTCTCGTTCTGGATCGACTCGTAGTTGTAGATCCGGGACGAGTACGCGGAGATGCCGAGAGCGAACGAGGGCCGGTGGTGGGCCGCCTTGTCCATGCGCGGGTGCTGCTTGTGCGCGACCAGGGGGCCGCGGGCCGGCACCGGGGAGGCGATGACGTTCCGGGCGGCGACGAGCGAGGCGAGATCGGTGACGGCGAGGAAGTCGCGGTAGGTGTCCTCGGCGATCCACTGCTTGACCAGGGCGGTGAACCGGTCCGCGGTCTCACCGGGGAAGCTGGGGATCAGTCGCACCACCGCCTCGATGACGGTCTGCGCCGAGACGTGGCCCTGCTTGCTGGGCCGGGCGATCTCGCGCCCGCAGACCGACGCCATCACATCGCCGCGCGCCAGCAGGGGATCGAAGCCCTCGTCGACCCAGAGGCGGACGTTGTCGAGATCCGGGTCGGTGACCGTCCACGCCGTGTCGGCGAGGAGGTTCAGCAGGCGGGAGAGGTTGTTCAGCAGCTCCTTGCCGTAGCCGCCGTTGTAGGGGTGCTTGTAGTGCTGGAGGAACGAGCCGTCGGAGTAGAAGCCCTCGCCCGTGCCCACGGACGCCGCACTGGCGTCGTTGAAGGCGAGGACACTGTTGGCGCCCGAACCCTCGACGTCCGAAAGAGCGTCACGGACCCGGACGAGGTCGTCGCCGCTGTCGCGGAGCACCGCGTTCACGGCCACCACGGTGGAGATCCACACCCGGTTGGCGCCGGTCGCGATCTGGCGGTCGGCCCGCCAGAGGTTCGGGTCGGGCGTGTAGCCGCGGACGGCCGTGTTGATCCGGCCGAGCCGCTCCGTACCGAGGGCGTCGTACAGCAGCACGGCCGCGTCGTTGAGCGCCAGCGCGGAGCCGATCTCCCAGTCCCAGTCGTTGTCGAAGCGGGTGTGCTCGGGGCCGTACCGGTGCGCCAGCATCCAGTCGATGCCCGCCAGGAGCAGGTCGCGCAGTGCGGTGTCGCCGTACTGGACGGTGCCGGGGACGGCCCAGGCGGTCGCGACGGTCGCGAGGCGCTTGAACGACGTGGTGACGTGGTTGGAGAGCGTGGTGCTGGTCAGGTCGGGGAACAACCCGTCGGTGCGGGACGGGTCCAAGCCCTTCGCGGACGTGGTCGCGGCCTTGCCGATCCGGGCCACGGCCGCGGCGATCCGTGCGTCCGTGAGGTCGAGGCCGGGGCCGCCGGTGAGCAGGGTGTGCCACCGGGTGCGCAGCGAGGCCGCGTCGTCGACCGGGTCCGTGGCGTGCGCGGTGCCCGCCGTGAGCGTGAGCGGCAGGGCGGCGGACGCGCCGAGCGCCGCCGCACCGGCGAGGACGGTGCGGCGCGTGGTGCCCCTGGTGGTGCCTGGGTTCATGATGCGGCCCTCACAGAAGGTGTCGGCGGTCGACGGCCGCGGCGAGTGCCGCATGGCCGGAGGGACCGGGGTGGAGGCCGTCGCCGCTGTCGTACGCGGGCAGCATCCGCTCCGGGTGGTCCGGATCGCGCAGGGCCGCGTCGAAGTCGGCGACGGCGTCGAAGACCCGGCCGGTCCGCACGGCGGCGTTGATCCGCTGCCGCACCGTCTCCAGCTCGGGTGTCCAGCGGGTCCAGCCGCCGAACGGGGCGATGGTCGCACCGACCGCGCGCAGTCCCGCGTCGCGGGCGCGCAGGACCAGCTGCCGGTAGCCGGCCAGGACGAGTGCCGGGTCGGTCTGGCTCGGCGGCTGCTGGAGGTCGTTGACCCCCAGGTGGACCAGGACGGTCCGCAGCCCGGGCAGGGACAGCACGTCGCGGTCGAAGCGGGCCTGTCCGCCCGGCCCGAACCGGGCGTCGTCCAGCAGGACCCGGTTGCCGCTGATCCCGAGATCGGCGACCGCCGCCCCGGGCAGACGCCGGGCCAGTTGGTCGGGCCAGCGCAGATCGGAGTCGTCGGGTGTGCCGACGCCCTCGGCGATGGAGTCGCCCAGGACCGCGATCACCGGCCCGTGCGCGCCCGTCACCTCCACGCCGGTCAGCAGGAAGACCGAAGTGGTGCGCACCCCGTCGACGTCGTGCGAGGCGTGGGTGTTGCGGTGGAACGACAACGGGCCGGTGGGGCCGGGCAGTTCGGTCCGGATCGTCAGCAGGGAGCCCTCGGGGGCCCGCAGGTCCGCGACCGCGTCACTGGTGAGCGAGGCGCCCGCGGCGATCCATGCCTGCCGCTGCCCGCCGAACGTCACGGGCCTGCCGCCCGCGGTCACCGGGCCGATGAGCACCGGAACCGTCCCGAAGGCGTGTCCGTAGCGCAGCCGGACCTGGCCGCCCGCCGACAGCCGGACGTGCGCGGTGGTCGTGCCCCGCGTCAGCCCGGCGCTCGCCACCGCGTCGGTGGGTGTCGGCGCGGTCTGCGCGGTCGCCCACGACGTGGTCCAGCGCGCGCGGCGGCTACCGGTGCCGGGGCCCTGGGCGGCCTGGGCGCCCGGCGCCGTCGCCGCGACCGCGGCAAGACCGGCCGCTGCCGTCAGAATCCCGCGTCTCGCGGGTCCCCGCCCGCTCACTGGGGGCACGCACCGGTCGGGGTGTACTCGCTGCCGTAGGTCCCCACGGCGTCGCCGCCGGTGTTCCCGCTCATGGTGTTCGTGCAGACGGGGCCCTGCGGGGTGCGCATGAACTTGATGCCGCCGCCGGCGTTGCCGGTGATCGTGTTGCCGTAGACGCTGGTGTCGATGCCGTCGGTCGCGGTGTCACCGCCGAGCCGGATGCCCGCGCCGATGTTGTCGTGGATGGTGTTGTAGCGGAAGATGTTGCCGCTGCCGCGTGCGTCCAGACCGCCGGAGCTGGAGTCCTTCTGCTGGCTGCAGTCGTTGTACTCGACGTAGTTGTTGGTCGAGTTCTCCTTCACGTCGACGCACTCGTTGCCGCGCGTGGCGATGGTGTTGTGGTGGATGCGGTTGTTCCTGCTGACGTCGGCGGCCGCGTCCGGGGCGCCGTTCGCGCCCTGCTGCTCGGGTGCCGTGCCGAGGTAGATGCCCTCGCCGTTCTTGCCGCCGCCGCCGAACTTGAAGTCGGCGACGCCGCAGTCGGTGATGGTGTTGCCGGAGATGTCGGCGCCGGTCACCAGGTAGCGCACCCGCAGACATTCGTCCGCCGCGTTCTTCAGGGTCATCCCGGTGACGCGCAGACCGCCCACCCCGTTCCCCGGAGTCGTGCTCATGACATATATGAGCTTGAGGCGGTACCCCGACACATCGGTGGACGAGCCGTGCAGGCCGTCCACCGTGAAGCCGTTCAACGTCGTCGAATCGTGCTGCACCTGAATGATCCGGGCGTCGCCCGCTCCCTTCACCACGGCGTTCGCCGGGCCGGTGAGCGTGACGCCGGCGCGCTTGGTCACGACGTCCTGCTTGTACGTTCCGGCGGCGAGGTTCACCACGGCGCCGGCCGGCGCCAGATCGACCGCCTTCTGGATCGTGGCGAACGGGGAGCCCGCCGACGTACCGGAGTTGGCGTCGCTGCCGGCCGGTGACACGTAGTAGGCGGTCGCCGCCTCGGCCGCCACGGACGGCGGGGGGAAGGCGAGCGGGGCGCCCGCCGCGAGCGCGGCGACGAGGGCGGTGCGCAGTGCATGGCTCATGAGGTGTGCCTCCTGGGATCGGCGAAGGACAGAGCGAGCAGTACGGGAATGCTCGGGCCGAGCAGCAGTGGCCCCAGCGGTACGACGAGGGAGAGGAGCACGGCGGAGACGACCGCCCCGAGCAGGGCGGTGCCCCGGGCGGCCGAACCGAAGCCGAGCGCCAGCGCGCCGCGGGTCCAGCCACGGACGGTGCCGCCCGGCGCCCGGCCCGCCTCGGCGGCGAGCGCCACATGATGGATGACGAAGGCGGCGGCGATGCCCACCTGGGCGGCGAGCAGGACGAAGGTCCACGGCTCCGGACGGCCCAGCAGATACACGAGGTCGGCCGTCAGTACGGCCCCGGCCGCCGTGGAGAGGAGCGAGTGCCGCCACAGCGTCCGCCAGTACCGTGGGAACACCGTGAACGTGTGCACGAAGCAGCGGCTGTCCCCCTCGGTCCGCCACCGCTGGAGCCCGTGCGCCATCGCGGCGAGCGCGGGGAGCCAGGTCACCACCCCCAGCGACAGCACGGCGAACGCGGCCCCGGCGGCGGCCGGGTAGGCCACGAACTCCAACCGCCGCAGCAGCGTCGGCCAGCCGGACGAGAGAGTTGCCTGCATGATCAGCCGACCTTTCCTGTGTACGGCTCCGTCACGTCGAGGAGCACCGTGCCGTCCAGCTCCAGCCAGGTCGCCGCCACGACGCACGGGGCCCCGCCGTCCGCGAGCAGCACGGCGGCCGCATCGGCGCGGACGCCGGCGGTACGGATGCGCCGGGCGACGGGGGAGAGCAGCACGGTCTCCGTGCCGAAGGACACGCCCTGGCCCTCCGCGCACATGACCCGGGTGGCGTCCGTGTCCGTGCCGGGCGCGATCGCGGTGAGGAACATCCCCTCGGACGACCGCGCCGTGGTGGAACGCAGCGTGTGCAGGGTGCGGGTGAGGCGCAGGTCCGGTGTGCTCGACGTCGGGTTGGCCTCCACCTCGGTGACCTCGCGGGCGACGCGGTTGCCGGTGGGGGCGAACTGCCGCAGCAGGGCCGAGGCCGCCCCGGAGCGGATCAGCCGGCTGCCGTCCGGCCAGGGCTCGGTCGGCCGGTCGGTCTGCAGCAGGAACGTCCACTCCCGCGCCGCCTCCGCCTCGGCGAGGTCCAGGAGTACCAGCCGGCCCGACGGGGTGAACACCAGCGTCCGGTCGAGCCGCCGCAGTCCCAGGGCGGGGTCGTACATCGCGGCGATCTCCGCCGTGGCGTGCGCCCAGCCGCGGTCGGGGGAGACGAGCACGTCGCGCTGCCGTGCCTGCCGATCGAAGGGGATGTCCCGGTACACGTGGTACCGGTCCTCGTCCGCGTAGCCCTGCCCGTCCACCAGCAGCAGATTGTGGTGCGCGGCCCGCTTGCGGTTGCTGTAGCCCTCGTCCACCGCGAGGAACGCGCCTTGCGAGACCAGCACGAAGGACCCCGAATCGGGGTGGTGGTGCCCCTGATGGAGGGTCTCCCAGCCCTTCTCCACCCGGTGCTTCTCGGCGGTCTCCCACGCCCGGTGGCCCCCGCCCGGGCTGGCCTTGAACGACACCAGCGTGGCGTCGTCCTCCCATCCGGTGCGCGCGGCCAGCAGCCCGAGGTCGGGGAAGAACGCGTGCGTCTCGGTGGGCCGGGCCGCCGGCACGGACGGGTCGTACCAGAGGTATTCGAGGTAGGCCTCCGGCAGGATCCCCGGCCGCACACCGCTCTCGGCCGCCTCCTGCCAGAGCAGTTCGCCCGAGGCCAGATCGCCCATCCACTGGGCCTCTGGGATCGCGTACTGGGCGGCGAGCCGGTAGTAGAGGCCGGCGCTGTGGCCGCTGCGCCGGTCGTGGCAGTCCCCGTGGTCGACGTTGCGCGCGAATCCGGGCGCCGTCTGGTGCAGCCGGTAGCGGAACGTGCGGGAGAGGAAGCCGCCCCTGTCCCACCAGTCGACGCCCTCCGCCTCCTTCAGGAGGTCCAGGTGGGCGGCGAGGAACGGCACGCCGTAACGCCAGTAGACGACCCCCTCGGCATGCGATCCGTCCTCGGGCATCAGGTCCAGGACGGTGCCGAGGTTGTCCTTGGCGCGCTCGCTCCACTCCTCCTTGCCCAGCACGTAGCCGGCCGTCGCCAGACCCGCGTAACAGATCCAGTTGTGGTTCTGCCAGTACGACGACGACCACCAGCGGCCCTCGCTCGCCACCGCGAACTCGTACATGCGCCGGCCCTGGAGCAGCAGCTTGTACCGCAGGAGCGCCCGGACCTCGTCCGGCAGGTCGTCGTCGAGCCACCGGTAGGCGAGGGAGAGGTGGTGCAGCAGCCAGCCGGCGTCCAGGTCGTGGTCCGGCATGTGGGCCTTGCCCCAGTGCGGCAGCCGCACCGCGGCCTCGATCCAGCGCAGGCTCTCCGCCAGGTGCGCGGGATCGCCGCCGACCCGGTAGGCGAGAGCCGGGTTCGAGGCGGCCGGGCCGAGCCAGGTGATGCTGGCCGACGGGTGGGTACGGGGAGGGGCCAGCCCGCGGTGGCGGGCGGCCTCCTCGTACAGGCGCAGCTCCTGCGCCGGGCGCGGGCCGGGCGGCGGGGTCGCCGAGAGCAACAAGGGTCAGTCCTCCGTCCGGAAGGTCGCGGTGCTGCCGTCGGCCAGGCGTACCGTCAGCCCGTCGCCGTCCAGCCGTACGTCGCTCACCGCGGGGCCGGCCGACGCGGCCTGGTAGACCGAGGCGAACGTGACCTTGTCGGTGTCGGCGGTGAAGTCCACCCGGGTACGGACGCGTTGGGGGTCATCGGCCGGCCCGGGGCCCGGCCGGCTCACCGGGCGCACCGGGACGTCGGCCCGGTGCGTGTGCCAGCCGTGCAGGGTCTCGTCGCCGTACCAGGTGGTGCGGGTCGCGCCCGCCGCCTGCACCTGCACGTCCAGCGCGGTGCCGGGTCGGAGCTGGGCGGTGATGCGGCGGGACCCGTCGGCCGTCACGGTCAGCAGGTCCACCAGATAGCCGGCCCCCGCCACGATCCGTCGCACCCCGCGCACACCCTCGTACGCCGTGGTCACCTCGGCGGTGACGGACCGGGCGTCCGACCCCAGCAGCGCGCCCGCGCACTCCGCCTGTTCGCGGCCGTCCACCCGGAAGGACGGATGGGCCTCGGCCGATGCGTAGAGATCACGGAACTCGGCGTGGGCGTAGGGCACCTGGCCGGGATCGGGCTGCCACGGCGTGGTGTCGCCGTAGAGATAGAGGGACAGCTTGTCCCGGTGGCCGTGCGAACCGCCGTGCGGGCCGAAGTCCAGCAGCGCGTGGATGCCCGCGACCCGCAGCACGGCGTAGCCCGCCGTGGTGAACAGGGTGAGCGCACCCGGCGCCGGGCGCTCCGGGAGCGGCGGGCCGGTGAACCAGCCGCCCAGCTCCCGGTCCAGCCCGTCGTCATCCGCGCCCAGCTCCGAGCGGGCCCGGTCCGCCACCGCGTCCAGGGCGGCCGAGGGAACCAACTGCTGTGCCAATGACACCAGTTCAAGCCACTCAAGGGCCAGCGGGGCACGTAGGTACGGGCCGTCGTGCAGGGCCGGAAGAATGCCGCCCGGTGTGGCGATCGCCGCCAGCACATCCGTCATCCCCGCCAGCACGTCCACCACATCGGCCGGGACGGCCGCAGGATCGGTGCCCCGCAGCGCCAGCAGCGCCGCCCGCAGCACGAACCCGTGGTAGTAGGTGCTGCCCTCCCACTCCCAGCCGTCCTCGGCGACCGCGACCCGCAGATGCGCGTACAGCCCGCTGTCGCCCTCCAGCCACTCCTTGCCGCCGTCCCACTCCTGCCCGCGCACCGCCGCGGCTCCCCGCCCGGCGGCCACGCCCGCGGCGTTCAGCCACGCGGTGTAGTTGGAGGCGAGCTGCCCCTTGCCGACCAGCACGGCGCGGGCGTCGAGCGCCGCCCGCTCCAGGGAGTCCAGCAGCGGCAGCACCCCGGACAGGCCGTCCGTGCCGTGCTCGGCGAGCGTCAGCACGGTGTGCCCGATGTTCACCGCCCAGATCGCGTCGGTCAGCGCCTGGTGGAAGAGCCGCCCGCGCAGCATCCAGCCCTGCGCCTCGCCGTGCTGAGCGGTGGCCAGCTCCTCGTACAGGGCGGTGTACTCGACGAGACGCGCCACCGCCTCCCCGCGCTCCCCGCGGTGGGCGAGCACCCGCAGATGCCTGGCCCACGCCTGGTGCGACAGCACCAGCCACGCCCCGCGCACCGCCTCGTCGTCCACCCGGCAGCCGTACGCGCACCGCGCGCCACCCTCGGGGAACACCCCGGCGAGCACGTCGCCGTGGTCCAGCTCCACCCCGTGCGCCGGGCACACGTACGCGTGCCACCAGCCGCCGCGCTCCCGCGCGATCCGCCTCAACGCGGCCATACGCCACCGTCGATGTCCACCGTGGTCGCGGTGAGGAAGCCGGACGAGGGCGACGCCAGGTGGACCACGGCCGAGGCGACGTCCTCCGGCGTGCCGGCCCGGCCCACCGGGATGCCCGCCTCCATCGCCTGCTGCGCCTCGGGCGCGGTGAACGTGTCGTGGAAGGCGGTGCCCTTGATGAAGCCGGGGGCGACGGTGTTCACCGTGATGCCGCTGCCGCCGAGTTCCTTGGCCAGTCCCTTGGTGAAGCCGCGGATGCCCGCCTTGGCGGCCGCGTAGGCCACCGAACCGGGGCCGCCTCCGTTGTGCGCGGCCAGCGACGACATGGTGATGACGCGCCCCGCGGGCGATGCCTTCAGATGCGGCAGCGCCGCCCGTACCGTACGGAACGTCGAGGTCAGGTTGGTGTCGATGACCCGGTCGAAGTGGTCGTCGGACATCTCGGCGATCGTCGCCCGCCCGATCAGGTGGCCGGCGTTGCAGACGAGGACGTCGAGCCCGTCGAGGAAACCGGTGGCTTCCTCGACGAGGCGGTCCACCTCCGCCGTCACCGTCACATCGGCCCGGAACGCCTTGGCGCGCCGGCCCAGCGCCTCGATCGCGGAGACCGTCTTCGCGGCCTCGTCGGCGGACGAATGGTAATGGACGGCGACGTCGGCGCCGGCTTCGGCCAGGGCGACGGCGATGGCGCGGCCGATGCCGTGGCCCGCCCCGGTCACCAGCGCGCGGGAACCTTGGAGATCAGCAGACATGGGGGGGTAACCCTTTCGATAACCGGCCGTTGAGGACCGGACCGGTCACTTGAGACCGGCGGTGGCGAAGCCCTGCACGAAGTAGCGCTGGCCGATGAGGAAGAGGACGACCATCGGCAGGGTGGCGAGCGTGGTGCCCGCCATCAGGAAGTGCCACTGGGGGCCGTTCTCGGTCTTGAAGACGGAGAGCCCCACCTGGATGACCCGCAGACTGTCCGTCCGGGTCACCAGCAGCGGCCAGAGGAAGTTGTTCCAGGACGACTCGAAGGTCAGCAGCGCCACCGTGGTGAGGGCGGGCTTGACCTGGGGCGTCATGATCCGGGCGTAGATCCGGAACTCGCCGAGACCGTCCAGCCGGGCCGCCTCCTCCAGCTCCACGGGCAGGTCCAGATAGAACTGCCGGAAGAGGAAGACCGCGAACGGGGTGACCGCGCCGGGCACGATGAGCGCCCACCACGTGTCGAGCCAGCCGCTGCCGCCCTGGCCGAACAGGTCGTTACCGCCGGCGAGCGGCATGAAGCGCACGATCAGGAACTCGGGCAGCACCTTCGTGTACGTCGGGATCATCAGCGCCGCGATGAAGAGGTAGAAGATCACCTCGCTGCCCCGGAACCTGATCCGGGCCAGCGCGTACCCGGCCATCGACGCGATCAGCACGTTGAGCACGGTGTGGCTGGACGCGATGAGGAAGCTGTTGCGGGCGTACGTGGCGAAGGGCGCGGCCTTCAGTGCCTCGGCGTAGTTGCCGAAGGCCCAGTGCTCCGGCAGCAGTCCGGCGTCCTGCGACGCGATCTCCACCGGGGTCTTGAGCGACGTCAGCACCATCCAGATGAACGGCACCACCATCAGCAGGGAGATGACGGACAGCGTCACGTAGAGCGCGATCCGGCCGGCGGGGAGCGGCTTTCGCCCGGCCTTCGGGCGGGGCGGCTGCGCGACCCCGGACGTGTGCAGCTCAGTTGTGGCCACGGGTGCCTCCCATGATCCGCCGGTTGACCAGGGTGAAGCCCATCAGCAGGACGAAGAGCACCAGTGACTGGGCGCAGGCGTAGCCGACGCGGAACTCCCGGAAGGCGGACTTGTAGATCTCGTACGTCATCATCGTGGTGCTGTTGGCCGGCCCGCCCTCGGTGAGGATGTAGACCTGGTCGAAGGACTGGAAGGCGCTGATCATCGAGGTGATGAGCACGAAGAACGTCGCGGGCTTCAGCAGCGGCAGCGTGATCGAGAAGAACTGCCGCGCCTTGGAGGCGCCGTCCACCGACGCCGCTTCGTACAGTTCCCTCGGCAGGGACTGGAGCGCGGCCAGATAGATGAGCATCTTCATGCCGATGCCCTGCCAGACTCCGACCAGGATCACCGAGGGCAACGCCCACGTGGTCGACGAGAGCCAGGCCGGACCGTCGATCCCCAGAGACGAGAGCAGGGCGTTGAGCAGCCCGTTGCCCGGGTTGTAGATCCACAGCCAGACCAGGGCGATCGCCACCGTGGCGGTGACCTGCGGCAGGAAGATCGCGGTACGGAAGATGCCGCGCGCCTTCAGGCCCGTGTGCAGGGCGAGCGCCAGCAGCAGCCCCAGCATCATGCCGAAGGGCACGGTGAAGAAGGTGTAGATGACGGTGTTGACGATGGACTTGCGGAAGACCGCGTCGTCCAGCATCTCCCGGAAGTTGTCGAGGCCCACGAACTGCGGCGGCGTCAGCACGTCGTACGTGGTGAAGGCCAGGACGACCGAGGCGACGACCGGCAGGCCGATCCAGAGGGCGGCGTGCAGCAGGGCGGGGGCCACCATCAGCATGCCGGCCCGCTGCCGGCGGCGCCCCGGACCCGTCGGGGTCCTGCCGGTCCGCCTGGTGGCGGGCATGGTCTTGTCAGGCGGGGAAGGCGGTCGCGCGGGCCGTGCCTTCAGTACGGATACAGCTCCCACAGTGGCGCCTCACATCCGGCCGATGGCGGCCTCGGCGAGACGGCCGAGTTCCGCGATGGCGTCCTTCGCGGACTGTCCGCCCACGATCGCCGGCTCCAGCGTCGGCTTGATCTTCTCGCGGATCTCCATCCACGCGGCGGTGCCGCCCTCGGAGCAGGCGGCGCTCATGTTCTGGAGGGAGAGATCGACGAACTTGTTCTCCTTCACGTACCCGGACTCGTTGAGATCCTTGAGCCCCGGTACCGAACCGCGCTGCTTCGCGGCGCCCAGGATCGAGTCGGGGGTCGCGAGGTACTCGACCAGGGCGCGCGCCGCCGCCGGGTGCTTGGAGCTCGCCGACTGGGTGACGAGCGTGCCGCCCTGGAGCATCGCCGGGCGGCGGTTGGCGAGGATGAAGGCACCGAGCGTGTCGTTCTTCAAGAGGTCCGGCGACTGCGCGCGGGCCTGTTCCCACAGGGCGCTGGTCGTCATCATCATCGACGCCTTGCCGGTCTGGACGTTCGACGGAGCGCCGGCGTCCGTCTTCTTCGCGTAGTCGGCGGAGCCGTCCTTGATCAGGTCCTTGAAGAACTGCAGCGCCTCGACGCCCCGGTTGTCGGTGAACAGCACCTTCTTGCCGTCGGCGCTGAACAGCTGACCGCCGTTGGCGAACAGGAACGTCTCCCAGCACTGGCGCAGATCGATGGAGAACGGGTCGAATCCGATCCGGCCGTCCTTCGTCAGCTGCTTGGCCACGGCCCGCAGTTCCGCCCAGTTGGCCGGGGTCTTCTTGATGCCGGCCTCGGCGAAGTGGTCCTTGCGGTAGACGACGATGCGGGTGTCGAGGACCACCGGCAGCGCGTACAGCCTGCCGTCGTAACGGGACGGCTCCAGCACCCGCTTCTCGTAGTCGTGCGCGGTGGCGAACGACTCCGGCAGCGGGGCGATCGCCTTCTTGGCCGCGAACGGCGGGATCCAGCCGACGCCCATCATCAGCACGTCGGGCAGCAGCCCGCCCGCGAGACCTGTGGTGATCTTCTCGTTGAGCTGCGCGTACGTGGTGTAGTCCACGTTCACCTTGACGTCCGGATACTTCTTCCGGAAGCCGCCGAGGATCTCCTTCTCCAACAGCGTCTTGCCGTTGGCGCCCTCGTAGATCGGGGTGAGCAGCGTGATCTCGCCCTCGGCGGGACCGTCGGCGGAGCCGGCCGCGGTGGAGCCGGTGCCGCAGCCGGAGAGTGCGGCCGCAGCCGTCCCGGCGCCGATGGCAGCGAGCAGCGACCGTCGTTTGAGTTCCATTGGGCACCCCTTTTGAGGTGGAGGCAGTGGATCGATCCAGTGAAGGCAACCCAGCCATGGCTGGGAAGCGCTGGTAAATCGATGCACTGAGACTAAGAACGCCGTGAGAGGCTCGTCAACAGCTGATGCGCAACAATTTTCCGGGACGTTAACGGGTGTACCGGTGAAGAGAGTTCAGTAAATCGGTACACTAGTGTGGCTGAACACGTTCCGAACCGGAGGTGGCATGAGCGGGGTAACGATCCATCAGGTCGCGGAGGCCGCGGGTGTCTCCGCCAGCACCGTGTCGAACGTCCTCAACGGACGTACCGACCGCATGCAGGCGGCGACCCTGGCCCGCGTGGAGCAGGTGATCGAGGAGCTCAGCTACCGGCCCAACCGCGCGGCGCGCATGCTCCGCACCGGCCGGATCAAGGTCATCGGCCTGATCGTGCCGTCCGTCGCCAACCCCTTCTGGGGAGCGCTCGCCAGGGAGCTCGAGGCCATCGCGCTGGCCGAGGGGTACCACGTACTGCTCTGCAACAGCGAGCGCGATCCGGCCCGTGAGCTCAAGTACGGTGAGGAACTTCTGGCCGACGGGGTGAGCGGAGTGGTGCTCTGCTCCTCGCTGCCCTCGCTCGACCATGTGGCGCCGCTGCTCGGCCGGGGTCTGAAGATGGTGGCCTTCGACCGCACCGCCCAGGCGGGCGATCCGCCGTCGCTGGCCTCCATCAGCGTCGACAACGCGATGGGCGCCGAGCTCGCCACCCGTCATCTGCTCGAACTGGGCCACCGCCGACTGGCGTTCGTCTCCGGCTCGGTCAACAGCGTCAACCGCCGCGAGCGCCTGCGCGGCTTCAGGGCCGCCCTGGAATCGGCGGGCCTCGACCCGGCCGACGCGATCGTGTGGCCCGGTGCCGACACCACCGAGTTCGGTGACAAGGACGCGGCCGAGCTGGGGCGCAAGGCCGCCCGTGAACTGCTGTGCGGCCCGCGCCCGCCCACCGCGTTCGTCGCCATCAACGACATGTGCGCCATTGGGATCTGCCGGGGCGCGAAGGACGCCGGCCGCAGCGCCGGGCAGGACGTCTCCGTGGTCGGCTTCGACGACATCCTGCTCGCCGACCTCTTCGAACCGCCGTTGACCACGGTCCGCCAGCCTCTGCCGGAGATGGCCGCCGAGACGTTCCAGCAACTGCGTGCCCGTATCGACTCGGCCCCGGTCGCCGGACGTTCCCTGCTGATCCGGCCGAGGCTGGTGGTCCGGGAGTCGACGGCGCCCGCCCCTGCCGAGGTGGTGGCGGCGGTGGAGTCCGGCGCACGCGTGTGAGACGCCGGCGCGCCCGCGCGCGGACGGCGTGAGGGCACCGTCGCGGAGACGGTGCCCTCACGCCGTCGGCCGACGGGGTGTCCGGGGGCGCCGCCGCGCCCCCTCGCACCCCGTGGACCGGCAGGCGGGTCAGGAGGTGGTGCAGGCGCCGATGGAGGGCGCCGATGTGTTGCCGTTCGTCATGACGGTGAACCCGAAGGACGTCGAGGCGCCCGCGGCCAGACTGCCGTTGCCGTTGGGCTTCATCGTCATCACGTTGCCGCTGCCGTCCCAGGACGGGGATCCGTTCCAGGTCGTGACGATCTTCTGCGGGGACGTCACCGTCACGGGCACCGTCCAGGTGCTGATCGCCGAACTGCCGGCCGTGATGGTCACCTGTCCGTTGAAGCGGTCGCCCCAGGTGTTGGTCTTGGTGTAGGTGGCCGTGCACGCGCCGCTGCCACTGCCGCCGTCACCTCCGCCACCGCTCGTTCCGCCCAGTGCCGCGAGCACGGCGGTGTACGCCGGCTTCTTGCCGTAGTTGTCGTCGAACAGCAGCGGGGTGCCGCTGCTGCGCCACGAGTACTTGTCCGGGATGCCCCACACGGTGATGCCGTTGCATCGCGTCACGGCCAGACAGGCGTTCACGACCTTGGTGTAGCTGGCGGCCTGGGCCGACCCGGAGCCCTCGATGTCCAGTTCGGTGATCTGCACGTCGACACCGAGATCGGCGAAGCGCTGGAGATTCGCCTGGTAGTCCGAGGGGACGGGGGAGTTGCTGTTGAAGTGTGACTGGAAGCCGACGCAGTCGATCGGCACACCACGCTGCTTGAAGTCCTTCACCATGGCGTAGACCGCGTTGCTCTTCGCGTTCTGGCCGTCGGTGTTGTAGTCGTTGTAACAGAGCTTGGCCCCCGAGTCGGCGGCCCGGGCGGTGCGGAAGGCCTCCTCGATGAAGCCGTTGCCGAGCTTGTCCTGGAAGGGCGAGCTGCGCCTGGCCCCGCTGCCGCCGTCCTGGAAGGCCTCGTTGACGACGTCCCAGGCGTAGATCTTGCCCTTGTAGTGCGCCATCACCTGGTTGATGTGGTTGTTCATCGCCGAGCGCAGATCGGTGGCGCCGAGCCCGCTGACCCAGCCCGGCAGCTGGGAGTGCCACACCAGCGTGTGGCCGCGGACCTTCATGCCCTTGCCCTGGGCATGGCTGACGATCTGGTCCGCCGAGCCGAAGTTGAAGCTGTTGCGGGAGCCCTCGACGGCATCCCACTTCATCTCGTTCTCCGGGGTCACCATGGTGAACTCGGTGTCCAGGGTGGAGGCGTAGGCGGACTCGCCCAGGTGGTTGGCGGCGACGGCGGCGCCGAAGTACCGGCCCTTGGCGGCGGCGGAGGCCCCGAGCGTCGTGGCGGCCTCGGCGGTGCCCGCGAGCGAGAGGACGCCCGCAGCGGTCAGCAGGCCCGCCGTGGCGAGCACGGCGGCCCTTCGTGCCCGTGAACGCGGCTGGGGACGTGCGGCCTTGCCGGCGTGCGGTGCATTGACGATCACTTTCCAACACCTTCTTCCGGTTGCCGGGCGGCATGAGCGGGCCGCCCGGACTGGGGGGTGGACTGTGTGCGGAGCGGTACGTCCACCACGGGGTTCCGCCGGTCAAAGGCGGTCCCGCGGCGGGCAGTTGACCGGTGATGCAAGGGAGCGAGGGAGAGTATGCGCGCGCCCGAACGGCTCGTCAACGCCGCATTTCCGAAATATTTCGAGTGGATTAACTCGTGCATTGCTGCACTTCATGGCTGTGACCTGTGGTTATGAAGTTCCCTTCTCGTCCCGCCGGGGCGTGGATCGGGCACATACGCACATCTGCCCCTGATGGTTACGAAATTGATCCGAATGTTGTGCGCGGTAGTCGAAGTCGATGATCGTCGCACTGGCAGTGCCTTTTCTGGGCCACCTGCCTGAGCTGGCGTTTCTGTGCTCGCTTCAGCGAATCAGGGGACGGTTGAGTCAAGAGTTAGAGGGGAGGGGATCGAAATGTTTCGGCGTCAAAAGAATCATGAACCAGGTCCTGGAAATGTCCGTGACCCCGCATGGCACGATCGGTTCACCCGCAGCCGGTCGAGGCGCCGGTTGCTCTGCCCCGAGGGACGCATGGGAACACGGTGGAGCTTGACGATGGACTGCGCGCACCCCGCGCGACTGGCGGAGTTCTGGGCGTTCGCCCTGGGGTATGCGCAGAAACCGCCGCCGAAGGGGTTCGGCAGCTGGGAGGAGTGGTTCACGCACTACGACGTCCCGGAGGCGGAGTGGGACGACGGCGCGTACCTGTCGGATCCGGACGGCGAAGGGCCCGCCCTGTCCTTCATGAAGGTGCCCGAGTCGAAGGCGGGCAAGAACCGGCTGCATCTCGATGTGCAGGCCGGCGGCGGCCGCGAGGTGTCGTGGGAGGTTCGGTGGCCGCGTGTACTGGAGGCGCTGGAGCGGCTGACCGCCGCCGGGGCAACGGTCATCCACGAGTACGAGGCCCAGGGCCGGCCCGATCACTACATGATGGCGGACCCGGAGGGCAACGAGTTCTGCCTGCTGTGACCGTCCCAGGGACGATTCGTCCAGGGGCGGCCTGCGCGCGGTGCGGGCTCGGCGTGGTGAGGCCCGGCCGCATGCGGTCGCGGCCGGGCCGTAGTCGGTGGCTGATCAGGACGCGGGGCAGAGTGTCCTGCGCAGCCCGAAGTTGATGTGGCTGCCGTCGTCATCGGTCAGCGTGACGCCGTCGTAGGAGAACCGCTGTGCGGCACTGTGGTCGGGGTTCGCCGCGCCGCCGTTGAGGGCCGCGCACTGGTTGCGGGCCGCGTCGACGGCCTTGTCCTCGTCATGGGTGAGGTTGCCGTTGACGTCACGGACGACCGCGAGGACGGCGTCGCGCCCGGTGCCGGTGGGCTCCGGTGGCAGGCCGGCGTTCTCCGCGCCGACGCTCTCCTCCGCTGTACTCGACGCCTTGGGTGCGGCGCTCTTGACGGTGCTGGTGCTGGTGCTGGTGCTGGTGCCGGTGCCGGTGTCGCTGTCTTTGTCGTTGCCGCAGCCGACGACGGCGACGGCGAGTAGCGCGGCGATGGCCGCGGTGGTGGCGCGAATGCGCATGGTCCCCCCTGGTGTGACACGAGTAGGGACATGGTGCGGCCGGCGGGCCGCCGGGGCTTTCGCGGTGACAGAGTCGTGACGTGCTGCGGACGCGTTCGAAGCCGTTCCGGGCCTCGCGGCGGGGCGGAAGGCGCCGACCGGGTGGACGAGGCGGCGGCGTGCTCCGGTGGTGGGCAGCACCGGCGGGACGACAAGGACGACGGCCGGATTCGGGACGGCTTGTCGCGCAGAAAGCAGACACACGGGACGGCTCGTCGCGCAGACAACAGACACACGGGACGGCTTGTCGCGCAGACAGTAGACGGCAGACAGCCGGGGCGGCCGCAGTGGCCCGGCCGCCCCGGCCCTTCAAGGATGGTGGTCAGTTCGCCGAAGCGGCCCAGCCGTTCGCCTCGATGCGCCGGGCGTCACCCGGCCGCCCCTCGTCGAAGACCGTACGCCGCCCGTCCTCGACCCTGATGGCGTCCACGTACACCCCGCGGCCGACGTACAGCTGATCGGTGGCGTACCGCCAGCGCAGTCGCACCTCCCCTCCGCTCCACTGCGCGAGGTCCGCCTCCAGGCGGTGCCAGACCCGGCCCGACCAGCCGGACACCGAGCCCGCCGGATGCGGTTCGGGCTGCTCCGGCCCCTTCTGCGAGGCCGGAGTGGTGGTGAACGGGACCGGCTGCCAGGTGGCACCGGCGTCCCTGGAAGCCTCCAGGAACAGGAAGTCCGAGCCGGGCTCCGTGTCCCACCACACCGCGCAGCTCAGCCGGGCCCCTGAGGAGGCGAGAGCGAGCGGCGGGAGTGCCAGCGTGGCCGACGAGGCACTGGCCAGGCCGGAGAACCATGCCGTACGGCCCTGGGCCGGCCGGACCGCGACGGCTCGCGCCATCTGGTTGGCGGTGGCGACGCGCGGCGCGCTGCCCGAGCGCCAACTGCGTACCGGGTGGACCGAGTTGCCCAGAACGATCAGAAACGAGTCCGTGCTCGGGTCGAGGACCAGGCTGGTGCCCGTGAAGCCGGTGTGGCCCGCCGTGCGGGGGGTGGCCATCGCCCCCATGTACCAGTGCTGGTAGAGCTCGAAGCCGAGGCCGTGCTCGTCACCGGGGAACGCGGTGTTGAAATCGGTGAACAGCAGATCGACCGAGGCGTCCGACAGGATCCTCGCGGGGCCGTAGACGCCGCCGTTGAGCAGGGTGCGGGCGAGGATCGCCAGATCCCAGGCGCAGGAGAAGACCCCGGCGTGGCCCGCGACACCGTCCAGGCTGTACGCGTTCTCGTCGTGCACCTCCCCCCAGACCAGACCGCGCTCCAGCCCGGACCAGGGGAGCCGGGCGTCCTCGGTCGCGGCGATCTTCGGCTTCCAGGAAGCCGGCGGGTTGTACCGAGTGCGGTGCATCCCGAGCGGAGCGGTGATCTGCTCGCGGAGCAGCACATCCTCGGTCAGGCCGGTGATCTTCTCCAGCACCAGCTGGAGGGAGATCAGATTGAGGTCGGAGTAGAGGTACGCCGTGCCGGGCCGGCTCGCCGGCACCTCGTTCCACAGCAGCTCCAGCTTCCCCTCCCGGGTCGGCGCCTTGTAGAGGGGGATCCAGGCCCGGAATCCGGAGGTGTGCGTGAGCAGCTGACGGATCGTGATGTCCTGCTTGCCGCCCCCGGCGAATTCCGGCAGGTACGAGGCGACGGTCGCCTCCAGCTCCAGCCTGCCCCGCTCCATCTGCTGCACGGCCAGGATCGAAGTGAACAGCTTCGACACCGACGCCAGGTCGAAGACCGTGTCCTCGGCCATGGGGATCTGCTGGTCCGCCGGGAACTCCACGCCGGTGTCGGTCTTCTCGTCGTAGGCCGCATAGCGCACCGCCTTGCCGATCGGCCGGTGCAGCGCCACCGTGCCGCCCCTCCCCGCGAGCAGGACCGCGCCCGCGTACCAGGGGTGTTTCGGCGCGTCGGCAAGGTAGCGTTCCGCCTCCGTGACGAGCTGGTCGAGCGGCTCCTGCAACAGCCCCGCGCGGGCGGCCGATCCGCGCCGCAGCGTCGGCCTGGCCCGGCCCGGGGGCGTCCCCGCCGCGGTCCCTGTACCCATGTCCGACGACCCCGCCCCCGACTCCGTGGCAGACGCCGCCGCCGCGAACGGAACGGGCGCCAGGGCGAGTGCTCCGCCCAGGGCCAGCATCCCACCGCCCAGCCTCCGTCGGCTGATGCCCGCGCCCGCCGTGTCCTCGGTCATCCGGAACCCCTTCCCCTGTCTGAAAGTAACTTTCGAAATATCTTCCGAGCGTGAAACTTCCTGCCGAAGCAGAGAGTACTGTCACCCTCCGCCGTCCCGTAGGCCCCGGAGTCACAAAGAATCTGACACTGCATCAGAAAACCTCTTCCCTCGGTTGTCGGACTGCGGCATCCTGCGGCCCATGGAGACGGAGCTGAGCCAAAAACTGGGGATCGAGCACGCCATCTTCGGCTTCACGCCGTTCCCGGCGGTGGCCGCGGCCATCACCCGGGCCGGTGGATTCGGCGTACTCGGCGCGGTCCGCTACACCGCCCCCGACGACCTCGCACGCGACCTCGACTGGATGCAGGAACACACGGACGGCAAGCCGTACGGCCTCGACGTCGTCATGCCCGCGAAGAAGGTGGAGGGCGTGAGCGAAGCCGATGTGGAGGCGATGATCCCGCCCGGACACCGGCAGTTCGTCCAGGAGACCCTCGCCAAACACGGCGTCCCCGAGCTCGCCGAGGGCGAGGCGTCGGGCTGGCGCATCACGGGCTGGATGGAGGAAGTCGCCCGCAACCAGCTCGACGTCGCGTTCGGCTACCCCATCAGACTCCTCGCCAACGCCCTGGGCTCGCCGCCCGCCGATGTCATCGCCCGAGCCCACGACCGACACGTCCTCGTCGCCGCCCTCGCCGGAAGCGCCCGGCACGCCCGGCACCACGCGGACGCGGGCATCGACGTCGTCGTCGCCCAGGGGTACGAGGCGGGGGGCCACACCGGGGAGATCGCCTCCATGGTGCTGGTCCCGGACGTCGTGGACGCCGTCGGTCCGCTGCCCGTCCTCGCCGCGGGCGGCATCGGCAGCGGTGAACAGATCGCCGCCGGACTCGCGCTGGGCGCCCAGGGCGTCTGGCTCGGCTCCCTCTGGCTCACCACGGAGGAGGCCGACCTGCACTCCCGGGCGCTCACCGCCAAACTGCTCGCCGCGGGCTCCGGCGACACCGTCCGCTCGCGCGCCCTCACGGGCAAACCCGCACGCCAGCTCCGTACCGAATGGACCGACGCCTGGGACGACCCGTCGGGACCCGGGACACTGCCCATGCCGCTCCAGGGCCTCCTGGTAGCCGAAGCCGTCTCCCGTATCCAGAAGTACGAGACGGGCGCCCTGCTCGGCACGCCCGTCGGCCAGATCGTCGGCCGGATGAACACCGAACGCGGCGTGCAGGCCGTCTTCGACGACCTCACCCGCGGCTTCGAACGAGCCGTCGACCGGATCAACCGCATCGCCGGACGGAGTGCCTCATGAACCAGCCGCCCAACGGCTTCTGGGCCCAGGCCACCGCCGATCCCGACCGCACGGTCCTCATCGCGCCCGACGGTGAGACGTGGACGGCGGGACGGCTGCACGCCGAGGCCAACCGCATGGTCCACGGGCTGCGCGCGGCCGGCCTCGAGGAGGGCGACGCCTTCGCGGTCGTCCTGCCCAACGGCGTCGAGTTCCTCACCGCGTACCTCGCCGCCTCGCAGGCCGGCTTCTACCTCGTGCCGGTCAACCACCACCTCGTCGGGCCGGAGATCGCCTGGATCGTCTCCGACTCCGGGGCCAAGGTGCTCATCGCCCACGAACGCTTCGCCGAGGCATCGACCGCCGCCGCCGACGAGGCGGGACTGCCCGCGAGCCACCGCTACGGAGTCGGAACGCCCGACGGCTTCCGGCCGTACGCCGAACTCCTGGAGAACCGGCCGGTCTCGCCCCCGGAGGGGCGCACGCTCGGCTGGGTCATGAACTACACCTCCGGCACCACCGGCCGCCCGCGCGGCATCCGCCGGCCGCTGTCCGGAAAGCTCCCCGAGGAGAGCTACCTCGGCGGCTTCCTCGGCATCTTCGGCATCAAACCGTTCGACGGCAACGTCCACCTGGTCTGCTCACCGCTCTACCACACCGCCGTGCTGCAGTTCGCGGGCGCCGCCCTGCACATCGGCCATCCCCTCGTCCTGATGGACAAGTGGTCGCCCGAGGAGATGCTGCGGGCGATGGACACCCACCGCTGCACCCACACCCATATGGTGCCCACCCAGTTCCACCGCCTGCTCGCCCTGCCCGCCGAGGTCCGGCAGCGGTACGACGTCTCGGCGATGCGCCACGCCATCCACGGCGCGGCCCCCTGCCCCGACCACGTCAAACGGGCCATGATCGACTGGTGGGGGCGCTGTGTGGAGGAGTACTACGCGGCCAGCGAGGGGGGCGGTGCCTTCGCCACCGCCGACGACTGGCTGAAGAAGCCCGGCACGGTCGGCCGGGCCTGGCCGATCAGCGAACTCGCCGTCTTCGACGACGACGGGAACCGGCTCGGCCCGGGCGAGCTCGGTACCGTCTACATGAAGATGAGCACCGGCGGCTTCAGCTACCACAAGGACGAGGGCAAGACGAGGAAGAACCGCATCGGCGACTTCTTCACCGTCGGCGACCTCGGCGTCCTGGACGAGGACGGCTACCTCTTCCTCCGCGACCGCAAGATCGACATGATCATCTCCGGTGGGGTGAACATCTATCCCGCGGAGATCGAGAGCGCCCTGCTCAGCCATCCCGCGGTCGCCGACGCCGCCGTCTTCGGGATCCCGCACGCCGACTGGGGCGAGGAGGTCAGAGCCGTCGTCGAAGCCGCCGAAGGACACGAGGCGGGGGACGAACTCGCCGCCGACATCCTCGGCCACTGCGCCGAGCGCCTCGCCGGGTACAAACGGCCCAAGACGCTCGGCTTCATCACGACGATGCCCCGCGACCCCAACGGCAAGCTTTACAAACGGCGGTTGCGTGAACCGTACTGGGAGGGGCACCGCTGACGCGTGTACCGGCAGCCGGGCCGGGCCGCTCCGGCAGCGGGCAGTCGAGGAGGTCGCCTGCGGCGACCGGGTCGGGGACGGCCTGGGGGACCGGACTGCGCCCCGCCGGCCACCGCCGTCGCGCTGTCGAGTCCTGCGGCGCCGTCCCCGTCCGCCGTTGGGCCACGGCGGCCGTTGGGCCACGGCGGCCCCTGGACCGGGTCGGTCCAGGGGCCGGACGTGCGCCGGCAGGAGCTACCGGCTCTCGTGCACCCGCACCACCTTCAGGGCGGGCGAACGCGCGATGTCCTTCTCGCAGAACCGCGAGGTCACCCAGCGCTCGCCCGCGTACAGCTCGGTCTGATCGCTGTAGTGCGGGGACGCCGGATTCGACGACTGCGCGTACGTGAGCAGGGTGCGCGCCACCGGGCAGGGGCTGCCGTCCCAGCCGACCGCCTGAATGTAGCTGGAGCCGGTCGAGACGTCCGTGTACCCGCCCGCTGCGGCGTCCCACACGCCCTCGGTCTTGTTCCAGATGCCCAGGGCCTCCGTCCCGCCACCGACCGGGATGCGCCGCTCACCCCGCAGCACCGACTGGTGCGCGCCCAGGGGCGCGTCCAGCGCGATGCCCGCACTCCTCAGCTCGGCCACCGCGTCGGCGAGGGCCGCAAGGACGCGCGGGGCCGAGGTGTCGAGGGTGTTCGGCGTGCCGACCGGGTCGGCGGGGGAGAACGGCACCTTCCACAGCTCGGCCGCCGGCAGGGCCACCGCCCTGCGCCAGAACCGGTCGAAGAGCAGCGCGCCCCGGCTTCCCGTGTCGACCTTGCGGTCCCAGTCGCGCAGCACCGGGCAGGCCGCCGACACGTCGACCGCCGTGCCCGCGCTCCCGGAGGCCGTGCCACCGGGCAGCGCCGCGCAGGCGCGCGCCAGGTCCGCCGCGGCCAGGTCACCGGCGGGGGCCCGGTTGGCGAACTGCTGGCGCTGCAGATCGCCGACGGTCAGCCGGCCGCCCCGCGCCATCGCGGAGACGTCCTCGACGGCGCCCCGGGTCCGCAGGGAGCGCGGCGAGCCGACCGTCCCGAAGACGCGCTCGTAACCGGACAGCGGGGCGTCGGCGTTGGTCAGCCAGGCGCTGTCGTTGGAGTTCTCGACGTACGGCGCGTTCTCCACGGTGGGCATCCGGCCCGGGCCGAAGATCCCGGGCTGCACCGCGTCGGGGTCGGACCCCGGCGCGCAGTCGCTCCGCGAGCCGTCCAGCACCGCGAGCCCCGAGGTCGGGTACGTCGCCCTGCCGAGCGGGGTCGAGCACCGCTGCGCGAGTTCGTCCGTGATCCTCGGCAGCACCTGCGACTGCGAGAAGAGCGTGTGCCCCGAGGAGTCGGCCGCGATCGTGTTGACCCACGGCAGCCCCTGCGTACGGCGCAGCGCCTCCTTGATCCCGGCCGTGCTGCGGGCCTTGCTGAATCCGAGCGCGGTGTCTCCCGAGCGCAGGTTCACCGCGTTCGGATCGCCCAGCGCGTACGCGGCCGTCCGCGTCCAGGGCAGCGGCAGGCCCGCACCGAGCGAGGTGACGACGGGCCCGTAGCGGGTCCACCACTGGGTGCGCGTCACCTCCCGGCCGCCTGCTACGCCGACGGAGACCGTACGCTTCGTCATCCGCTGCGGCCGCCCGTCCACCAGGTAGACGGTCGGATCGGCCGGGTCGAGTGTCAGCTGGTGCAGATTCAGGGTGACGCCGGTGGCCACCGTGTGGCTCCACGCGACGTACGCGTTGTGCCCGATCGACATGGTCGCCGAACCCAGCAGCGAACCGCCCGCCACGTTCAGCTCACCGGGAATCGTCTGCTGGGACTGCCAGAACCGCCGGCCGCCCTGCCAGGGATAGTGCGGGTTGCCGAGGAGCAGTCCGCGGCCGTTCGCCGTCGTACTGCCGCGGAACGCCACGGCGTTGGATCCCATGTCCGCGTTCTGCGTCGACAGCAGCCGGGCCGCCGCGTCCGCCGCGTCCGCCGCGTCCTCGGGGGAGAGCGAGGGAGGCGGGGGAGTGACCGCCGGTGTGGCGGCGGGCGGCTGCGCCGCCGTGATGCCGTCGATGCCGCGGCCCTGACCGCCGAGTACGGAGAGCGCGAAGGCGCGCTCCGCGACGTCGAGCGTGGTCACCGGGCGAACCCATCGGGCGCCCCGGCAGGCGGGGTCGGTGATCCGGTTCTGTGCCAGCCAGGCGTTGTAGCCGGCCGCCCAGCCGCGCTGGAGTTCCTTCGTCGCGCGGCTCGGCCCGGCCGGGGCGGGCACCTTCAGCAGCTTCTCCACGGTGCGGGCGTCGCGTACCCCGCGGAAGTACAGGTCGCTGGACAGGTTCTTCGTCGCCGAGGACAGCGAGCCGTCCGGCACCGCGTCGGGACCGAAGTACCGGGACCGCTCGCCGCGCAGCGTGACGAAGCCGTCGGCGAGCGTGCACACCTGGTCGGCGGCCTGCGCCCAGCCGTTGCCGAAGCCCAGGTTCGCGTAGTCCTTCGCCACGATGTGCGGAATGCCGTACTCGGTGTAGCGGATCACGGCGGAGAGCCCGCCACCCGACGGGTGGTGGGTACGGGGCGTGAGCGCCGACGCCGGCGGCAGGGACGCCGACACGGTGAACAGCGCGAGACCGATGACGGCGAGCATCCTCAGACGGTTCCGGAAGGGCAACGGTCCTCCCAACTCTGTGCGTGCGAAAGGTGGTTACTCAGGAGTTCGAGATGTCATGGGCAACTCAGCCAGCACACCTGTACGTCTGTCAACATCCCGGTCGGTATCCAGACCCTTGACCGCGGGGCCCCGGCCGCACAGGATCACGCCATGACCGGTGTACGCAGCAGCACAGTCGACGGCGTCCTGACCCGCAGCGCACGGCGCACCCCCGAGCGCACCGCCCTGCGGTACGCCGACCGGACCTGGACCTACCGCGGTCTCGACGAGGCGGTCAGTACCGCCGCCGCCGTCCTCATGGACGGGCACGGACTGCGCCCCGGGGACCGGGTCGCCTCCTACGCCCACAACTCCGACGCGTACCTGATCGCCTATCTCGCCTGCGCGCGGGCCGGACTGGTCCATGTGCCGGTCAATCAGAACCTCACCGGCGAGGACCTCGCGTACATCCTCAGGCAGTCCGGAAGCTCCCTGGTCCTCACCGACCCGGACCTCGCCGCGCGCGTGCCGCAGGGGTACGCCGTACGGCCACTGCGCGACGCGGCCGGCTCGCTGCTGGCCGAACTCGGCACTCCGCGCCCCTTCGCATCCGCGCACGAGCCGTCATCGGACGACCTCGTCCAACTGCTGTACACCTCCGGCACCACCGCCCTGCCGAAGGGCGCGATGATGACACACGGCGCCCTCGTCCACGAGTACGTCAGCGCCGTCACCGCTCTCGATCTGAGCGCCGCCGACCGGCCTGTGCACGCCCTGCCGCTCTACCACTCCGCGCAGATGCACGTGTTCCTGCTGCCCTACCTCGCGGTCGGCGCGGAGAACACGGTCCTGGACGCCCCGGACGCCGCCCGGATCTTCGACCTCGTCGAGTCGGGCCGGGCCGACAGCCTCTTCGCCCCGCCCACCGTCTGGATCGGCCTCGCCAACCACCCGGACTTCGCGTCCCGCGACCTCGGCGGCCTGCGCAAGGCGTACTACGGGGCGTCGGTCATGCCCGTCCCCGTGCTGGAACGACTCCGCGCACGCCTTCCGGATCTCGCCTTCTACAACTGCTTCGGCCAGAGCGAGATCGGGCCCCTCGCCACCGTTCTGGGCCCGGATGAGCACGAGGGCCGGATGGACTCCTGCGGGCGGCCCGTCCTCTTCGTCGAGGCCAAGATCGTCGACGAGGACGGCAAGGAGGTCCCCGATGGCACCGCGGGCGAGGTGGTCTACCGCTCGCCCCAGCTGTGCAGCGGCTACTGGGACAAGCCGCAGGAGAGCGCCGAGGCGTTCCGTGACGGCTGGTTCCACTCCGGGGACCTCGCCGTCCGCGACCCGCAGGGGTACTTCACGGTCGTGGACCGGGTGAAGGACGTCATCAACTCCGGCGGCGTCCTCGTCGCCTCCCGCCAGGTCGAGGACGCCCTCTACACCCACCCCGCCGTAGCCGAGGCGGCGGTCGTCGGGCTGCCCGACCCGCGCTGGATCGAAGCCGTCACCGCCGTCGTCGTCCTGCGCGAGGAGGCGACCGAAGCCGAACTGATCGCCCACGCCCGTGAGAAGCTCGCCCACTTCAAGGCCCCGAAGAGGATCGTGTTCGTGGACGGTCTCCCGCGCAACGCCAGCGGCAAGATCCTCAAGCGGGAGCTCCGCGACCGCTTCGCCTGAGAGGGCCCGGCCCCTGCCGGCGGACGGACGCGGCCCCGGCGGGGAAGCTGTCGGTGGCGCGCTCCCGTGGTGCTGACGGCAGCGCCTCGGCAGGGCGCAGGACGAGCGGGCCGTCGCGGCCACCACGAGGACGTGACGACCGGTCCGCGGGACCGCCGGGCTGGGCTGCCGTCAACTCCCCTTCCGCTCCCGCTCGTCCACGATCCGCCGGAACTTCCCGACCGACCTCTCCAGCGTCTCGGGGTCCAGGATCTCCACACCGACCGAGACCCCGATCCCGTCCTTGACGGCCGCCGCGACCGAAGCGGCGGCCGCCGCCCGCTGCTCCGGTGTCGCCCCGGCACGGGCCTCCGCCCGTACCGTCAGCACGTCCAGACGCCCCTCACGGGTCAGCCGGAGCTGGAAGTGCGGCGACACGCCGGGGGTACGGAGCACGATCTCCTCGATCTGCGTCGGGAACAGGTTCACCCCGCGCAGGATCACCAGGTCGTCGCTGCGCCCGGTGACCTTCTCCATGCGCCGGAAGACGCGGGCCGTGCCGGGGAGCAGCCGGGTGAGGTCCCGGGTCCGGTAGCGGATCACCGGCATGGCCTCCTTGGTGAGCGAGGTGAACACCAGCTCGCCCTCCGCGCCTTCGGGCAGTACCTCGCCGGTGAACGGGTCGACGACCTCCGGATAGAAGTGGTCCTCCCAGATGTGCAACCCGTCCTTCGTCTCCACGCACTCCTGCGCCACACCCGGGCCCATCACCTCGGACAGCCCGTATATGTCGACCGCGTCGATCGCGAACCGCTCCTCGATCTCGCGGCGCATCTCCTGCGTCCACGGTTCGGCCCCGAAGATCCCCGCCTTCAGCGACGTCGTCCGCGGATCGACGCCCTGCCGCTCGAACTCGTCCAGGAGCGTCAGCATGTAGGAGGGCGTCACCATGATGATCTCGGGCCGGAAGTCCTGGATCAGCCGGACCTGGCGGGCCGTCATGCCGCCCGAGGCCGGAATGACCGTGCAGCCGAGCCGTTCCGCCCCGTAGTGGGCGCCGAGCCCGCCGGTGAAGAGTCCGTACCCGTACGCGACATGGACCTTCTGCCCGGGGCGCCCCCCGGCCGCCCGGATCGAGCGCGCCACCACGTCCGCCCAGGTGTCCAGATCCTTCTCGGTGTAACCCACGACCGTCGGGGCGCCGGTCGTCCCGCTCGAAGCGTGGATCCGCCGCACCTGCTCCTCGGGGACCGCGAACATCCCGAAGGGATAGTTGTCGCGCAGATCGGCCTTGGTGGTGAACGGGAACCGGGCCAGATCGGCCAGTGAACGGCAGTCGTCCGGATGCAGCCCCGCCCGGTCGAAGGCCCGCCGGTAATGGCCGACCCGGTCGTACGCGTGGCGCAGGGTGGCCCGCAGCCGCTCCAGTTGCAGCGCCGCCAGCTCCTCGCGGCCCATCCGTTCCGCCGCGTCCAGCAGAGCCGTCATGCGGATCTCCCTCTTCCGTGCCTCCGTGCAGACGACCGATCATTCGGTCGTTCCTTCCGGGAGCAGTAACGCAGGATCTTCCACCGTGTGGCAAGAGGGGTGACGCATGTCGCGGCCGCCGCGGCTACGCCCGTACCGAACACAGCTGCGTCACCCGGTCGGCCCTGTTTGGATGGGTCCATGCCGACTTTCCACACGTACGACGGGACCGAACTCGCCTATCACGTCATGGGGGAGGGGGCGCCGCTGATCTGCCTGCCGGGCGGCGCGATGAGAGCCGGCGCCTACCTCGCGGACCTCGGCGGACTCTCCGCCGTAAGGCAGTTGATCGTCCTCGATCTCCGGGGGACCGGGGACTCCGCCGTACCGAAGGACACCTCCACCTACCGTTGCGACCGGCTGGTCGAAGACGTCGAGGCGCTGCGCCGGCACCTCGGGCTCGACCGCGTCGACCTGCTCGCCCACTCGGCGGCCGGCGACCTCGCCTCGCTCTACGCCGCGAGGTACCCGCAGGCCCTGCGCAGCCTCGTCCTCGTCGCGCCCACCACCCAGGCGGTCGGCTTCGCGTTCGTCGAGCGCGAGGCCCGGGAGGCCGCCGCGCTGCGCCGCTCGGAGCCCTGGTACGCGCAGGCGCTCCCCGCCCTGGAGGAGATCTGGGCGGGAAAACTGACCGACGAACTACGGGCCGCGGCAAGGCCGTTCCTGTACGGGCGCTGGGACGCCGCCGCGCAGGCGCACGCCGCCCTGTCCGCCGGGCAGATCAACGCCGAAGCAGCGCGGGTCTACTACGGACCGGGGGCGTTCGATCCCGCCGCGACGGTCGCGGCCCTGCGAAGCCTCCCGGCCCCGGTGCTCGTCCTCGCCGGCGAGTACGACGGTGTGACCACGCCCGACCGCGCCGCCGGGCTGGCCGCACTCTTCCCGGAAGCGGAGTTCGCCGTGCAGCGCGAGGCCGGACACTTCCCCTGGCTCGACGATCCGGGGGCGTTCGTCCGTACCGTCACCGCCTTCCTGGACCCGGACGTGCGCAGTGTCCAGGCCGGCGGCATCCGGCTCGCCTACCGCGTGTGGGGGGACCCGTCCGCACCGCCCGTCGTCCTCGTCCACGGGCGCTGCGGCTCCAGCACCACCTGGACCGCCGTCGCCGAACGGCTCGCCGCCCGGCACCGGGTGTACGCGTTCGACTTCCGCGGCCACGGACTCAGCGACTGGACCGGCCGCTACTCCTTCGAGCTCTTCCGCGACGACCTGCACGCCTTCCTCGAGGCCCGCAACCTCTCCGGTGCCACGGTCGTCGGTCACTCGATGGGCGGCGCCGCGGCCTATCTGCTCGCCGGACGCCAGCCCGGACTCATCGGCCGCCTCGTCATCGAGGAGGCGCCGCCGCCCTTCCCGCTCGACCCGCCGCGCGGGCCCGCCGAACACCCCGGCGGGACACTCGACTTCGACTGGCCCGTGGTGCCGGCCACCGACGCCCAGCTGAACGAACCCGATCCGGCCGGGCGTGAGCGCCTCGCGGAGATCACCGCACCGACCCTCGTCATCGGCGGCGGGCCCAGGAGCCAGATCGCCCAGGAGGACCTCGCCTGGATGGCCCGGCAGATCCCCGGCGCCCGGCACGTCACCATCGACGCGGGCCATCTCGTGCACACCGAACGGCCGGAGGAGTTCCTGACCGCCCTCCGGTCGTTCGGCGTGGGCTGAGCCCGCGGAGCCGCCCGCGGCGTCAGTCCCGGCGCAGGAGCGCCACCATGACCTCGTACAGTGCGGCCTCGGCGTCCTGGACGCCCGACTCCGCACGCCAGGCGACGAACCCGTCGGGGCGCACGACCACGGCGCCCTCGGCGCTCGTCCCGTGCGCCTCGGCCCAGTCGGCGCCGTCCTCCGGCACCAGGTCGCCGCCCGGGCCGGTGCCGATGCCGAACGCGTCGAGCCGCATGCCGAGCCGGTCGCCGACCCGCGCTGCCGCCGGGCGCCACGCCACGTCCGCGGCATCGGTCAGCAGCACGAACGACCGCTCGTACAGATCCAGCGTGGAGATCCGCTCACCGGCCCGGCGGACCCACAGGTGCGGCGCCCTGCTGCCCGGTTCACCCGTCAGCTGCACGCCCTCGGGCACCACGGGCCGGTCCGGGCCGATGCCCAGGACCGCCCCGTCCACATAGCGGTAGCCCAGCGCCACGTTCAGCATCCCGCCCCGCTTGCCGCCGCCCACGGTCGGCGGCGCCGCGTACCCCGGGTGGCTGTGCTCCCCGGAACGGGCCGAGGCCCGCTCGCTCGTGGCCCGGGCCACCGGCCGCCGCTCCGCCTCGTACGTGTCCAGCAGGCCCGGGCCCGCCTCACCGCGCAGCACGGCCGCGAGCTTCCACGCCAGGTTGTGCGCGTCCTGGATGCCGGTGTTGGAGCCGAACGCGCCCGTGGGCGACATCTCGTGCGCCGAGTCACCGGCGAGGAAGACCCGGCCCCGGGCATACCGGTCGGCCACCCGCTCCGCCGCGTGCCAGGGCGCCTTGCCCGTGATCTCCACGTCGATGTCCGGGGCCCCGACCGCCTTGCGGATGTGCGCCACGCACCGCTCGTCCGTGAAGTCCTCCAGCGTCTCGCCCCGGCCCGGCTGCCACGGGGCGTGGAACACCCACTCCCGCTCGTTGTCCACCGGCAGCAGCGCGCCATCCGCCTCCGGATCGGTCAGGTAGCACACGATGAAGCGCCGATCGCCCAGCACATCGGCGAGCCCACGGGAACGGAAGGTGATGCTCACGTTGTGGAACAGGTCACCGGCACCTGAACGGCCGATGCGCAACTGCTCGCGGATCGGGCTGCGCGGACCGTCCGCGGCGATCAGGTAGTCCGCCCGCACGGAGGTGTGCTCACCCGTCTCCCGGTTCTTCAGGACCGCCCCGACGCCCGATGCGTCCGGGTCGAACGAGAGCATCTCGGTGGAGAACCTCAGATCGCCGCCCTGTTCCCGGGCCCGGTCCAGGAGGACCGGCTCCAGGTCGTTCTGGCTGCACAGGCACCAGCCGGTCGGGCTGAAGCGGGCGAGTGCGCCACCCGGGTCGATTTCCTTGAACAGCCACTCCTGGTCGTCGCCGGTCAGAGAACCGGCTTGCAGGATTCCGTGGTTCTCCGCCAGGACCGACGCCGCCGCACGGATCTGCGGCTCCACCCCGGCCCGGCGGAAGATCTCCATCGTGCGGACGTTGTTGCCGCGCCCCCGCGGATGTGTAGAGGTGGCGGCGTGCTTCTCGACCAGCAGGTGCTCGACGCCGAGCCGGCCGAGGAAGAGGGACGCGGACAGGCCCACCAGGGAGCCGCCCACGATGAGGACCGGTACTTGGACGTCGACGTTCTCGTTCATCAATCGCTCCTGCTCGGACGCCGTACAGATGCAGTGTCCATGCCCTTGTCGGAGCGGTTCGGACGCCCGCTCACCTGAACGGTTCATAAATCTGGCGTCAGCCGGACCAGCGTTTCACGATCGGTCACGGAGACGTCGCCCACGGTCCGGGCGGACTGTGCGCATCCGCCGGGAGACGCCCCGCTCCAGCCCCCCACTCGACGGTTCCCCATGGGCCCCGCCGGCCCTCTCACCGTCTCGAAGGAGTTCGCACCATGACCACCACCCTCTCGGAACGGACCTCCCAGTCCGCCTTCGACGGCTCCAGGCTGCGCGTCATCCTGTTGCTGGACCTGTACGACGGTGCCCAGAAGCAGTTCCTGGAGGCGTACGAGCACATGCGCAACCAGGTGGCCTCCATCCCCGGCCACATCAGCGACCAGCTGTGCCAGTCCATCGAGAACCCCTCCCAATGGCTCATCACCAGCGAGTGGGAGAGCGCCCCGCCCTTCCTCGCGTGGGTGAACAGCGAGGAGCATGTCGCCACCGTGCAGCCGCTGCACAGCTGCGTGCGCGACACCCGTTCGCTGCGCTTCAGCGTCCTGCGCGAGACGGGCGCGGCCTTCGAGGAGAGCTTCGAGCCCGTCAAGGGCGGACTCCAGGCCGCGCCCCGCCTCGGCGACGGGATCGTGCGCCACGCGCTGACCTTCACCGTCAAGCCGGGCACCGAGGAGATCGTGGCGAAGATCCTCGCCGAGTACGACCCCCCGCGGGCCCGCGTCGACGAGCACACCCGGCTGCGCCGCACCTCGCTGTTCCTGCACGGCAACCGCGTGGTGCGCGCCGTCGAGGTCGAGGGCGACCTCCTCGCGGCCCTGCGCCACGTCTCCCGGCAGCCCGAGATCCGGGCCGTCGAGGAGGCGATCAACCCGTACCTGGAGCAGGACCGCGACCTCGCCGACCCCGACTCCGCCCGGATGTTCTTCACCCGGGCGGCGCTGCCCACCGTCCACCACGTGACGACGGGCCGCCACTCCCCCGCGGAGGTCCAGCGGCACGCGCTCTTCTACCAGGCCAAGGAGGGCTGCGGGATGGCCCTGGCCCGCCTGCTGGCCGGTAACGACGAGGAGGCCGCGGACGACACGGGCAGCCCCATCGACAGCAGCACGATCTTCCAGCGCGACGACATCGTGGTCCGCCTCCTCGAGGTGAGCGGCCCGCTCGACGCGCACCCCACCCAGGCACTCGGCATCCACGGCCCCGACAAGGCGGCCCGCCTCGCCCGCCTCCTCGACGGTGAGGCGAACGCCGTGCCGGCCACCGACCAGGACGCCGCACGCTTCCTCGCCCGGTCCGAGATGCGGCTCATCACCGACCGGCGGGCCGCGGAGTCCTGAGCGCGCAGCAGCACCCTGGGGGGTTCTCGCTCAACCCGTCGACACAAACGCGCAATGCGCCAGGAGGAAAGCAGTCATGACCATGCACCGGCCACGCATCGTGGACCTCAGCGAGACCCAGCCCAACCGCAGGCGCGGAGGTGACCTACGCGCACTGCTCACCCCAACGGCCGTGGGCGCCACCAGCGGCTTCATGGGACTGGCCATCGTTCAGCCCGGCGACCGCATCGGCGAGCACTATCACCCGTACTCCGAGGAGTTCGTGTACGTGGTGAACGGGCTCCTGGAGGTCGACCTGGACGGGGAGACGCACGCGATGCGGCCCGACCAGGGACTGCTGATCCCCCCGCACGTCCGGCACCGCTTCCGCAACGTGGGTGATGTCGAGGCGCGCATGGTCTTCCATCTCGGCCCGCTCGCCCCCCGCCCGGAACTCGGTCACGTCGACACCGAGGTCACCGAGTCGGCCGAGCGGGGCGCGCCGCCAGAACGAACCGAGGCCGCCTCATGACCCGGCGTGTGGCCGTCACCGGCGTCGGCGTCGTCGCTCCGGGCGGCATCGGCACCCCGGCCTTCTGGGACCTCCTGTCCAACGGGCGCACCGCGACCCGCGGCATCACCCTCTTCGACCCGGCCGGCTTCCGCTCCCGGATCGCCGCCGAGTGCGACTTCGACCCGGCGGCGTACGGGCTGGACGAGGAGGAGGTCGCCCGCGCGGACCGCTACGTGCAGTTCGCGATGGTGGCCGCCCGCGAGGCGCTGGCCGACGCGGGACTCGACCCGGAGCGCACCGACCCGTGGCGCATGGGCGTCTCGCTCGGCACGGCGGTCGGCGGCACCACCCGGCTGGAGCACGACTACGTGGCCGTCAGCGGCAGCGGAGCACGCTGGGACGTCGACCACCGTCCGGCCGGGCCGCATCTGGAACGCGCCTTCTCACCGAGCTCGCTGGCCTCGGCCGTCGCCGAACAGGTCGGCGCGCACGGGCCGGTGCAGACCGTCTCCACGGGCTGCACCTCCGGCCTCGACGCGATCGGCTACGCCTTCCACTCCATCGAGGAGGGCCGTGTCGACGTGTGCATCGCCGGTGCCTCGGACTCGCCGATCACCCCGATCACCGTGGCGTGCTTCGACGCGATCAAGGCGACGTCGGCCAACAACGACGACCCGGAGCACGCCTCCCGGCCCTTCGACTCCCGCCGCGACGGCTTCGTGATGGGTGAGGGCGGAGCCGTACTCGTCCTGGAGGAACTGGAGCACGCCCGGGCGCGCGGGGCGACGGTGTACTGCGAGATCGCGGGCTACGCGACCTTCGGCAACGCCTACCACATGACCGGGCTGACCCCGGAGGGCCTGGAGATGGCCGAAGCCATCAACCAGGCGCTCGGGCACGCCCGGATCGCCGCCGGCGACATCGACTACGTCAACGCGCACGGCTCGGGCACCAAGCAGAACGACCGGCATGAGACCGCCGCCGTGAAGCGGGCCCTCGGCGCGCACGCCTACGAGGTGCCGATGAGCTCCATCAAGTCGATGGTGGGCCACTCGCTCGGGGCGATCGGCGCCATAGAGATCGCTGCCTGCGTACTCGCCCTGGTCCACCAGACGGTGCCGCCGACGGCGAACTACGAGTCCCCGGACCCCGAGTGCGACCTCGACTACGTGCCCCGCACCGCACGTCCGCTGAAACTGCGCAGCGTCCTGTCGGTCGGCAGCGGATTCGGCGGGTTCCAGTCCGCGGTGGCCCTGACCAGAAGCGGTGGGAGGACACCATGAGCACCCGCAAGGCCCGTCGCACCGTCGTCACCGGCATCGGCGTCGTCGCCCCCAACGGCACGAGCACCGAAGCCTTCTGGAAGCGGACGCAGGAAGGCATGAGCGTCCTGGACCGGGTCACCCGCGAGGGGTGCGAGGAACTGCCGCTGCACGTGGCCGGCGAGGTCAGGGGCTTCGACCCGGTCTCGCTGATCGAGGAGCGCTACCTCGTGCAGACCGACCGGTTCACGCACTTCGCGATGGCCGCGGCCGACATGGCTCTGGACGACGCCCGGCTGGGCCGCGCCGACTACGAGGCGGCGCCGTTCAGCGTGGGCGTGGTGACCGCCGCCGGTTCGGGCGGCGGCGAGTTCGGGCAGCGCGAGCTGCAGCGGCTGTGGGGCCAGGGTTCCAAGTACGTCGGCCCCTACCAGTCGATCGCCTGGTTCTACGCGGCCAGCACCGGCCAGATCTCCATCCGCGGCGGCTTCAAGGGGCCGTGCGCGGTGGTGGCGAGCGACGAGGCCGGCGGCCTCGACGCTTTGGCGCACGCCGACCGGTCCGTCCGGCGCGGCACCGACGCGGTGGTGGTCGGCGCGGCCGAGGCCCCGCTCGCGCCCTACTCCGTCGTCTGCCAGCTCGGCTACCGCGACCTGAGCGCGGAGGAGGACCCCACGAGGGCCTACCGTCCCTTCACCTCGGACGCCTGCGGCTTCGTTCCCGCCGAGGGCGGCGCGATGTTCGTGGTCGAGGAGGAGGGGGCGGCCCGTGAACGAGGTGCCCGCATCCGGGCCGAACTCGCCGGGCACGCGGCCACCTTCACCACCGCCATGCGCTGGGAGGAGTCCCGCGAAGGGCTCGCCCACGCCATCGAGGGCGCGCTGCGGGAGGCCGGCTGCGCCCCCGAGGAGATCGACGTGGTCTTCGCGGACGCCCTCGGAGTCCCCGCCGCGGACCGGGCCGAGGCGCAGGCCCTGGCCGACGCGCTCGGCCCGCACGGCCGGCGCGTGCCGGTGACCGCGCCCAAGACCGGCATCGGACGGGCCTACTGCGGAGCCCCCGTCCTGGACACGGCCGCCGCCGTCCTCGCCATGGAGGACGGCCTGATCCCGCCCACGCCCAACGTCTTCGACGTGTGCCACGACCTCGACGTGGTCACGGGCCGGGCCCGCCCCGCCGAACTGCGCACGGCCCTCGTGCTCAGCCGCGGCCTCATGGGCTCGAACGCGGCGATGGTGCTCCGGCGCCCCGCATGAACCCCACCGACACCCCTCGTGAGAAGGAGAAGACCCTCATGTCCGATCGACTGACGTACGAAGAGCTGGCCGCCCTGATGAAGAAGGGCGCCGGCCTGACCGTCGACCCCCGGGAGATGGAGAACCGGTCGGATACCGCCTTCGACCAGTTCGGCCTCGACTCGCTGGGCCTCCTCGGCATCGTCGGCGTACTGGAGAACCGGCACGGACGCCCGCTGCCGGCCGACGCCGACCGGTGCAAGACGCCCCGCGAGTTCCTCGACCTCGTCAACAACAGCCTCATGACAGGAGCCTGAAGTGTCCGGACACACCGAGAACGAGATCGTCATCGCCGCACCCCTGGACCTCGTCTGGGACATGACGAACGACCTGGAGAACTGGCCCCGGCTGTTCAGCGAGTACGCCTCGGTCGAGGTCATCGAGCGTGACGGAGAGCGGACCACCTTCCGTCTGACCATGCACCCCGACGAGAACGACAAGGTGTGGAGCTGGGTCTCCGAGCGGACCACGGACCGCCCCGGACGCACCGTCCGGGCCCGCCGCGTCGAGCCCGGCCCGTTCCAGCACATGGACATCCGGTGGGAGTACTCCGAGGCCCCCGGCGGCACCCGCATGCGGTGGACGCAGGACTTCGCGATGCGTCCCGACGCCCCGGTCGACGACGCGTGGATGACCGACAACATCAACCGCAACTCGCGCGTCCAGATGGAACTCATCCGGGACAAGATCGAGCAGCGCGACCGCGAGCGCCGCACGGCCGCCGTCCCGGCCAACTGACCCACCGTCCGCCGACCGTCGTCCTGGTCGCCCGGCCCTCCGACGGGCCGGGCACCGGGACGGGTATCAGAAAGGCACCACCCGATGCACCACGCTCTGATCGTCGCCCGGATGGCGCCGGAATCGGCGCCGGACATCGCCGAGCTGTTCGCCGCCTCCGACAGCACCGAGCTGCCGCACCTGGTGGGTGTCACCCGGCGCAAGCTCTTCCAGTTCGGCGACGTCTACCTGCACATGATCGAGTCCGAGCGCCCGCCGGGCCCGGAGATCGCCAAGGTGACGGGGCATCCGGCGTTCAAGGACATCAGCGACCGGCTCACCGCCTTCGTCAGCCCCTACGACCCGCAGACCTGGCGGGGGCCGAAGGACGCGATGGCGCAGCAGTTCTACTGCTGGGAGCGCGACTCCACCGCCTGACGGCACGACAGGGCCCCGGGACCGAGCCGTGAGGCGGTCCCGGGGCCTCGCCATGTGAGGAAGCGTCAGCCGGGGATCACGCACTCGAACGCGTGGAGGTACGGGTTGACCGGCCGGATCTCCCCGATCTTCAGTCCGGCGTCCGTCAGCCGGTCGACCAGGCTCTGCCGGGTGTGCTTGGCACCCCCGACGTTCAGGAGCAGCAACAGGTCCATGGCGGTCGTGAACCGCATCGACGGGGTGTCGTCGACCAGGTTCTCGATGACGACGACCCGTGCCCCGGGACGGGCCGCCGTGACGACGGCGCGCAGCGCCCGGCGGGTGCTGTCGTCGTCCCACTCCAGGATGTTCTTGATGATGTAGAGGTCGGCCGCGACCGGAATGCCCTCACGGCAGTCTCCGGCCACGATGCTCGCCCGGCCGGCCAGCGGACCGCCGTCCCGCAGCCGCTCGTCGGCCCGCGCCACCACACCCGGCAGGTCCATCAGCGTGCCGCTGACCGTCGGGTGCTTCTCCAGCAGGCTCGCCAGTACGTGCCCCTGGCCGCCGCCGATGTCGGCGATCTCGGACACCCCGGTCAGGTCGAGCAGGGCGGCCACGTCCAGCGCGGACTGCATGCTGGACGTGGTCATGGCCCGGTTGAACACCTGGGCCGACTCGTGGGCGTCCTGGTGGAGGTAGTCGAAGAACTCCTTGCCGAACACGTCCTCGAAGACGTTGCCGCCGGTGCGCACCGCGTCGTCCAGCCGGGGCCAGACCTCCCACGTCCAGGGTTCCGTGCACCACAGCGAGATGGAGCGCAGGCTGTGCGGGTCGTCCTCGCGCAGCAGGCGGGACATGTCGGTGTGGGCGAAGGCGCCGTCGGCGTTCTCGGTGAAGATGCCGTAGCAGGACAGGGCGCGCAGCAGCCGCTGCAGCGGTACGGGTTCGGCCTTCACCACCCGGGCGAGCTCGGCCGCGGTGGCCGGGGTCTCACCCAGCGCGTCCGCGACACCGAGCCGGGCGGCGGCGCGGACGGCCGCGGAGCGGGCCGCGCCGAACACGATCTCGCGCAGCCGCATGGCCGGCTGCGGAGTGGGAAGGGGCTGGACGGGAGTGGTGGTGGGGGTGGTGCTCACGGTGGTCATACCGTCTCGCTTCTCCTCGTGCGGGGGGACACCGGTCAGCACATCCCGGCCGGTGCGGAGGTGGTGCAGACATTGCCGGTGAAGCGGTTGCCCGTGCCGGTGTCCTGGTTGGCCAGGTCCGCCGGCCGGTTGCCCAGGACCGTGTTGTCGCGGATGGTGTTGTCGGTGTTCTTCGCCCCCACGAAGCTCTTGAACAGCACGACGCCGCCCGAGAGCGGGGTGGCGCCCACGTTGTCGCGGATCTCGTTGTTCCGCACCTCGGTGGACTCGGTGCCGGTGAGGACGATCCCGGAACCCTGGATCGCGGGCAGCCGCTCGGTGGCGGCGCAGAACTTGTTGTTGCCGGTGATCCGGTTGGACCGGATGGTCATGGCGCCGGCCTGCGGCTTGCCTTCGTCGCCCACGACGAACACCCCGCTGCAGTTGGCGGTGAAGGTGTTGCGGTTCACCGTCAGGTTCCGCACGCGCCGTGCGGTGAACCCGATCCGGTTGTCGGTCAGGGTGTTGCCCCGGACCCGGGTGCCGCCGGTGTCGATGGCGCCGCCCTCCTCGTCGACGCTGTTGGCGACGAAGATGCCCGCGTCCCCGTTGGAGCTCGCGGTGTTGTGCAGGATGTCGGAGCGGGTGGACCGCTGCTGCGCGATGCCCCAGACCCCGTTGGACCGGGACGTCACCGAGCGGACCTCCAGCCCGTCCGTCCAGGACGCCCAGACACCGCTCTTGGTGAAGCCGGACACGGTCAGGGAGCTGATGGACACGTCGTCCACGGTGCCCTGGGCCGTGCCCAGCACGCAGATCCCGTTGCCGGCCTTCGCGCAGGCGTTGTCCGTCCGGCTCCCGCTCGCACCGGGCTCGATGACGGTGCGTTCCCCGGCACCGCGCAGAGTCAGTCCGGGCGTCGTGATCAGCACGCTCTCCCGGTAGGTGCCGGGCCGGACGAAGATGGTGTCACCGGGCCGCGCGGCGTCCACCGCTGCCTGGATCGACTGGCCCGGACGCACCACATGGCCGCCGTCGGCGGCGGCCGGGACGGTCGGAGCGACGACGCCGAGTCCGGCAGCCGAGGCGGCTGCGATGCCCACGAGATATTTGCTGTGTCGTTTCCTCATGAGCCGAAGTTATGGGCGATCACCCCGCGAAGCCACGCAGGGTACCCGGATGGACACGGGGCGTGCCCGAATGGCTTACGCCGCCGCCCCGGCCCCGCGTCCGTCGTGCACGCGGGGCCGCGCACTCGGGTGAATCGCGCGCGGGGTGCGAGGCCGGTCAGTCGGTGGCCGGCCGGGCGGGCGCGACGACGGAGCGGGCCCACCGGTAGTCGGCCTTGCCGCTGGGGGAGCGCTGGATCTGCGGGGCGAAGACCAGGTGGCGGGGGATCTTGTAGCCGGCCAGCCGGGTGCGGCAGTGCGCCTGGACGTCGTCGAGCGAGGGGGCGTCGGCGCCCTCGCGCAGCTGCACCACGGCGGCGACCCGGTTGCCCCAGCGCTCGTCGGGAGCGCCCGCGACCAGTGCGTCGTACACATCCGGGTGGGACTTGAGGGCCTGCTCGACCTCCTCCGGATACACCTTCTCGCCGCCGGTGTTGATGCACTGCGAGCCCCGGCCGAGCACCGTGACGATGCCCTCGGCGTCGACCGTCGCCATGTCGCCCAGCAGGACCCACCGCTCCTGGCCCTTGCGGAAGAACGTCCGGGCGGTCTTGTCCGGGTCGTTGTAGTAGCCGAGCGGTACGTGACCGCGCTGGGCGATCCGGCCGGGCTCGCCCGGGGCCACCGGCTCGTACGTCGCCGGGTCGACCACCGCCGTACGGGCGTTGACCCGGAGCCGGAAGCCCTTCTCCGGGCCGGAGTCGGCGGTCGCCGTGCCGTTGAAGCCGGACTCGGAGGAGCCGAAGTTGTTCAGCAGCATCACGTGGGGCACCAGCGCCTGGAACTCCGCCCGCACCGAATCCGACATGATCGCGCCCGAGCTGGAGACGGAGAACATCGACGAGCAGTCGGTGCCCTTCAGCGGTCCCTTCAACGCGTCGATCAGCGGCCGCAGCATCGCGTCGCCCACCAGCGACACGCTCGTGACCTTCTCCTTCTCGATGGTGCGCAGCACCTCGTGGGGCACGTACTTGCGGTGCACGACGACCCGCTGCCCGAAGTTGAAACCGATGAACGCGGTGAGCGTGGAGGTGCCGTGCATCAGCGGGGGAGTGGGGAAGAAGGTGATGCCCTCCCCGCCGGCCGCCACCCGCTCCGCCAGCTCCTGCGGGGTCTTCACCGGATCACCCGTCGGTGCGCCGCCGCCCAGACCGGAGAAGAAAAGGTCCTCCTGGCGCCACATCACCCCCTTGGGCATGCCCGTGGTGCCGCCCGTGTAGATGATGAACTGGTCGTCGCCCGAGCGGGGCGGGAAGCCGCGTCCCGGATCCCCGGCCGCCTCCGCCGCGGTGAACGCGACGGCGTCCGGCCCGGGTGCCCCGTCCGCCGGCAGGCCCACCCGCACGAGGTGGCGGAGCTTAGGCGCCCGCGGAGCGGCCGCGGCCACGCGCTCGTCGAACTCCGCGTCGAAGACCAGCGCCGCCAGATCGGCGTCACGGTAGAGGTAGACCAGCTCCTCCTCCACGTAGCGGTAGTTGACGTTGACCGGGACGATGCGCGCCTTCAGGCAGGCCAGCACGGTCTGGAGGTACTCGATGCCGTTGTAGAGGTGCAGCCCGAGGTGCTCGCCGGGGCCGATGCCCGCCTCGACGAGGTCGTGGGCGACGCGGTTGGCCGCGGCGTCGAGCTCCGCGTACGTGAGCCTGCGCTCGGCGCCTGTTCCGGGATGGTCGAGGTAGACGAGTGCCTCCCGGTCCGGGACAGCGTCGACGACCGATTCGAACAGGTCGGCAAGGTTGTACTCCACCGTTCCTCCTGACCCCGGTTGCTGAGTGGCCCGGCGGTCATTAGAGCGCCCACCGGCACAAGTGGGAAGGGGGCCCGGCGAAGAAATCTGACTCCCTGTCAGAAAACTATTGAACTGCCTCCCCGCTTACTGCAACCTGTTCTAGCCTTACGACGGGAGACAGACCATGGGCGGTACGGAACACCTCACCGTGCAGCGCGAAGGCGCCACACTGGTGCTCACCTTGAACAGGCCCGAGAGCAAGAACGCGCTCTCACTGCCGATGCTGGTAGGCCTCCACGACGGCTGGCTCGCCGCGGACGAGGACGAGGAGGTCCGCTCCGTCGTCCTCACCGGAGCCGGCGGCTGCTTCTGCGCCGGCATGGACCTCAAGGCCCTCGCGGGCGGCGGCATGGACGGCGAGCAGTACCGGGACCGGATGACGGCCGACCCCGATCTGCACTGGAAGGCCATGCTGCGCCACCACCGCCCCCGCAAGCCCGTCATCGCCGCCGTCGAGGGCCACTGCGTGGCCGGCGGAACCGAGATCCTGCAGGGCACCGACATCCGCATCGCCGGCGAGAGCGCCACCTTCGGCCTCTTCGAGGTCAGGCGCGGCCTCTTCCCCATCGGCGGTTCGACCGTACGGCTGCCGCGCCAGATCGCCCGCACCCACGCCCTGGAGATGCTGCTCACCGGCCGCCCGTACAGCGCCGAGGAAGCGGCCCGGATCGGCCTGATCGGCCGGGTCGTCCCCGACGGCACCGCACTGGAAGCGGCCCTCGCCGTCGCCGAACAGATCAACGCCTGCGGTCCGCTCGCCGTCGAGGAGGTCAAGGCCTCCGTCTACGAGACCGCGGAGATGACCGAGACCGACGGACTCGCCGCCGAACTCGAGCGCGGCCGGCCCGTCTTCGCCACCGCCGACGCCAAGGAGGGCGCCCGCGCCTTCGCCGAGAAGCGCCCGCCCGTCTACCGGCGGGCCTGACCAGAGGAGGCAACCGTGCCCGACGTCCTCAGCGCACCGCTGGTGGTCGAATTCCCCTTCACCCGCTCCCTCGGCCCGGTGCAGAGCGCCTTCCTCACCGGGCTGCGCGAACGCACCGTGCTCGGCGTGCGGACCGGCGACGGCAAGGTGATGGTCCCACCCGTCGAGTACGACCCCGTCACCGCCGAGGAGATCCGCGACCTGGTCGAGGTCGCCGCCACCGGAACAGTCACCACCTGGGCCTGGAACCCGCGGCCCCGCCGCGACCAGCCGCTGGCCACCCCCTTCGCCTGGGTGCTCGTCCGCCTCGACGGCGCCGACACCGCGCTCCTGCACGTCCTGGACGCGCCGGGGCCGGAGGCCGTCCGCACCGGCATGCGCGTCCGCGTCCGCTGGGCCGAAGCACGCACCGGCGCCATCACGGACATCGCCTGCTTCGAACCGTACGAAGGCGAACCCGGCGGATCCGCGCCGCACGACGGTGAGTTCGCGGACCCCGTCACCGGCATCGTCACGCCCGCACGCCTCGACTACACCTACTCACCGGGCCGCGCGCAGAGCGCCTACCTCGAAGCGCTCGCGAGCCGGCGCGTCGTAGGAGAGCGGTGCCCGTCCTGCCGCAAGGTGTACGTCCCACCCCGCGGCGCCTGTCCCACCTGCGGCGTCGCCACCGCCGAACAGGTGGAGGTCGGACCGCGCGGCACGGTCACCACCTTCTGCGTCGTCAACATCAAGGCGAAGAACCTCGACATCGAGGTGCCCTACGTCTACGCGCACATCGCCCTCGACGGGGCCGACCTCGCCCTGCACGCCCGCATCGGCGGCATCCCGTACGACCAGGTGCGGATGGGCCTGCGCGTCGAGCCCGTATGGACCGACGGCAGCCGCCACCCGGACCACTACCGGCCCACCGGCGAACCGGACGCCGACTACGACGCGTACAAGGAGCTGGTCTAGATGCGGGACGTGGCGATCGTCGCCTTCGCTCAGACCGACCACCTGCGGCGCACCGACGAACTCTCCGAAGTCGAGATGCTGATGCCCGTCCTGCACCAGGTCCTCGACGCGACCGGCCTGAGGACCAGCGACATCGGCTTCACCTGTTCCGGCTCCAGCGACTACCTCGCCGGCCGCGCCTTCTCCTTCACCATGGCGCTCGACGGGGTGGGGGCGCACCCGCCGATCTCCGAGTCCCACGTCGAGATGGACGGGGCCTGGGCCCTGTACGAGGCGTGGGTGAAGATCCAGACCGGCGAGGCGGACACCGCGCTCGTCTACGCGTACGGGAAGTCCTCGCCCGGGCAGGTGCGCGACGTCCTCACCCGGCAGCTCGACCCGTACTACGCCGCCCCGCTGTGGCCCGACTCCGTCGCGCTCGCCGCCCTCCAGGCGCAGGCGCTGATCGACGCGGGCGACACCGACGAGGCCGCGCTCGCGGCCATCGCCGCCCGCAGCCGAGCGGACGCGTCGGACAACCCGCACGCCCAGCTCAGCGGGACCGTCCCGAGCGGGGACTACCTCGTCCAGCCGTTGCGGACCGGCGACTGCCCGCCCGTCGGCGACGGCGCCGCCGCCGTCATCCTCGCCGCCGGGGACACCGCGCGGGCCCTGTGCGCCCGCCCCGCCTGGATCCGCGGCATCGACCACCGCATCGAGGCCCACAGCCTCGGGGTGCGCGAGCTGACCGAATCGCCCTCGACCCGGCTCGCCGCCGAACGGGCCGGGGTCTTCGAACGCCCCGTCGACACCGCCGAACTGCACGCCCCGTTCACCTCCCAGGAAGTCGTGCTGCGCAAAGCCCTCGGCCTCGGCGCCGAGGTCCGGATCAACCCGTCCGGCGGCGCGCCGGCCGCCCATCCGCTGATGGCCGCCGGGCTGATCCGCCTCGGCGAGGCCGCCGCCCGCATCCACCGCGGCGAGTCCGACCGGGCGCTCGCCCACGCCACGTCCGGTCCCTGCCTGCAGCAGAACCTGGTCGCCGTCCTCGAAGGGGAGAGTGCTCATGCCTAAGGAGCCCGTGGCCGTCGTCGGCGTCGGCCAGACCAAGCACGTCGCCGCCCGCCGCGACGTCTCCCTCGCCGGCCTCGTCCGCGAAGCCGCCGTGGCCGCCCTCCAGGACGCCGGGCTGACCTGGGCCGACATCGACGCCGTCGTGATCGGGAAGGCGCCCGACTTCTTCGAGGGGGTGATGATGCCGGAGCTCTATCTCGCCGACGCCCTCGGCGCGGTCGGCAAACCGATGCTCCGGGTCCACACCGCGGGCTCGGTCGGCGGCTCGACCGCACTCGTCGCCGCGAACCTCGTCGCCGCCCGCGTGCACCGGACCGTCCTGACCCTCGCCTTCGAGAAGCAGTCGGAGTCCAACGCGATGTGGGGCCTCTCGCTCCCCATTCCGTTCCAGCAGCCCCTGCTGGCCGGCGCGGGCGGCTTCTTCGCCCCCCACGTGCGCGCCTACATGCGCCGGACCGGGGCGCCCGACACCGTCGGCTCCCTCGTCGCGTACAAGGACCGGCGCAACGCGCTCAAGAACCCGTTCGCCCACATCCACGACCCGGACATCACCCTGGAGAAGGTCCAGGCCGCGCCCATGCTCTGGGACCCCATCCGCTACTCGGAGACCTGCCCCTCCTCCGACGGGGCCTGCGCGATGATCCTCACCGACCGCACGGGCGCCGGCCGTTCACCGCATCCGCCCGCCTGGGTCCACGGGGGCGCGATGCGCAGCGAACCCACCCTCTTCGCGGGCAAGGACTTCGTCTCGCCGCAGGCCGGGAAGGACTGCGCGGCCGATGTGTACCGGCAAGCGGGGATCAGCGACCCGCGCCGGGAGATCGACGCCGTCGAGATGTACGTGCCGTTCTCCTGGTACGAACCGATGTGGCTGGAGAACCTCGGCTTCGCCGACGAGGGCGAGGGATGGAAACTCACCGAGGCGGGAGTCACCGAACTCGACGGCGACCTGCCCGTGAACCCCTCGGGAGGCGTGCTCTCCACCAATCCCATCGGCGCATCCGGGATGATCCGCTTCGCCGAGGCCGCACTCCAGGTACGGGGACGGGCGGGCGAGCACCAGGTGGACGGCGCCCGGCGGGCGCTCGGCCACGCCTACGGCGGCGGGGCGCAGTTCTTCTCCATGTGGCTCGTCGGCGCCGAACCGCCCACGGGCTGAGCGCGAGTGCCCCGGACAGGCCGCACCGACCACGCCCCGCGGCCTGTCCGGGACCACTGCGACGCCGGGCGTCCCGGCAGCCCGCCGCTGGTCCTCACGCCGGCCAGGTGGCGCGCGCGTCGTGAACGCCCGGCACGGAGCGTTCGACCCCGCCCGACGGCCGTGGCCGGCCCACCGGCAGCCCTCCGCCCGCCCGGGCCGGGCCGGGGGACGGCGCGCCGGGCGACCGCGCGCCCGCCCTCCCTCACGAGCGGTCACGCACACGGCGGGTAGCGTGGGGGGTGTGACAGGTGAGAGTGATCTTCGCGTTCTGCTGAGCGAACTGCGTCCGCAGGCGCACCCGGGGCGGTACGTCTACGCCACCGCGCCCGACGGAGTCGTGCCCGACGGCGTGGCCCCTGTCGTCACCGTCCGTGAGGCCGAGGGGCTCACGCTGGTGCTCCCGGAGGCGGAGGCCGAGGCGGCAGGACTGCCCTCCGCCTACGCGGCCTGCTGGATCACCCTCCGCGTGCACTCCGCGCTCGAGGCGGTCGGGCTGACCGCCGCCGTCTCGCTCGCCCTGACCGACGCGGGGATCAGCTGCAACGTGGTGGCCGGATTCCACCACGATCACCTCTTCGTCCCGTACGACCGGGCCGACGAGGCCGTCGCCGTACTGGAGAAGCTCGCCGCCGAGTCGCGCGCCGGATGAGCCGGTGGCGGGGCGGCCGTCCGGTCCGGCCGGCCCCCCACCGCGGGCGCACCTCTCCGACGCGCCCCGCCCCGCCCCGGCCTCCACGGGCCCGGCTCGGCGAGGTGGGCCCGGACACGTAACATGTCTCCATGTCCTTCCTCCGCCGCCGTAGCGCCGCCACCCCCGCGGGCCCCGACTTCGACGTCCTGGCCATGGACCCGGGCGACTGGCCCGGAAACCTCGGCGCCGGTCTGCTGCCCGCCCCCGACGGCAGCTGTCAGGGCGTGTTCCTGCGCTACGACCTGTTCGGCGGCCGCGGCCCGGCGATGATCATCGGCAACCTCCCGGAGGGCTCGCCCGCCCGCGAGACGGAGGAGGGCCAGGTCCCCTTCGAGGTGGCCCAGCTGCTGCTCGCGCTGGAGAACGACGAGCCGGTCGAGGTCACCGGCACCGAGGACATGCCCGTGATGCAGGGCGACAACCTGCTGATCGTCCGGCGGGTGAAGCTCTCCGAGAGCCGCATCTCCTGCGTCCAGTTCGACCGCAGCGACGGCGTGCTCGTCACCATCGCCAGCTGGGACCGTCCGATCACCGACGACCTGTACACGCTTCTGAAGCCGCTCCCCGCCGAACTCTTCCAGCAGGGCTGAGCCGGCCCGGGCGGCCGCACGGCGCCCGGAGCCGGTGGACTGATTTCCGTCCAAGTACCCGCGGCCTCCGTCCAAGAGGCCGCATTGTCATGCGTCTTGTCCAGGCAGTCATCGGACCTCTAGCGTCATCCGGCATGACATCCGGGATGACGCGACGTACCACTGTGAAGACAGCGATCGGCGTAACGGGCGCTTTGGCGCTGGGGGTTCCCGCTCTCTCCGGCACGGCAGCCGCCGCCATGACCTCCGATGAATCGGGGGCCGGGAAGCGGAAGGCGGAGCTGCCGGACCCCGTACTCCACTACCGTGCGCCGGCCGCCGACTGGGAGCGCGAGTCCCTGCCGATCGGCAGCGGGGCTCTGGGGGCGAGCGTCCATGGAACGCTCGCCTCCGAACTCCTCACCCTCAACGAGAAGACCCTCTGGACCGGCGGCCCCGGCTCCGCCCAGGGATACGACTTCGGCAACTGGACCGCCCCCAGACCCGGCGCCCTGGCAGCGGTGCAGGAGCGCCTCGACAGCGAGGACGCCCTCGGTCCCGGGGCCGTGGCCGCCGAACTCGGGCAGCCGCGCCGCGGCTACGGCGCCTACCAGGTCCTCGGGGAACTGCACCTCGACGTGCCGGGCGCACCGGCCGCGCCCGATGCCTCCTACCGGCGCGGCCTGGACCTGCGCACCGCACTGGCCTTCGTGACCTACACCCATGAAGGGGTCTCCCACACCAGGGAGTTCTTCGCCTCCCACCCGGGCTCCGTCATCGCCGGACGCCTGACGGCGGACCGCCCGGGGCAGGTGGCCTTCACCCTGCGGTACACCTCGCCGCGCGACGACTTCACCGCCGCCGCCACCGGAGACCGGCTCACCGTGCGCGGCGTGCTCAAGGACAACGGTCTGCGTTTCGAGGCCCAGATCCGCGTCCGCGCCACCGGCGGCCAGGTCATCGCCGGGGCGGACGGCAGCCTCACCGTCACGGGCGCCGACAGCGCCTGGTTCTTCCTGGCCGCGGGAACGGACTACGCGGACGCCTACCCCGCGTACCGGGGCGAGGACCCGCACCGGGCGGTCACGTCCGCGGTCGACACCGCGGCGGCCGCCTCGTACGAAAGCGTCCGCCGCGCCCATGTCGACGACCACCGCGGCCTCTTCGACCGGGTCGCCCTCGACATCGGCCAGCAACTTCCCGACGTTCCCACCGACCAGTTGCTGAGCGCCTACACCGGCGGCGCGAGCGCCGCGGACCGGGCCCTGGAAGCGCTCTTCTTCCAGTACGGCCGCTACCTGCTGATCGCCTCCTCGCGGGCCGGCTCGCTCCCCGCCAACCTCCAGGGCGTCTGGAACAACTCGACCAACCCGCCCTGGTCCGCCGACTACCACGGCAACATCAACCTCCAGATGAACTACTGGCTCGCCGAGGTCACCAACCTCGCCGAGACCACCGCCCCCTACGACCGCTTCATCGAGTCGATGCGAGAGCCCGGCCGCAGGACGGCGCGGGAGATGTTCGGGACCGCGGGCTGGGTCGTGCACAACGAGACCAACCCGTACGGCTTCACCGGGGTCCACGACTGGTCCACCGCCTTCTGGTTCCCCGAGGCCGCCGCCTGGCTCACCCAGCAGATGTACGAGCACTACCGGTTCGGCGGTTCCACCGGCTACCTGCGCTCCACCGCCTATCCGGCGATGAAGGAGGCCGCCGAATTCTGGCTCGCCAACCTGCGCACCGACCCGCGCGACGGGCTCCTCGTCGTCACCCCGAGCTACTCGCCGGAACACGGGGACTTCACCGCCGGGGCCGCGATGTCCCAGCAGATCGTCCACGACCTCCTCACCAACACCCTGGAGGCGGCCCGCACCCTCGGTGACGCACCGGCTTTCCGCAGCCGCCTCCGGACGGCCCTCGACCGCCTCGATCCCGGCCTGCGCACCGGGTCCTGGGGGCAGCTCCAGGAGTGGAAGACCGACCGGGACGACCCGGCCGACACCCACCGCCACGTCTCCCACCTCTTCGCCCTCCACCCCGGCCGGCAGATCACGCCGGGGAGTGTCTGGGCCGACGCCGCCGAGGTCTCCCTGCGTGCCCGCGGGGACGGAGGCACCGGCTGGTCCAAGGCCTGGAAGATCAACTTCTGGGCGCGGCTGCGTGACGGCAGCCACGCGCACAAGATGCTCACGGAGCAACTGAAGGGTTCCACCCTGCCCAACCTCTGGGACACCCACCCGCCGTTCCAGATCGACGGGAACTTCGGCGCCGCCTCGGGCATCGCGGAGATGCTGCTGCAGAGCCAGCACGGCGCCGTCGAGATCCTTCCCGCCCTCCCCGCCGCCTGGCCGGACGGATCCGTGCGCGGACTGCGCGCACGCGGAGGATTCACCGTCGACATCGAATGGGCCGCGGGGCAGGCCCGCCGCGTGGTGATCACGGCGGGCCGCACCCGCGAACTGACCGTACGCAGCACGCTGTTCACGAGCGGCGAGAAGGTCATCAGGGCCCGCGCGGGACGGCGCTACACGCTGACCCCCGAGAGCTGAGCGAACAGCGAGGTCACCTGCGCCGCAGAGGTGCCGAGCCCCGTGGGACCGCTCAGGTGCCACGGGGCCCCGGTGCCCCGCCGCAGGTCCTCCTCGCGGTAGCGCCTGCATCCCCGGTGCCAGATCAGGATGCCCGCGAGCCAGTGCTTCAGTTCCAGCACATACCCGGCGAGGGTCTCCCGGGCCTCGGCGTCCAGAGCGAAGTCGTCGTACAGCACCGGAAGTTCGTGCTCGGCGACATGGAGGAACTGGCGCAGCCGCGACTTCATCAGGTCGTACAGGATCGCCATCCCGGTCGGATAGTCCACCCCGAAGAAGTTCTGGACCACCAGGACACCGTTGTGCACCTCACCCTCGTACTCGACCTCCTTCTGGTACGAGAACAGGTCGTTGAGCAGCGCGGCGTAGTCGGCGGCCGCGTTCTCCAGTGAGCGCAGCGGGCCGCTCTCGTAGATCTCCTGCGGCACCTTCCTGCCGTGGCCGAGCCGGCACAGACTCATCGTCAGGTCCGAGCCGAACGTCATGCGCCGCATCTCGACGTAGTCCACCGGGTCGGGAATCCGGTTCTGGGCCTGGTTCGCAAGCTCCCACAGCCAGCTCGCCGTCATGTCCTCGACGGCCTTGCGGAACGCCCGCCTGGCGCCGTCGTCCATCGGCGCCGAGGTGCACTCCCAGAGATCGCCCAGCCCGCGCTCCAGCGCGTTGACCGGCTCCGGCATCGCGCTCCCGTCCAGCGGCATGAACAGCGACAGCCGCTCATTGGCCAGCCGCGCGCCCGCCAGATCGCGGGTCCGCCCGTGCACCACCGGGAACCAGTCGTCCCCGTACGTCCCCCACGCCAGCCACCGCGAGGACAGGTCCAGCCCGTCCGGGGTGGCGTCCGGATGGATACCGGCCGCGCACAGCGGCAGGTCGATCGCCCGCAGCCGCTCCTCGTCCCAGATGTGCGAGCCCAAAACCCCCGGCTGCGCCTGAAGAATGCCCATCCGGTCCGCCCAGTCGACCAGCCGCTCCCGGGCGCCGTCGAGATGAGGGCTGAGCGTCGTGCCGAACGGCAGGTCGAAGTCGGGCAACAGGGACGGGCCGACGTGCTGGAACGGCACATGGGTGTGGGCGCGCAGCCGGGCGGACTCCGAGCGGGGAGTGAACCGGATCGACGCGGCAGCCATACCGAAACCCGGCGCGGCCCGCGCGGCCCCGCCGTCGTTCATGTAGCGGCTGGAGCGCATGTGCCACTCATGGCCGCCGGACTGCCAGTCCTGCAGCCCCTTGACGTACGACAGCACCGCCGCCGTCTGCGCCGGGTCAAGGCCCTTTCCCGCGCAGAGCGGGCCCAGCTCGGTCAGCGCGGTGTTCTCGAACTGCTGGAGCCGGGACGTCAGCAGATCGTTCACCGCCTCGGCCGCCTCCTGCGTCGAGCAGCCGAGGAAGTGCTCGAGCACCAGGACGCCGTTGCTGTTCTCGCCCTCGTCCTCGACCTCCCGCTGGTACGAGAACAGGTCGTTGCGCAGATGGACGCCGTCGGAGAACGCGTCGCGCAGCACCCGCAACGCCCTTTCTCCGGCCACCGCTTCGGGTACCTCGGCGCCCGCCGCGTACTCCACCAGACCGGCCGACCAGGGAGCGCCGCCCACCTTGCGGCGCATCTCGATGTACTCCACGGGGTTCGCGATGCGGCCCTCGTTGATGTTGGCGAGCTCCCACAGTGACTCGTTCAGCAGGTTCTTCGTCGCCTCGGCGAACCGCACCCGCCACGCGTCGGACATACCGGGAACCGTTCGCGCCCACAGATCCGCGAGCCCCGCCTCGACCGGGTTGGCCGGCTCCGGCGTCGGCGCTCCCCGCTCCATCGGCATGAACGCGGGCAGCCGGTCCAGGTACCGCTTTCCGCCCTCGCGGTCCGGTGTGCGCTTGAACAGCTCCAGGAAGTGGTCGTCGAAGAAGAAGACCCACACGTACCAGTCGGTCACCAGCGACAGTGCTTCGGCCGAGCAGTCGGGATGGGTGTAGGCGCACAGCAGCGCGTAGTCGTGGGAGTCCAGATCCTTCTCCTCCCAGATGCCGGATCCCTCCAGCATCCCTATGGCCCGCGCCCACGTCTTCGTGTGCTGTCGCGCCTCCTCCACGTGCGGGTTGAGGCGCGCCGGATACGGAACATAGAAGTCAGGAAGGGTGAAGGGCTGTGCCATGTGCGTCCGGCCTTTCGGTGGGGCTGCGCGTGAGCGTCACGCGGTGCGGTCGTGTCCGCGCGAGCACTACCCTTCGGCCGTTCGAGGCACGCACGGCCGCCATTAGTCACACAAGAAGTGCGCTCGTTCGGGGGACGGCACGCGGCCGCGCGGGCCGGTCCGCATCTGCGTAAAACTCAGGTAACGCGGCACCGCCAGAAAGCCGTTGCGGCTTTCCGTCCGCAGGTCAGAGCACCTGCCAGTGGTCTGGTCCACTGGCTCGACCCGCAGCCTCCACCACACCCTTGACGCGCCATCACCTCAGGTCACAGAGTGTGCGCGCACAGCGGAACACCAGATCGGAAATCGAAGACCTCTCGATCCACGCGGCTTCGAAGACGCACAGCTCCAAGAAGGGTTGTCATGACGTCCAAGCAGAGGACCGGACGCGCACTCGCGCTGACCACCGCCGGCGCGCTGAGTCTCGCGCTGCTCAGTCCCGCGGCACACGCGGGCGCGGACGGGGTCCGGCCGGAGTGCCCGCGCTCCCTCGCCTGCGACTGGGTCCCGGCCGCCTACCAGCAGACCGGCGACCCGGCCGACAAGGAGACGTACGGCAACTACGACACCGCGGACCGGCCGAACAGCAACAAGATCAAGTTCATCGTCCTCCATGACACCGAGGAGGACTTCGACACCACCCTGAAGATCTTCCAGAACCCGCTGAAGCAGACCTCCGCGCACTACGTGGTGCGTTCCGGAGACGGCCATGTCACGCAGATGGTGAAGAACAAGGACGTCGCCTGGCAGGCCGGGAACTGGTACCTCAACACCCACTCGATCGGCATCGAGCAGGAAGGCGTCGCCACCGAGGGCGCGAAGTGGTACACCCCCGAGATGTACCGCTCGACCGCCGCTCTCGTGCGCTACCTCGCCGCCAAGTACGACATCCCCCTCGACCGCCAGCACATCATCGGCCATGACGGAGTGCCGCCCACCAGCGCCGCCGGCACCAAGAACATGCACTGGGACCCGGGCACCTACTGGGACTGGAACCGCTTCATGGCGCTCCTCGGCAAGCCCACCGTGCCGACGGCCCGCAAGGGCGGCGAACTCATCACCGTCAGCCCCCGCTTCAAGGACAACCAGCAGGCCTTCCGCGACTGCGAGAAGGGCGTGGACCTGCCCGTCCAGGGTTCCAGTGCCGTGCCGCTCCACACGGAACCCTCCGCCGACTCACCGCTCTTCTCCGACCCGGGGCTGCACACGGACGGCGCGCCCGGCACCAACTGCGCCGCCGACTGGGGCAGCAAGATCAGCGCCACCCAGCAGGCCGTGGTCGCCGACCACGCGCCCGGCTGGACGGCGATCTGGTGGTACGGCAAGAAGGCCTGGTTCAGCACCCCGGCCCGCACCCGCACCACCACTCCCACCTCCGGCTACGTCGTCAGGCCGAAGGCCGGGAAGACGGAGGTCCCGGTGTACGGGGTGGCGTACCCCGAGAAGTCCGAGTACCCCGCCGGCTTCGCGGACCAGCGGGTGGGCACGGCCCTGCAGTACACCATCAAGGCCGGCCAGTCCTACCCCGGCGGCGGCGAGGCCCCCACCGGCTTCTTCTACGCGCCGACGATCGACGCCTCGTACCCCCTGGACCACGCCTACTTCCGCGGCCAGGAGAGGTACGTGACGGTTCAGATCGGCCACCGCATCGCCTTCGTGAAGGCATCCGACGTGGACACCGTCCGCGCTCGCTGACCCCGTTCGCCCCGGGGTCCGGGCCCCGGGCCCCGGGCAGCACGACAGCGCGCCGCGGACCCGGTGTGTCGGCATCGGTCCCGCGGCGCGCGTCCCCCGTCGAACAGGTCAGCGAGTGCCGACCGCGGCTCGCACGGCACTGCGCGCCATGGCGCAGTCGTCGTGCAGGCGGCGCAGCAGCAGACGCTGTTCCTCGCCCGACGACAGCGCACCCGGACGGTCCTGAGCCGTCGTCCTGGCCGGCGCGGTGGTGTCCCGCATGGCCCGTTGGAGGGCCGTCTCGTACGTACGGATCTCCCGCGTGAGCACGAGCATCAGATTGACCAGGAACGCGTCCCGCGCCGCGGGGCCCGCGACCTGGGCCAGCTGGCTGATCTGACGTCGCGCCACCGGCGCGTCACCCAGGACCGCCCAGAGCGTCGCCAAGTCGTAGCCCGGCAGGTACCACCCGGCGTGCTCCCAGTCGACCAGCACCGGGCCGGCGGGCGAGAGCAGGATGTTGGAGAGCAGCGCGTCACCGTGACAGAACTGCCCCATGCCCTGGCGCCCCCCGGCGTGAGCGAGCCCGTGCAGCAGCTTCTGCAGGTCGCCCAGGTCACGGTCGGTGAACAGACCGAGCTCGTGGTAGCGCGCGATGCGTGCCGCGTAGTCCAGGGGGGCGCTGAACAGACCGTTCGGCGGGCGCCAGGCGTTCACCCGGCTCACCGCACCGAGCACCGCCCGCAGATCGGCCCGCGGGGGCACCTCCGACGGGTGCCTGGTCAGCGCCGCCACCCGGCCGGGCATCCGCTCGATGACCAGGGTGCAGTTCTCCGGGTCCGCAGCGATGAGCCGGGGCGCCCGGACCGGCGGGCGGTGCCGGACGAACGCCCGGTATGCCGCTATTTCGTGGCGGAACCGCTCCGTCCACGCGGGGGAGTGGTCCAGTAAGCACTTGGCGACCGCGGTAGCGCGGCCGGTGGTCCCGACGAGGAGCACGGAACGGCCGCTGCGCCGCAGCACCTGCACCGGGTTGAACTCCGGGCAGATCCGGTGCACCGAGGCGATCGCCATCCGCAGTTGGGCGCCCTGCGGGCCGGACAGGTCCAGTCTTCCGCTGAGTGAGGTGGCACCCGCCCCTGCCATGCGCCGGGGCCGGCCGATGCCGGGCGCGGGGATGGCGGCGCGGGGGTCGAGGTACGGCCCGCCACCCGCTCCCAGGGGTCGCAGCGGCCGGGGCGGGGCGGACACGGAGGACGATGCTGTGTACATGGGCGAGACAGATCCCTTCGTGCGCCGACAAGTTGCGTGCGCCGCCCCGGCCGACGGCCGTTCGGCACCCTGGGGAGTACCTAGGGCTGCCGGGCGGGGTGGCGCTTTCCTACCTGACACCGCCCCGCGGGTGGCAGACCATGTGGCGCACCCTGGCGAACCCTGGCGAATAGTCGCAAGGCATCTGACAGGGGGTTACTGTCAACACAGCCGAGAACCTGGGGGCTTGACGTGACCGGAGAACCCAACACCCGCCTGTCGGACCTGTTCGGCCTTGCCGGCTGGTCCAAGGGCGAACTCGCGAGAATGGTGAACCGGCAGGCGGCGGCCATGGGCCACCCGCAGCTGGCCACCGACACCTCGCGCGTGAGGCGATGGATCGACATGGGGGAGTCCCCGCGCGATCCCGTGCCCAAGGTGCTGGCAGCCCTGTTCACCGAGCGGCTCGGTCGTGTCGTGACCATCGAGGACCTCGGGTTCGGCCGGCGCGGGCGTGTGGGGAAACGGCGAGAGACCGGGACGGAACACAATCCCGATCAACTCCCGTGGGCGCCCGAGCGGACGGCAGCGGTCCTCACCGAATTCACGGGAATGGACCTCATGCTCAACCGACGCGGCTTGGTGAGCGCGGGCGCCGCGCTCGCCGCCGGCTCCACGATCGCCGGCCCCATGCACGACTGGCTGCACACCGACCCGGTTCTGGCGGCCGACGCCCCACACAACGACGACCCCCTGCACGCGGACCCGGCCGGTTACGACCGGTACGAGGCCGTGCCCATCGGCTCGGAGGAGATCGAGGCGCTGGAACGCTCCGTGGAGGTGTTCCGCGCCTGGGACGCCTCCCGCGGCGGCGGCCTCCAGCGCAAGGCCGTGGTGGGCCAGCTCAACGAGGTGGGGGGCATGCTCGCCTACCGCCACCCCGACCACCTGCAGCGCCGCCTCTGGGGCGTCGCCGCCAACCTCGCCGTCCTCGCGGGCTGGATGTCCCACGACATCGGCCTGGAACCCACCGCCCAGAAGTACTTCGTCATCGCCGCGCACGCCGCGCGCGAGGGCGGTGACCGGCCGCGGGCGGGTGAGGCGCTCTCCAGGGCGGCTCGCCAGATGGTCCACCTGGGCCGCCCCGACGACGCCCTCGACCTCATGAAACTCGCCAAGTCCGGCTCGGGCGACATGGTGCTGCCGCGCACCCAGGCGATGCTGCACACCATCGAGGCGTGGGCGCAGGCCTCCATGGGCCGGGGACAAGCCATGAGGCGCACCCTCGGCCGGGCCGAGGAGCTCTTCATCTCCGACAAGGGGGACGTGCCCCCGCCCAGTTGGATGCAGATGTTCGACGAAGCCGATCTGCACGGCATGCAGGCCCTGGCGTTCCGCACGCTGGCCGAGCACGACCCCTCGGTCGCCGTCATCGCCCAGCGTCATGCGAAGCAGGCCCTGGAACTGCGGGTCAACGGACGCCAGCGGTCCAAGATCTTCGACTACATCTCGCTGGCCTCGGCCTGCTTCATCGCGGACGACCCCGAGCAGGCCGACCGCTACGCCCGGCTCGCTCTGGTGACGATGGGGGAGACCTCCTCCCACCGCACCTGGGACCGGCTGCGTGAAATGTACCGGCTGACGGGGCAGTTCGCGGGCTACGCGAAGATCGAGGACCTGCGCGAGGAGATCAAACTCTCGCTGCCGCAGAGCTCCGTCATCAAGAGGCCCAGGAGTTCGGAGATCTGAGTTCCGGCTGCGGCGACGAAGAGGTGTCGCCGGAAGGAGGCGCCACGTGAGCAGGGGTGCCAAGCGGAAGAGCGGCACATGAGAAGGGGCCCCGTTCCACCACGTCCGTTCGGCTAAGCCCCGATACGGGCGATCAGTACGCAGGCGTCGTCCAGTCGCTCGGCGCCACCGAACTCCTCGACGACGGTCCGTACGCATTCCTGCGCGCTACGGGCGTCGCTGAAGCGCGGCGCGAGTCCGAGCAGCGTGTCGGTGCCCGGTCGTAGCCCGTGGTGCGTGCTCCCGGCGCCCCGGGCCAGCCCGTCGGTGTGCAGGACCAGCACGTCACCGGGCAGCAGGTGCACTTCGTCCTGCTCGTACGCCACCCCGGACGCCGCTCCGAGGAGCACCCCGTCCGGCTGGGGAATCGGGCGCCCGGCTCCGTTGCGGAAGAGCAGCGGTGCCGGGTGTCCGGCCTGCGCCCAGTCCAGCCTGCGGGTGGCGGGGTCGAACCGGCAGCACACCGCGCTGCCCAGGGCCGGCTGGATCGATGTCTCCAGTAACCGGTTGAGGTGCCCCATCAGTGCTCCGGGCTCGATCCCGGCCACGGCCATGCCGCGCAGCGCGCCGAGGATCATCGCCATGGTGGAGGTCGCCTGGATGCCGTGACCGGTCAGATCGCCGACCGTGAGCAGTGTCCTGCCGTCCGGCAGCTCCATCGCGTCGTACCACCCACCGCCGATCAGACCGCTCGACTCCGACGGCAGGTAGTGGGCCGCGATGTCCAGCGACCCGGGCCCCTGGTCCGGGAGGCTCAGGGAGCCGCGCCACGGGGGGAGCACGGCCTCCTGCAGTTCCACCGCCATCCGGTGTTCCGCCCTGGCGATGTCCTGTTGGCGTCGGAGCGAGTCCTGGGTCCGGTGCACCGCCTGCTGGCTGCGGCGCAGCGCGCTGACATCGCGCAGGACCGCCCACATGGAAGCGGTGCAGCCGTCGGCGTCGAGGACGGGTTCGCCCATCATGTGCAGGGTTCGCGTCCGCCCGTCCGTGTGCCGGATGCGGAACTCGCCGTCTATCGGCTTGCCGTCGATCAGGCAGTCCGTCACCAGCGCCGTGAGCAGGGGCTGGTCGTCGGGCAGGAGCACGGAGGGAAGGTCGTCCAGGGAGAGCGGCCCCGCCTCGGGGGTGCGGCCGAAGATCTGCAGCAGGTCGTCGGACCAGCTCACCTCGTCGGTCAGCAGATTCCACTCGGCGCTGCCCACCCGGCCGATCAGCGACCCCGGTCGTTCACCGGCGGAGGGGTCCTGGCCGGTGAGGTCCGCCGCCTCGGCCGCGATCTGCTCCGCGGATTCCGACGGCAGGCCCTGCCTGAGCTGTCCCAGGTGCGCGCCGAGGTCGTCGAGCTGATGGACCGCGAGATCGCACAGCGCACGCTGCCAGCGCAGTCGCGGGTCGTCCTCGTCGACGAGGACGGTGTCGCGCCGCACCGCGTCCACGTCGCCGCGCAGCCGGTGCGTCCGGTTGATCAACGCGTCGACGGCCGCGCGCTCGGGCGGCTGGGGGGCGGGGGTGCCCGCGGGCGGGTGGGGCGGCATGTCGTACTCCGATACAGGCGCGGTACAACCAGGTCTGAGGGTGGACCGGATACGACTGTGACACAGCCGCCTGGAGCCCGTAAGTGGTTTGGCAACACTCGATGCGTTCATGCGTCCGGCATATGCCAGCGGCTGCCCGGAACCCCGATTCGTCGAACACCCTTGCTGCTTGCGGGCGTTGACGGGCTCCGTTCGGCGCTCGACGGCGGGCGTGCGTGCCCCTGTGTGACGTTCGCCCGGGGCCTCGCGGAGCACGTCGGGGTAGGCGCGGGCCGGAGCCCCCGCGAGGTGCGGGGGCTCCGGGGATCTCGTGCGAGCGGGCTGCCGGAGCGGTGGCTGCCCGCGGTGTCAGCAGAGGGCGATGCGGCCGTACGAGCCCATCTTCCACTTCCATTCGAGGGTCTCCCCGGGGGAAGTGGTCCAGCACGCCCGGTCGGGACCGTTCTTGATCACCAGCTGGATGTGCATGTTCCGCCCGCAGTTGTTGGTCGTCCAGGCGGTCTTGTTCTGCTTGATGACCTCACGCGCCACGCAGGCGGGTGCGGTGTCCCCGGCGGCGACCGCCGGACCGGCCGCCGTCATCGAACAGGCGGTGATCATCGCGGTGGCCGCAAGGGTGGTCAGGGTGTTCTTCAGGTGCATGGCTCACGTTCCCTCGGGAGGCCGGCGGCAGTGCCGGGCACAGCGATCAACGAGCGTCGGGGCCCCGCGTGACGGCCGCGGAGGAGGGCCCGGACTCGGCCCGGAAAGTGCCGGGAGCACCCGGGAATGCCCCCGGGGGTGGACGCGTTACACCGGCAGAACGAAAACGAATCCCGTTCCCATCAAGGGTTCGGGGACAGTACAGAAGCCCGGAGGCGTCCATGGCCCGCAGTGAGGCCCGTCCCGTCGTCACCCTCCGCTCGACCGCCGGAACGGGGCAGAGCTACGTGACGCGCAAGAGCCGTCGCAACGACCCCGACCGCCTGGTCCTGCGCAAGTACGACCCCGTAGTCGGCGGGCACGTTCTGTTCCGCGAGGAACGCTGACCGTCGCCCAGCCGCCCGCCGCGGTGCGGCCCGCACCGCCCGTCCGCTCTCGTTCCAGGGAAGGAATGCACATGAAGTCTCGAATCCACCCCGTCTCCCGTCCGGTGGTCTTCCGCGACCGCGCCGCGGGGGCGGCCTTCCTCACCCGTTCCACCGCGGATTCCGATCAGCGGGTGACGTGGGAGGACGGCCGGAGCTATCCCGTCATCGACGTGGAAACCTCCTCGGCGAGCCACCCGTTCTACACGGGGACCCGGCAGGTCCTGGACACGGCCGGCCGGATCGAACAGTTCAACCGTCGTTACGGCACCGAGGCGCCCGCCGGCGCGTGACGCCACCCCCTGCGCCCGGCCGTCCGTGCCCTGGATCACAGTCCGGGGGGCGGATTGCGGGGAACAGGGCAGGGTGATTTATTGTTCACCTATATGTGGGCGACGCACACGGAGCGCCCGCCACAAAGCCGCCCCGGCTGGATTCCCCCGATCCGGCCGGGGCTTCCCCTTGTCCCGCCCGCGTCCGGTCACGGGACGGCCCGCCGGCCCGCGGCTTCGACGAGAAGGGCGGCGGCCGCCGCCCCCGCGGCCGCCACAGCACCCGACGCCGGCCACAGGCGCACCGTCAGCGCGGCCAGTGCCGCGCCCGCCACGACAGCGGACAGCCGGCCGGTGACCCAGCCGTCACCGCGACGCCACGACCTCAGGGCCAGCCGTCCGACGAGCGACGTCAGCGTTCCGGTGAAGTAGTTCGTGGGGACGGCCCGGACCCGGCCCTGGATGCCCATCGCGAGCCCCATGACCACCAGGAGTCCCAGCCGGTCCGCGTCCGACGTGATCAGGCCGCACGCCCACAGCACCGCGCCCGCGGTGAGCAGCGCGACCTCGGTCAGCAGCATGACGGGCAGCCGCCCCCACCTGCGCTCTCCCGCCACCGCGCCCCAGGCCACCCCGCATCCGTACGAGAGCAGCGCGGTGACCGAACGCGGCGCGACGCCCTCCTCGCCGGCCCCCGCGGCCGAGGCGCCCAGCAGCACCAGATTGCCCGTCATCACGCCGGCGAAGACCTGGCCGACACAGAGGAAGACGAAGGCGTCCGCCGCCCCGGAGGCCGCCGACAGCAGCAACAGCGCCGCATGGGCGCGGGGGCCCTCCGCGGTGTCGCGGCCGGCCGGTTCGGTGGGTGCGGTGGGAGTCGGCACGTCAGCATCTTCGCCGCCGTCCGGCCGGCCGGACGGCGTTGCCTCCGGTCCGGCGCGGCGGACGCTCCCGGCGTCATGCGCGTACGGCCGGGGCCTCGGACCTCACGCCGGAGCCCGTCGTGCCCTTCACTCCAGGCCTCGCGCATGCCGGAAACGCGCAAGGCCGTCGGCCAGCTCCACCACCGGCTCCGGGTAGTCCGGCCGGGCGCGCCCCGCGCCGCGGAGCTTCCACGGCTCGTGCACGGCCGACCCGGGCACCGCGGCCAGCTCCGGCACCCAGCGCCGGACGTAGCTGCCGTCCGGGTCGTATCGCTTGCCCTGGGTCACGGGGTTCAGCACCCGGTTGGGACGGCTGTCCGTGCCGGTCCCGGCCATCCACTGCCAGTTCAGCTGGTTGTTGGCCACATCGCCGTCGACCAGCAGGTCCAGGAAGTGCCGCGCGCCGATGCGCCAGTCCACGTACAGCGTCTTGGTCAGGAAGCCCGCGGTGAGCAGCCGCCCGCGGTTGTGCATCCAGCCCTCGTGGCGCAGCTGGCGCATCGCCGCGTCGACCACGGGATATCCGGTGCGCCCCTGCCGCCAGGCCTCGATGTCCCCGGCCGCGTCCGCCTCCGACCGCCAGTGGTCGTGCCGGGTGCGGTAGTCCTGCCGGGCCGCGGCGGGCCGGGCCGCGAGGACCTGGTAGTGGAAGTCGCGCCAGCACAGCTGCCGGACGAAGGCCTCGGCACCCGCGCCGCCGGCGGTACGGGCGCGATGGACCAGCTCGACGGGGGACAGGGCGCCGAAATGCAGATGCGGGGAGAACCGGGACGTCGCGTCGCCCGACAGGTCGTCGTGGCCTTCCTCGTATTCGGCGAGCCCGTGGCGCAGCCATGCGGTGAGCTGCTTGCGGGCCTGACGCTCCCCGCCCTCGGCGAGGCCCTCCGACACCCCCGGCACCGCGCCTCCGGCCGGCACGGCCTCCGACCCCGGGCCGTCCGGGACCCGCACGGTGCGGGGCGCGGCGAAGGTCTCGCGGAGCCGTTCCGCGGACCACCGCCTGAAGTACGGCGTGAACACGGCGAAGTGACCCGAAGCCGCCGGTGTCACGGTCCCGGGCGCGACCGCCGTGACCACCCCGTCGTGGACGTGCAGCCGCTTGCCCCCGGACTCGAGCGCCTCGCGCAACCGCTCCTCACGACGGTGGGCGTAGGCGCTGACGCCGGCCGCGAGATGGACGTCCGCGGCGCCGGTCTCGGAGACGACCCGGCCCACCTCCTCGACCACATCGCCCGACCGGATCACCAGCCGGCCGCCCCGCTCCCGCAGCCCGGCGTCGAGATCCCGCAGGCAGTCGGCGAGGAAGGCCCGGCGGTTCGGGGCCGCGAACCCGGCCTCATGGATCGCTCTGTCATGGACGAACAGCGGCACGATCTCGTCCGAGGAGGCGAGCGCGGCCCGGAGCGGGGGGTGGTCGTGCAGCCGGAGGTCGGCGGTGAACAGGACGACCGCTACGGTCATGGCGCAACTCCTGAGGAGGCCGGGGACCTGCCATGCTGCCGTGCGCGCAGGCACCGGTCAGGACGACACCGCGGCGCTCGCCGGTTCGGGTGACGTCACGCCCGCTGCCGTACGCGCGATGTTGCGGGCCATCCCCCCGAACACGACCGCGTGGAAAGGCCACACACTCCACCAGTAGGCGTGTCCGAGCAGCCCGCGCGGATGGAACAGCGCCCGCTGCCGGTAACGCGAGCGGCCCCGGCCGTCGGGCTCCACACACATCTCCAGCCAGGCCAGGCCCGGCAGCCGCATCTCGGCGCGCAGCCGCAGCAGGCGGCCCGGCTCGATCTCCTCGACCCGCCAGAAGTCCAGCGAGTCGCCCACCCGCAGCCGGTCGGTGTCGCGCCGCCCGCGGCGCAGGCCCACCCCTCCCAGCAGCCGGTCGAGCCATCCGCGCACCGCCCAGGCGAGCGGGAACGAGTACCAGCCGTGTTCCCCGCCGATCCCCTCGACGACCCGCCACAGAGCCTGGGGGGACGCGTCGACGCCGAGGCGGCGCACATCCGTGTACAGGCTGCCGCCGGCCCAGTCGGGGTCCGTGGGCAGCGGGTCGCTGGGGACCCCGGGCGTCGACGCGGACGACCACCGGGTGGTGACCCGGGCCTCCCGGACCCGTTGCAGGGCGAGCCGCAGTGCCTTGTCGAGGTCGAACGGCTCCCCCGGCCCGTCGGGGACGTACCGTGCGATGTCGTGCTCCCGGCACACGACCTCGTACCGCAGCGACTCGGCGAGCGGGCGGGCGATCGCCCTCGGCACCGGGGTGACCAGACCGATCCAGTGGCTCGACAGCCGGGGAGTCAGCATCGGAACGGGCAGGATCAGCCGGTGCGCGAGCTTGGCGACCTCGGCGTACCGCTGCATCATCTCCCGGTAGGTGACGAGGTCGGGCCCGCCGATGTCGAAGGTGCGGTTCACCTCCCGCGGCATCCGCGCGCTGCCCACCAGGAGACGCAGCACGTCCCGGACGGCGATCGGCTGGATCCGCGTGGACACCCAGCTCGGCGTCACCATGACGGGCAGCCGTTCCGTCAGATACCGCAGCATCTCGAACGAGGCCGACCCGGAGCCGATGATCACCGCGGCCCGCAGAGCGGTGGTGGGGACGCCGGAAGCCAGCAGGATCCGGCCCACCTCGGCCCGCGACCGCAGATGGGGCGACAGCTCCTCCTCGGGTACACCGGACGGAGTCAGGCCGCCTAGGTAGACGATGCGGCCGACCCGCGCGAGGCGCGCCTGCTCCCCGAAGACCGTGGCGGCCCTGCGGTCCGTGTCCTCGAAGCCGCCGCCGGCCGTCAGGGCGTGCACCAGGTAGTAGGCCACGTCGACGTCCCGCATCGCCGGGGCGAGGGACCGTGCCTCGGTGACGTCGCCACGGACGATCTCCACCTCACCGGCCCACGGGTAGTCCCGCAGCTTCTCCGGGCTGCGGGCCAGGCAGCGCACCCGGTACCCGGCCGCCAGCAGCTCCGGGACCAGCCGGCCCCCGATGTAGCCGGTGGCGCCGGTGACCAGACAACGCTGAGGCTCGTTCCCGCGGTCGCTCGTCATGTGATCTCCGCATCGGTTCGTCCAGCCGTGCCCGCGGGGCCGTCCGAGCTCGGCCGCTCCCCTCAGTCTGGCCCGCGCTCACCCTCGCCGCACCACGCCGGTGCGTCCGGACGGTGCGGCGACGCCAGGTGTGACGCGGCCGGGCGGGGGCACCAGTCGGCCATGGACGCAGAGTCGGCAAGAGACGCGCGCGACACCACACGCGACAGGTCCTGGGGCCGGGTGCTGCTCCAGGTCGCCATCCTGGTGACGGCCTTCCTGGCCATGGTCGCCTTCTCCGTCGTGCTGGCGAAGGTGACGCTCACGCCGTCACCCGCCTCGCGGGACCTCGTCACGTCGAACCTCCACCCGGGGCGCTCGCTGCGGCAGTACGCCGAGGACTACACGTTCCTCGCCGCCTGCAAGCAGGCCGGCGGCAATCTGGTGCTGGGTATGCCGTTCGGCGTGCTGCTGCCCATCCTCGTGCCACGACGACTGCGCATGATCCGCATGGTCCTGCTGACCGTCCTGGTCATCGTCGTGGTCGAACTGGTACAGGGAGCGCTGGTCGCGGGGCGGGCCTTCGACATCGACGACGTCATCCTGAACACGGCGGGCGCGCTGCTCGGCTACCTGTTGCTGGGGAGGCGCCTGAGCCACCGCTACCACGTGCTGGCGGAGGCGCCGGCGCGCAAGGCCGCCCCGGACCGCCCCCGGCGGCCGGAGCCCGCCCCTGCCCCGGCGAAGCGTCGGAGCGCAAAGGCAGCCACACCGTGGGCGCGGGCACGGCAGGGGATGCGGGACGGCTTCACGCGTATCCGCGTCCGCAAGGGCTGACCAGCGGCCGGGGCCCCGCCGGGCGCGGGCGGGGAGCGCCCCCAGCGGGCAAGGCGCTCCCCCTCTTCGTCCGCCTCCTCGGACCCCTCGGCAGCGCAGCGGCACGACGTCCATGCCCGCTCGACGTCCGACGCCACCGCCCTTCTTCCGATGCGGCAGGCGTAAAGGGCTCGCGCGATCATCCTGTCGACCGGCATGATCACCTGATGACATGGACAGCACCTGAAGCCACTCGTACCGAGGGTTCGCTCGTCGCCGCGGAGCGGGAGATGCTCACCGGTTACCTGGGCTGGTTCCGCGCCACGCTGCTGCGCAAGTGCGCCGGCCTGACGGGCGAACAGCTGGCCGAGCGGACCACCCCGCCGTCGAACCTCTCGCTGCTCGGACTCCTCCGCCACATGGCCAAGGTCGAACGCACCTGGTTCCGGCAGCGGTTCGCCGGTCAGGACCTCGCCCCGATGTACGACCCGCAGAAGGGCAAGGACGCGGACTTCGAGGACCTCGATCCGGCCCGTGCGGCCGAGGACTACGCCCGGCTGGTCGAGGAGTGCCGCCTGGCGGACGAGATCGTCGCCGGTGCGTCGTTCGACGACACGTTCGTCCACAACGGCGAGGTCTTCTCGCTGCGCCTGGTGCACGTCCACATGATCGGAGAATACGCACGTCACATCGGCCACGCCGATCTGCTGCGCGAGCGGCTGGACGGCGTCACGGGGGACTGAAGCAGGACCCCGGACGGCGACGGAACCTGCGCGCACGGCCCGACACGCGACGGGGCGCGCTTTTCGGGCGGCCGGTGGTGCTGAAGCCATGATGAGGGGACGCGGCCGGGAGACGCCGCGAACGGACGTCGACGACGGGACAGTTGCCATGCCGCTTCAGGGTGAGTACGAGCCGAGCCCCACGCCCCAGGTGCGTGACCAGGTCGAGCAGTACGAGAGTTCGGGCGGGACGGAGGGGACGACCATGCGCGGCATGCCCGTCATCATCCTGACGACGCTGGGCGCCAAGAGCGGGAAGATCCGCAAGACGCCCCTGATGCGGGTCGAGCACAACGGCGCGTACGCGGTGATCGCCTCGCTCGGCGGGGCTCCGAAGCACCCGGTCTGGTACCACAACCTCACCGCCCACCCGCACGCCGAACTGCAGGACGGCCCGGTGCGCCGCGACATGACCGCCCGTGAGGTGACCGGGCAGGAGAAGGAACTCTGGTGGGAGCGCGCCGTCGAGGCGTACCCCGACTACGCCGACTACCAGAAGAAGACCGACCGGGAGATCCCCGTTCTCGTACTGGAACCGGTGGAAGCCGGCCGCTGAGCGGCACGTACGGGTACGGCCGGGCCGGCCGCGGCCGGCCCGGCCGGCCGCGCGGAGCCGGACGCCGCACCTGGGCAGACGGGTACATGCCGCCCACGACCGGCCGTCGCGCACGGACGCGGTCAGCACGACGGGATACTCTCCAGCACGGCTCCCGAGGCGGGGGGCCGAGCGGAAGGATGCACAACCAGATGACAGACAACTCCGAGCTGGTGGCGTTCGTCCGGGCGCGCCTCGACGAGGAAGAAGGGGTCGCCCGTGCGGCCGGCGGCGAGGGCTGGCGGTGCCCGGCCGAAGTCCCCGGCGAGATCCACGACCGGACCGGTGCCATCGCGTTCACTCTGAGGACGCACGGCTACGACCACCACATCGCCCTGCAGGATCCTGCGCGCACCCTCCAGCGCATCGAGACCAGCCGGGTGCTCCTCGACGAGTACGCGGAGGTCGCCGCCCTGGACATCGACCGCCCCCAGCGGGACTTCGCCTCCGGCCGGGCGTTCGGCCTGGGGTTCGTGGTGCGGCAGATGGCCGCGGAGCATGCCAGTCATCCCGGCTACCAGGTGAAATGGCTGCCCCGTTTCACCCAGTAGGCCCACCGTGCCGGGGAAGGCGGCTTCGCCTCCCGCGGCACCGGGAAGGCCCTGACCCGGTCATCTGCGCGCACGGGGCCGACCGCCCCACGTACCCGACCGCCCCACGTACACCACGAGGGACCACGGGCGTCAGGCACCGCGGGCGGTCAGAGCGGGTTCGTGCCGCCTTCGCCCTTGGTGGACACCTGATCGCTCCGCTCCTGCAGGCGGCGCGCCTTGTCCTGGAGACGCCGGCGCTCCTGCGGATCGGAGACACGCTCGGCTGCCTCCCTCATTTCCTCCGCCTTGGCGCGAATACGCTCGGCGCGGCCGCCGGTTTCATCCGCAACACTCATGATCACTCCTGGGTCTCGGGGGAGAGCCGACCCCACCAGCGAATCAGCGTGCCCCCGCACCTGCATCTCGAACGGTCACGCGCCGCTGTGCGATGCGGTGCGATGCGGTGCGCGGCCCGGCCGCGTCGGCCGGCCGACGCTGGTCCGTCCGGCGGCAGAAGGAAGAGGGGGACACGTGCGGTACCCACACGCTCGGCGTCTCGCAGCGGCTCTGTTCGCGTGGTCGGGCAGCGCACCGGTGGTGCGGGCATGAGCCTGAACGAGCTGCGGCCGTCCGCTTCAGCGACAACACCGCTGCCAACCTGCTGGTCGACCGGTTCGGCGGACCCAGGCACTTGGAGGCCGAGCTGCGGGAGCTGGGTGACGACGAGACGAGACGCGGGCGGACCGCATGGAGCCGCGACATCGCCGTCCGGTGGCCGCCCCACGCGGCCCCGATCGTGGTGGCGATCATGTCGAACCGTCCGGACGAGGACGCTCCTGGCCGACCGTACAAGGTGGTCGGGGCAGGCGACATGATGAGCGGCATGACGGAGATACCCGGGTACGAAGGTCGCCCTCTCGTCCACCAGCCGGAGCTGCTGGAGGAACCTCTCTTCTGGCTCGGCCACCTGTACGCGTGCGCTCACGACGAGGAGACGGAAGAGCTGCTCTTCGGTGCGGACTACGAGGCGGCCGAGATGTTCCACCGGGAGCTGCTGGAGCGGACGATGTGGCCCGTTTTCACCATTCCGCTGGCCGCCGCGAACCTCCTCCACGTCGTCTGCCGCGCGTGGAAGGACGACCCCGGTGTCGACTACCTCCTGCATCACCCCAGTGAGGAGCGAGCGCTGTTGCTGGCCAAGGTCGACGGGCACTTCATGGGACCGGCTCTGTCCTGGCCCGAATTGTTCTCCGCGGCCGACTACGGGCTGCCCGGTGGCAGCACAGTCGATTCACACCGCCGGCTCCTGTTGCTGTGGCCCGCGCTGGGAGACGACAGCATCCCGGACAGCGCAACACACCACCTGACGGCAGCTCTCAGCGCCGTTACTGCCGTTGAGGCCCCCGAAGAACTCGCTGTCGCTCTCGTGGAAGGCCAGGGTGCAGGCGGGGCTTCCCGCTGGACCAGCAAGGACGGTATGCGCGTGGACGACGGCGCGTACTCGTACCGGAACCCGTCGAATGGCTTCGCCCTTACGCCGGAAGAGCTGGCTCGCGTGTCGGCGGCCTTCATGTCCTGAGCCCTGTGAACCAGCCGGCTGGGGCGTCGCAGCGGCTGGAGGAAAGGTCATGGTTTCGTCGAAAGGAACACGGGCGAGCAGGCAGTGACGCAGCTGCCCTCACACACGGCTGACAGGTGCCGCAGAGCCTGCGTGTGCCAATCCCACCGGGGGGAACCCGTCCGGGCCGTTCGACCGCTGAGGCATCATGTGGTCGGTGATCACCATTCATCTGAAGTACGAGATCGACCCCGACCGCATCGAGGACTTCGAGGAGTACGGCCGCAGATGGGTCGTCCTCGTCAACCGGTTCGGCGGCACCCACCACGGCTACTTCCTGCCCAGCGAAGGTGACAGCGACATCGCCTACGCGCTCTTCTCGTTCCCGGGCTTCGCCGCGTACGAGCGTTACCGGGCGGACAGCGTCACCGACCCCGAGTGCCAGGCAGTCTTCGAGCTGGCGCGCCGCACGGGGTGCATCCGACGGTACGAACGCCGCTTCCTGCGCCCCCTGGACACCGGGGCGACGGGCACCCCGTGAGATCCGTGCACGGCTCCGGGGCGGGGCGCGTCACGCGACGCAGGACGAGGGAGCGGGGAGCATCGTGACGGCGCGGGTGACGGCGGTGAGCAGTGACCCGACGTACTCCTTCGGCAAGCCGAACCGGGCGCGCGTCACCCTGCTCGCCGGTCTTGGCGTCGAGGACGACGTCCACGCGGGGCAGACCATCAAGCATCAGTTCCGCATGACGTACGAACCACAGTCGCCCAACCTACGTCAGGTGCACCTCATGCACGAGGAGCTCTTCGACGAACTCGCCGCCAAGGGGTATGCCGTCGCCCCGGGCGAGCTCGGCGAGAACGTCACCACCCGGGGGATCGACCTGCTCGGTCTGCCCACAGGTGCGTTGCTGCACCTGGGCGAGGAAGCGATCGTGGAGGTCACGGGTCTGCGCAACCCGTGCTCGAAGATCAACACCTTCCGGCCGGGGCTGCTGGGAGAGATGTTCGCGATCGATGCCGCCACCGGTGACTTCACGTTCAAGTCCGGGATCATGGGTGTGGTCCGGCAAGGCGGCCGGGTGCGCCCCGGAGACGCGGTCGGCGTGGATCTGCCCGCCGGCCCGCACCGGCCGTTGGAGCGCGTCTAGGGTCGGGCGGACCGGCCGGCGCTGCGGGCAGCGGCGTCACCCGCCCAGCTTCTCGGCGGCGGCGGCCCGAAGAGCGGCGGCCCCTGCGCGCGAGGCCGGACAGGCGGGACGACCGGCGACCGTCTGCCGACCGCCGCTGTCCCGTCCGGGGCGTCAGCGGCCGGTCAGCCCCGGCGGGCGGCGGCGCACCAGCTGTGACCGCAACGTCCTCGGCCGCCGGCCGCCGGCTACCGAACGACGCCCGAGTGTGCCGCCGGTCTCGGGCAGGCGCCGCCCTGCCGGTGGTCCCTCCCCGCCGAGGGTCATGCGGGCGGCGGCGAGCCGGCCGCCACGCGCAGCAGTCGGAGCAGTTCCAGGGCGGCGGGGAGGGGAGAGGCCGGCAGAGCGACGTGCACGGTCCGGCGCAGAGCCGGGTCCGTGAGGCCGCACAGGACGAGGGTCTCGGGGACCGCCCCGGCGGCGAGCGAGGGGACCAGTGCCACGCCGAGCCCCGCGGCGACGTATCCGAACTTGCCGGTCCATTCCGCGATGCGAACGACCTTCCTGGGGCTGAAGCCGGCCCGGGCGCAGGCATCCGCGAGCATCGTCGGACGATCACCGTACGCGCTCTGGAGCCAGGCCTCGTCACGCAGCTCCCGTAGGTCGAACCTGCCGGATCCGGCCAGCCGGTGCCCCCGGGGGAGGGCGACGCGCAACTCGTCCTCGCACAGCACCGTCGTGGTGACCCCGTCGGCCGGTGGCAGGCCGGACGGGTAGTCGCTGACGACGGCGAGGTCCAGCGCACCGTTCGCGAGCCGCCCCATGAGGATGTCGGTCGGGCCTTCGGACGCCACGACCTCGACTCCCGGCCTGGTGTCGCGGAGCGACCGCAGCGCGCCGGGAACCAGGGAGATGTTGGCGGTGGCGAACGCGCCGACGTGCAACAGCCCGCCGTCCCCGGCGTGGAGCACGGCCAGTTCCCGCTCCGCCCTCGCCAGCCGCTCGAGCACCTCGGTCGCGTGCCGGTGCAGCGAGCGGCCGGCGGGATTGAGCCGTACACCCCTGGGCAGCCGGTCGAACAAGGGGCCGCCCGCCTGCTGTTCCAGCGAGGCGATCCGCCGGGACACCGCGGACTGCGTGTAATTGAGCCGCGTTGCCGCCTGGGTGAACGAACCGCACTCCGCCACGGCCACGAGCAGTCGGAGAGCGTCGTTCTCGAACACTCACCCACCCCCTTCCGGCAATTGACCGCCCCGCCCGCCATTCTTGCCCCTCCCATGCCTCACGCGCATGGCTTCCATGCAATTCAGTCGCTGGTGGCATGGCCGGCGCCGCCCTAACGTCGATCGCACGGCGACGCGGTCGCAGCACATGCGCGCTCCGCCGCTCCAGACATGCTTCAAGTGGCCTTAGGAGGACGTGTGTCGGTACAGAGACGAGCGATGACGAGGCAGACCCGGTGACGGGGGCGAGGGGCCTTTCCCTGCCGGCGATGCTGACCGATCTGGAGGCGCTCGTGCGGTGCGAGTCCTTCTCGGCCGACCTGGCGGCGGTGGCGCGCAGCGCGGAGGTGGTCGCAGCCCTGGGGGAGAGGCTGCTGGGGGCCGCGCCGCAGCGGATCGTGATCGGCGGTGTGAGCCATCTGCGGTGGTCCTTCGGCACCCCGAAGGTCCTGCTGGTCGGACACCACGACACGGTGTGGCCGATGGGCTCGCTCCGTAACCGCCCCTGGACGGTGGCGGACGGCAGGGCACGCGGGCCAGGAGTCCTGGACATGAAGGCGGGACTGGTGCAGATGTTCCACGCGCTGGCGTCCCTCCCCTCACCGGAGGGGGTGAGTGTCGTCGTCAACGGGGACGAGGAGGTCGGCTCCACGACCTCCCGGCAACTCATCGAGCAGTCCGCCCAAGGGTGCGCGGCCGCCTTCGTACTGGAGGCGTCGGCCGACGAGGGGGGTGCGCTCAAGACCGCCCGCAAGGGCACGTCGCGCTACGAGATCGTGGTGCACGGCAAGGCCGCGCACGCGGGCCAGGAGCCAGGGAAGGGAGTCAACGCCACCGTCGAGGCAGCCCACCAGGTGCTGTCCGTCGCCGGCCTCGGCGCCTCGGCCGCCGCAGCCGAGGACGGCCACGCCCTGGGCGCGGCGACCATCACGCCCACCCTCCTGTCGTCGGGAACCGCCCGCAACACCGTGCCCGCACTGGCGCGGCTGGCGATCGACGTACGGGTGCCCAGCACGGCCGTCCAGGAGACGATCGACGCGCTGGTACGGGGGATGACCCCCCGCACACCAGGGGCGCGACTGGAAGTCCGGGGCGGCGGACAGCGGCCGCCCATGGGACCGGACTCCTCCGCGGCCCTGTTCGCCCTGGCGTCGCGGATCGCCGCCGAGCAGGGCCAGGAACCGCTGAGGGGGGCGTGTGTCGGCGGCGCCTCGGATGCCAATTACACCGCGGCGACGGGCTGTCCGACGCTGGACGGTCTCGGAGCCGTGGGCGCCGGAGCCCACGCGGACTCCGAGTACGTGGACATCACCCGGATGGTTCCCCGGGCCGGTCTGCTCGCCGAACTCATCGCTCGGACGAGGACATGACGTGGTCCTCCGGAGCGAGCGAGCGGACCATGCCCCCCTTCGAGGCGACCATTCGAACTTCAAGGAGACGATTCGGATGAGACAACGCGTGCGCGGGTTCGGCCTGGGCCAGGCGTGCGGTGACTACGCTGTCGCCGGCGTGGGAGGCGCGCTCGCGCAGACGGCACGGCGGGGGCTCGCCGTGCTGTGCCTGGTGCTGCTCGTCCTCCTGGTCGTCAAGAAGCCCCCGGCGGCGTTGACCAAAGGCGCCGTCATCGCCGGGATCGCACTCGCCGTCTGGGGGCTCACCCGGGCATGGGGCCTCATATCCGCCAGGTTCGGGATCCGCAGGTGCTATCTGTTCGCGGGGGGCCTGGTGGTCACCGGTCTGTTCGGCCGGCCGCGAGGAGTCGTGGCATGGAGCGAAGTGACGGCCCTGAACGTGATGGTCTCCCGGTCGCTCCTCATGGCCTTCCACCGGTTCGAGGTCGAGCGACGTGGGACGGGACGCCTGGCGTTCCTGGCCATGGGCATGCAGCCTGCCTTGGTGCAACCGCTGCTGAGCCGTGCGGCGGCGAACGGGGTGGGGCGCTGACTCCGGCCGCGACCGCGGCCGCGGCCCCGGCCCGCCGCGGGTGCGGAGGGCGGTCCCGCGGTCCTTGAGCACCACGACGGGCTGTGTCCGTTTCCTTCAAGAAGAGGAGGTGATCAACCCGATATTCTCGCCGCCATGAACAGCACCGGAAGCGAATCGCGCCATATCAGCGTCTATATCGCCCGCCCTGTCGAGGCTGTCTACGCCTTCGCCTCCGATCCGGCCAATCTTCCCGCATGGGCCCTGGGCCTGGGTGGCTCCATCGAGAGGATCGACGGGCAATGGGTGGCGGGAACCTCCCCCATGGGGCGGGTCGTCGTCGCCTTCGCTCCGCCCAACGAGTGGGGCGTCCTCGACCACGACGTCACGCTGCCCTCCGGGGAGACCGTCCGCAATCCGGTCCGCGTCATCGCGGACGGCGCCGGAAGCGAAGTGGTGTTCACCCTGCGACGTCAGCCGGGCACCAGCGATGCCGACTTCCGGCGTGACGCCGACATGGTCGCTGCCGACCTGGCGCGGCTCAAGGAGTTGACGGAGTCCGCCTAGAAGATTCATGGCAGCTGGCCGGCGCACTCGGGGGGCCTGGTAGCGGCCCTCGGTGCGGGGCTGGGGGCGGGGCTGTGGGCGGTCGAGGGTGCGTCGTCCTCCCGGTGCCCGGGCAAGGTCTCACGCTTAGGGGACCGTCAGATCTGCGTACCTGACCATCGTTCAGGGAGAAGCGGCACGATGTCGTACTGCGGACAGGGCGTCGTGATGCATTGCTTGGGCGCGGGGACACAGACGTATCCGGTGGGCGCGGCGACGAACGCGCAGGGGGACGCATGCGACGGGGCGTATTTCTCCACGGCGTGCGCAGGGACCGCCAGGGCGACGGTGAAAGGCAGGGCGGTCAGGGCGACCGCCGAAGCAGCGCGCATCAGGTTCTCGATCACGAACGACAGGGATAGCCGCCTTCTCGCCCGGCCGAAAGTCCCTGGCAGCCCAAGTCACCCGCACGGGCCGAAAATTGCCCCGCAGAGGGGACTCCCGTCCGCCCGCTGGTCCCTCTGCCTCCTCGCTTGGCCCCTCGGTTGCGGCCATGCGGTGCGGGGCAGGTTCGAACGGCGCGAAAGCGAGCAGGTGAGGGGTATGAGTTCACTCTCGCGTACCACACCACCATCGTCCGGACGATCGCGTCGGCCGCGGAGCGGGAGGGCGGCCCGGAAGGCTCGCACGCTTCGTCGCCATGTCCTTGTCCCGGTCGCGATCGCATCGATCACGCTTGCGGCAGCCGGTTGCGGCGGCGCCCCCGATGCATCCGGGCAGCACGTCGCTTCGACCGGACCGCACGCCGCTTCATCCGGACCGCACGGGGCGACCGGTTCCGCGCCCGCCGGCTCCGCCCCGGGTGCCTCAAGCCCTTCTGACGGGTCCCCGTCCGCGCCTTCCGCGGATACGGGCGCCCCCGAGGGCCCCTCCGACCAGGACTCCGCTGGTCGTGGCACCACTGCCGGTACCGGGGCGGGCTCCGGGACGGGGACCCGGCGCTGCACGGCCGAGGGCCTGGCCATGAATCTGGGCCGTGCGGACGCCGGCGCGGGGCAGATCTACTACCGGCTCACGTTCGCCAACAAGTCCACGACCGCGTGCGCTCTGCGTGGCTTCCCCGGAGTCTCACTGATCAAGCGTGACGGCAGTGTGATCGGTGTGCCCGCCGAACGGGAGGGCGCCATGAGGGAGCAGACGGTGATCGCGCCTGGCGGGACGGCGGAGGTCACCTTGCACACCCTGAACCAGGGCATCAAGGACTCGGGCTGCTGGAGCCGGCCTGACTACCTGCGGGTCTATCCGCCCGGTTCCAAGGAGGCGCTGACCCTGCGAACCTCCGCGCTCCACGTGTGCGGCGACCGCTTCACGACCACGGCGGTGGCCGGCTGACAAGGCCGCGGGACCCACGTGGCCCGGACGGCCCCGGTACCTGTGGGCCGCCCATGCGCGCGTCGGATCCAGGGGCAGGCGTACCGGCGTCATGAAGAACGCACTCGCTTGATGAACACATTCGCTTGAAGAACGCGCTGCTTGAAGAACGCGCTTGCTCACCTGCAAGCGGATCGATTCGGGCCCGGTCGGGCCACCGCGGCGCTCGTCGGCAGTGTCGCTCAATCACCGTTAAATACAGCGAACTTGGGGCAGTCGCTCCGGCCGGCGAAGCTGTTGACGCCATGGGTGTGTCCCGGGCCTTGCCAGTCCGGTGGGAGCGGTTCTATTCTCACGTCAAGAAAGCGCTTTCCGCTTTGGTGAACCCCCGTTCCGGTGACGGTGGGTCCGTGGCAGCAGCTGCGGCCCCACGAGCCAGCCGCCTCTGATCCGGTACGGGCTGTACCCGCGGTGCCGACACGTCATGGGGTCGAGGACGCACACCATGACGACGAGGTGCCGCGCGCTCCTTCGCGCTTCCGAAGGCGACGGCCTCCTGTAGGGACGGCGGCGGTGATCCCGCGGCCGGCATCTACGCACGCGTAGCTCCAGCAGCAGTGGCGCGGCTCATCGGGTCGCGCCGAAGAAGAGCACGCGGCACGCGCGACGACGTAGGCCGGGGCTTGTCCGGTGAGGAGCCGAACAGTCGAACAGCCGGCATGCGGCAGCCGCAGGACTGCTTCATGTCATGAGCATGCCATTTTCCGTCTGGCCCAGAAGACGAACAGGGAGAAACCAGCATGAAAAGACGAGTCGCACTGCGACTGTACGCGGCGCTGACCACGGCCGCCCTCGCCGCCGCGACCGGTGCCGTCGTGTCGATGCCCTCGGCGTCGGCCGCGACCGGTGGCGCCACGGGCTACGCATCGCAGAACGGCGGTACCACCGGCGGCGCGGGCGGACAGACGGTCAGGGCCACCACGGGCACCGCGATCCACCAGGCGCTGTGCGGCCGGGCCAGCAGCAGCACCCCCATCACCATCCAGGTCGAGGGGACCATCAACCACGCCAACACCGCCAAGGTGTCCGGCGACAGCTGCAACACCGCGGCCGGTGTGATCGAGCTCAAGCAGATCAGCAACGTCACGATCGTCGGCGTCGGCAGTGGCGCCGTCTTCGATCAACTCGGCATCCACATACGGCAGTCCAGCAACATCATCATCCAGAACGTGACCGTCCGGAACGTCAAGAAGTCGGGGTCGCCCACGTCCAACGGTGGTGACGCCATCGGCATGGAGAGCGACGTCCGCAACGTCTGGGTCGACCACACCAGCCTGGAAGCGTCAGGAGGGGAGTCGGAAGGGTTCGACGGCCTCTTCGACATGAAGGACAACACGCAGTACGTGACGCTGTCCTACAGCACCCTGCGCAACTCCGGCCGCGGCGGACTCATCGGGTCGAGCGAGACCGAACTGTCGAACGGCTTCGTCACGTTCCACCACAACCTGTACGAGAACCTCGACTCCCGTACCCCCCTGCTGCGCGGCGGCATCGCCCACATCTACAACAACTACTACGTGAAGCTCAACGAGTCCGGGATCAACTCCCGGGCCGGGGCCCGCGCGAAGGTGGACAACAACTACTTCAAGGACTCCAAGGACGTCCTGGGCACCTTCTACACCGATGCGGCCGGATACTGGCAGGTCAGCGGCAACACGTTCGACAACGTGACGTGGTCCGCGCGCGGAAGCGAGAACAACCCGGCCGGCCCCGACCCGAAGTCCAACACCACCGTCAGCATCCCCTACGCCTACAGCCTCGACGCGGCATCCTGCGTGCCCGGCATCGTGGCCCAGACGGCAGGCGCCAACAAGGGGCTCAAGGTGTCGGACGGCAACTGCTCGCCGCAGACCCCGACCCCGACCCCGGACCCGACGGATCCGACGCCCGACCCGACCGACCCCACCCCGGATCCGACCGACCCCACCGGGACCAACCTCAGCCTCGGCGCGGGAGCGGACGGGTCGAGCAAGGCCGACGGCACGAGTTACGGCAATGTGCGCGACGGGGACCTGAGCACCTACTGGTCTCCGGCCGGAGCCACCGGTTCGGTCTCCATCAAGTGGGGTGCCGCGACCGCCGTTTCCTCGGTCAACATCCGGGAGGCGTCCGGCTCCGCCGGCAGCATCGGGACCTGGAAGGTCCTCAACGGCGACACCGGCGCCGTACTGTCCTCCGGCAGCGGCGCGGGTGTCATCACCATTCCGCGGACCTCGTTGCGCAAGATCACCTTCCAGATCACCGGCTCGACGGGCACCCCGAAGATCGCGGAGTTCGAGACCTACGCGGGTTAGCGGACCGCCCCGCCACTCGTCCGGGTCCGGCACGACCGGATCCGGACGAGCACCGGCGACGAGCGTCGCCGGCCGGGCGCCGCGAGGCGGCGGAGCCGTCCCTGACCGTCCGCCGCCTCGGCGGACGGTCAGGCACGTTCAGGAGCTCGTGAGAATGACGAGCCGCTGGGTCGCGCGGGTCATGGCGACATAGCGGTCGACCGCCCCTTCGATGCCCGTGCCGCATTCCTCCGGGTCGACGAGGACGACCAGGTCGAATTCGAGCCCCTTCGACAGCTCCGGGGTCAGGGAACGGACCCGGGGTCTCGCCCGGAACGTGGGATCGCCGATGACACAGGCGATCCCCTCGGCATGCGCGGCGAGCCAGGTGTCGAGGATGGTGTCGCGTTCGGCAACGGATCCGTGGACGACGGGAATACCGCTGCTGCGGACGGAGGTCGGCACGTTCGCGTCGGGGAGCGCGGCGCGGATGACCGGCTCGGCTTCCGTCATGACTTCCTGAGGTGTCCGGTAGTTGATGCTCAGGGAGGCCTGGTCGATCCGGTCGAGCCCGATCCGCTCCAGCCGTTCCTGCCACGACTCCGTGAACCCGTGCCTGGCCTGGGCGCGGTCCCCGACGATGGTGAAGCTCTTGGAGGGGCAGCGGAGCAGCAGCATCTGCCATTCCGCATCCGTCAGTTCCTGCGCCTCGTCCACGACGATGTGCGCGAATGGACCGGCGAGCAGGTCGGGTTCGCCGCCCGGCGGTGAGGAGCCGTCGACCAGGGTGTCCTTGAGATCCTGTCCGTGCAGCATGGTGACCGCGCCCTCGCCGTCGGCATCGGCCTCGAGCAGGGCGTCGATGACGTGGGCCATGTGCTCGCGCTCGGCGGCGAGGGTGGCCTCGTGCCGGCGCCGGCGCCGTGACGTCTCCGGGTCGCCGAGCCGCTGGCGCGCCGCGTCCAGGAGCGGCAGGTCGGACACCGTCCAGGCCTGGGCGTCCCGGCGCTGCAGCCGCGAGACGTCGTCGCGGCTGAGCCAGGGAGCACACGTGCGCAGGTAGGCGGGCACCGACCACAGGTCTCCGACGAGGTCGGCCGCTTCGATCAGCGGCCACGCACCGTCGAGGACCGCGAGCAGCTCCCGGTTCCGCATCAGGGACGTGCGGAGGAGGCCGTCCGGGACATCGCCGTCGTGCCGGTCCACGAGAATCGTGACCAGTTCCTCCAGGACCTGATCCCGCGCCTCGTTGTGCGGAGTGCCGGGTGCCGCTTCGAACGCCACGGCCCAGTCGTCGGCGGTCAGCGGTATGTCGGACCACTGGGTCGTGACCGTCATCCCCTCGGCGGGGGGCTCTTCGTAGAACCTGACGGCCGCCTCGATCGCCTTCACCAGATCCGCGGACGACTTCAGGCGGGCCACGTCAGGGTCGGCCTCGACCGTTGCCGTGGCCCCCTCGGCCACGAGGTGGCGCAGGGTGCAGGTCTGCACGCCCTCCTCCCCGAGGCTGGGCAGGACGTCGGCCACGTAGCCCAGGTAGGGCTCGTGCGGGCCGACGAACAACACGCCGCCGCGGTGGTGGCCGAGGCGGGGATCGGAGTAGAGGAGGTACGCGGAACGGTGCAGCGCTACGACGGTCTTTCCCGTACCCGGACCGCCGTCGACGACGAGAGCGCCACGGGATCCGGCACGGATGATGGCGTCCTGGTCGGCCTGGATGGTGCCGAGCACATCCCGCATCCGTGCCGACCGGTTGTCGCCGAGGGAGGCGATGAAGGCGGACTGGTCGTCGAGCGCCGCGCGCCCGACGCCGCCGTCCGGGGTGAACACCTCGTCCCAGTAGTCACTGACCCGGCCGCGGGTCCAGCGGTACCTGCGGCGGCTCGCCAGCCCCATCGGGTTGGCGTGGGTGGCTCCGAAGAACGGCTCGGCCGCGGGAGAGCGCCAGTCCAGCAGCAGGCGACGGCCTGTGCTGTCCGTGAGACCGAGCCGCCCGACGTACACCGGCTCGGAGCCGTCCGCGCCGGCCATGTGCCCGAGGCACAGATCCAGGCCGAACCGGCGCAACGCGCGCAGCCGGGCGGTCAGCCGGTGGATCTCGATGTCCCGGTCCATCGCCTGACGGCCCATGCCGCCGGGCGATCTGCGCTCGGCGTCGAGGCGCGCGGACAGTTCGGCTATCGACTGATCGAGACACTCGGCGATGGCCGCGAAGTGTTTCTCGTCCCCGGCGATCAGTGTCGGGTCGGCCTTGGGTGAGAGGCGGTCGGGAAGGTCGAACGCGCTGGTGGTCAGGGGGTTCATGTCATCAGCTCCGATCCGAGGCCGCGCCCGGGGAGTCCGCCGACGCGCCCTTGCGCGCCTCGTCGCTCGGTGCCCACCGCACGGCGAGTCGCACCACCGGGTCGCCGCCACCCCACCACCCGTGAACCGGCAAAGACATACGCACTTCGTGCATCTCCCATTTCCGCAGCTTCTGGCATCGACGAGTGATTCTGCGGTATGACCGGGGCCTTGCCGCAAGCCCCCCACTGCGCTATAAGTTGAGAGTGGCGAGAGGTGGGTATTCCCTTTCCCCCGGCGACACCGGCCGCGCCCATGCCGAGCGGACAGCGGGCAGGACGAGCCGGAGCGCCATCAGATCCCCGTTGCCCTGGCTCATCGGGGCGCGGCTGTTCCGGCACGCAGGTCCGTGCGGCAGTGGGGGCTCGCGACCTTCCGCCGCGCCCCGACCGCCGCTCCTTCACCTGCCGCGTGGCCGCGACCCCGCCACGGCCATCACCGGGCCGCGCTTCCGACGCCCGACGCCCGCGTGGCGGTGCGCCGCCGGACAGTCGGGCGGAGGGGAAGCCTGTCGTCGGGCCCCGACGGCCGGGGTGGACGATGAGCGCCATGACCACATCGAGCAGACGAGCTGAGATGTTCACGGGCGCCGGGCCCGGCCGCGACCGCCGGTTCAGCGGTTCCGGAACCAGCGGCGAGAAGGCCATGCTGACCGATTTCCTCGGAGATCAGCGCGCGACGCTGGAGATGAAGTGCGCTGGTCTGGAAGGGGAGTTGGGCCGGCGGTCAGTGGAGCCGTCGACGCTTTCCCTGCTCGGCCTGGTACGCCACCTGGCGGAGGTGGAGCGCCGCTGGTTCCGCAAGGTACTGGCCGGGGAGGACGCCCCTCTTCTCTTCTGCTCCGAGGACAACGCCGACGGTGACTTCGAAGCGGTGCCTACCGACCCTGCGGCAGTCGCGGCGTCCTGGGCGGCGTGGCGGGCGGAGGTGGCGTTCGCCGACCGCCTGGTCAGGCGGGCGCCCCACCTGGACGTCCAGGGGCACGACGCCTGGCGCGGAACGGTGTCGCTGCGGTGGGTGCTGATTCACATGATCGAGGAGTACGCCCGGCACAACGGGCACGCGGACCTGCTCCGCGAACGGATCGACGGAGCCAGGGGGCTGTGAGGCCTTGGCCGCCGGCGTGGTCGCTCCGCGGCGGCGGCCAAGGCCTGCCGGTCTCCAGGCCTTTGCCCTACTTGGATTCGACGCGGCCGAGCGGGCCGGCCGCCAGCGCCTCACGCGCCGCTTGCCAGGCCGGATCCCCGGGGTACAGCTCCGAGCGGAGATAGGCCCAGGTGAGCCGTTGGACCGCGGAGACCCGCTCGGGGTTGTCGTCCGTGGTCTCGGCCACGTCATATCCGGAGATGCCGCCGAGGCCGTGCTCGGCGTCGAAGAGGGTGAGCAGGGACTTGGGGCCCGGCGCGAGGGTGTAGGGATCGGCGTGCCAGTCCGGGCCCCGCACCGTGAGGTGGGCGGATGCGTCCTTGTCGCCGGCGACCACGAGCGTGGGCGTCGTCATCCTGGAGAAGTCCGTGGTCAGGAGGAAGGGGAGGTTCTCGGCCGTGAACGCGCTGAGTGCGTCGCCTCCCCGGCCGGGCGCCGCCAGTAGTACGCCCGCCTTGATGCGGGGTTCGGTCAGGTTCACCTCCGTTCCGTCCTCCGGATCGGTGAGCCGGGCGCCGAGCAGCAGGCTCGCCGTGTGCCCGCCCATCGAGTGCCCGGCCACGGCGACCTTGCTGTGGTCCAGGCGTCCGAGGAGGTGGGGTACCGCGGCCTCGATCGCACCGAGCCGGTCGAGGATGCGCGTCATGTCCTCGGCCCGGGACCGCCAGTACATCGGTGCCCCGGGCGTCTCCGGATCCAGGCTCAGCGTCGACGAGCTCAAGTGGGTGGGCTGGATCACGACGAAGCCGTGTGCGGCCCAGAAGTCGGCGAGAGGGGCGTAGCCGTTCAGCGACGAGAGGTGGTGCGAGTAGCCCTGTCCGTGCGAGAGCAGCAGGACGGGCAGATCACGTCCCGTCACGGGCGCGGAGATCCGCATCCGCAGGTCCACGGCCCGGCCGGGAACGGGCAGCACCACCGGCGCGATCGAGAGAACGGGAGTGGGCGAGGCGGAGGGGGCGCCGGCCGCGTGGTGGAAAGAAGTCATGGAATGCGCATCCGTTCAAGAACCTCTGCCGCGGCCTGCGGCCGGCGGCGGATGAGGCGGTCAGAAGGGGTCCGGCTCCGGGAAGCCCAAAGCGGAACGTTGTTCCAGTTACAATACGGATCAGCGTTCCGCTTTGTCAACGGCTGATGATGAGGAGGGCTGAGCGTGGTCCCTCGCCCGTCGCGGCGGGCGACCTGTGGTCCGCGTCCGGCGCGGGGCCGCCCCGGGTCATCGGCGTACAACGAAGAGGGCTGTACGTGTCGGTGACGGCTCCGGGAGGGACGCCGGGCGCTTGTCCGACCCTCGGCTGACACACCGTCGGCGTACGGTCGCCGAGGCCTGCCGCGATCGGCATGCGTAACCCGGCTGTCGGACGCTACGGCGAACCATCGCGGAGCCGCCCGGACGGGCTCATGGACCGGTGACGAGACCTAGCATCGCGTCATGATCACGGTTGCCGTCACCATCGCGTTGGCCTTCATCGGCTTCGCGGCCACGTATCTCAACGGTCTGCGCCTGTCGCAGCGTCAGGAACGACTGGCGCGTACGAATCGTCAGCTCAGCGACTTCTACGGGCCGTTGTACGCCCTTACGGAGGCCAACAGCCGTATCTTCGGCGCATTCCTGGAGCGCAACGCCCGCCCTGACGGGCGGTCCCCCTTCACCCATGAGACACCGCCCTCCGAGGAGGAACTCGCCGAATGGCGGCTGTGGGTCACGACCGTGTTCCTCCCGAACATCCAGGCGATGCGGGATCTCGTCATCAGGCACGCCGACCTCCTGAGCGGCTCGGCGATGCCGCCGATCCTGCTCCAGCTGTGCGCACACGTCTCGGGTTACGAGATCACAGTCGCCCGATGGGAACAGGGCGGCTACGACCAGCACCTGTCCGTGGTGCCCTTCCCCAGCGAGGAGATAGCCGCGTACGCGCGGCAGGGCTTCGTCGGGCTGAAACAGGAGCAGGGGCGCCTGCTGCGCCAACGGTGAGCAGCGGCCCCCGTCCGGACGCGGCCCCACCCTCCCTGCTCGGCCCTCCGTACGTCCTCCAGGTTGCCGGTCACGTCACCCGGGCGGCCCGGCCGACGCCCGGTCCACGGGTGAAGCGCTCGTCACGACAGGGTCTCCGACGGCTGGAGGCCGCACGGGGAGCCCCGGGCCCCGTGGCTTTCCGTACGCCTCCATCAAGCCCTCTCCCTCGGGAAGGGCTCCTCGGCGGAGCGACGGAGTCCGGCGCGCCCCTCACATGCGGTCTCACCAGGCCCGTTCAGATACGGGCCGGTTCCGGCTGGACGGCCGGCCTCCTCGCCGCCTGCTTCGGAACCCACGGCGTCATTGCCGCCCCGGGGCCTGTCGAGCGGTCCCGATAGACATGAGGCAGGACTCCGACGAGTTCGGCGAAACGTGTACGGAAGATGCCCGGTGACGGGCAGCCGACCGCGCGGCAGGTTTCGGCCACGCCGAGGTCGCCGTGCCGCAGCAAGGCGGCCGCGCGTTCGATGCGACGGGCCGTGAGGTACGCGTACGGCGACGTGCCGTACGCCAGCCGGAACTGGCGGCTGAGGAGCCCGGCCGGCATGTCGGTTTCGAGAGCGAGGGCTTCGACGTTCAGCGGCTGCGCGTACTCCCGGTCGATCCGGTCGCGTACGCGGCGCAGCCGTGCGAGGTCACTCAGGCGCTGCGCCGTGATGCGTGCGCGCCCCCACGCGGGGTGACACATCCGAGCTCCGTTTCGTCGATGTCTGTGACTACCCGGGGTACGGCGGCCGGCTGCGGGGCGGGCCGCCGCACCCCTTGCGGGAGGCCGTCGCCGGCCACCATGGCCGCACGGCTCAGCGAAGCTCCTGAATGCGGACCAGGTTGCCCGCGGGGTCGCGGAAGGCGCAGTCGCGGATGCCGTACGGCTGCTCCGTCGGCTCCTGGACGACCTCGGTGTCGCTCGCCTGCACCTTCTCGAACGTGCCGTCGAGGTCCGGGGTGGCCAGCAGGATCCACCCGTAGGTGCCCTTGGCCATCATCTCGCTGATGGTGCGGCGTTCGTCCTCGGTGATGCCGGGGTCGACGGCCGGCGGAGCCAGCAGGATGGACGTGCTGGGCTGCCCGGCGGGGCCGACCGTGATCCAGCGCATCTTGCCCTGCCCCACGTCGCTGCGGACCTCGAAGCCGAGGATGTCGCGGTAGAAGGCCACGGACGCGTCCGGGTCGTCGTGCGGGAGGAAGCTCGTGTGAATGGTGATGTCCATGAAGATCATGCTAGGGCGGCCCTCGTGACCCGCGCTTCTTGATTCCTGATCGATCCGGCCGATTCTTCCGCTCCCATTCCCCGGCCACCTCGGCTTCCAGGTCCTCGCCGTCCTGGCCGGGCCCTGGGACGTCCACACGCTCGTGCGGGCCTTCCCTGTGCCGTGCCGCGCGCCACGGCTTTCTCGGGCAGCGCGAACGCCTGGGCGCACCGCCCGGCTGCGCCTTGCCCTCCTCGCGCCCCACCGCCTGATGACCGGCGCCCAGGTCATACGCCTTCAGGCGGGCGTTGCCGGCCGGGCGGTCCAGCCGTGCCACGGCACGCGCCCCGCGGGGTCATGGACGGCGCCCCCACGCGGAGATCATGGGGGCCGTGGCGAGGTCGAGGAGCCCGGTGGCGACGTTGGCCAGGTGGCGGTCGATCTCCTCGTCGGTGGCGAGCCCTTCCGCCACCAGCAGGCCGCGGATCTGCCGCACGGTCGCGGCCTCGAGGACGGAACACGCCGGCGAGGTGACCGGGAAGTACGCGTCGGCCCGCACGCCCTCCAAGCCGGCTTCCCGCAGCAGCCTGGGCAGGGTCCGTCCGTACGTGAGGTCCGCGCCACGGGCCGCCATCAACGCGCGGAAGCCGGAGCGCAGCCGGTTGGCGAGCCGCTGTTCCGGGCCGTACTCGTCCGGGCACAACAGCGGCTGCAACCCCGGGTCGGCATCCTCCAGGAGCAGCCGGCCGCCCGGCCGCAGCGCCTGGACCATCCGGCGCAGCGCCTCGGCCCGGTCGGGGACGTGCACCAGGACCAGGCGGGCGTGGACGAGGTCGAAACCCCCGGGCGGCGGCGGGTCGGCCGCCACGTCGTGGCGCGCCACCTCGATCACTCCGTCGGACGCGCCCTGGGCCCACGACACGTCGATGTCGGTGGCGACCACCGCTCCCGCCGGGCCGACCCGCTCGGCCAGTCCCAGGGGCACGGAGAGGGAGCCGGCACCGACCTCCCAGCACCGCATCCCCGCGGTGATGCCGAGCCGGTCGACATGCCGGAACGTCACCGGATCGAACAATTCGCTGAGAGCAGCGAAGCGGATTCCCGCCTCCGACTGCTGATTGTCCAGAAGGTACCCGTGCTCCGCTCCGTGTTCAGCCATGGAGCGATCCTGCCAGGAGCCGCAGTCGCGCATGGATGAGGCGCCCCGCCCTCGACGGCACGGCGGCCGGCCCCTGCGCCCCGGAGGGAGACACCGTCCGTACGCGAGGCGGTGTCAACGGAGCTGAGCACCGCGTCGACGTGCGGGCCGCCGGTTCCCGGGCGGGCGCGGCGGTCCGCCGGGCGCGGTCACCGCGTGTCAGTCCAGCCGGGTCAGATCCGGTCGCAGCCGTTCCCACACGGGGTGGCGCAACCGGCCCGCCCTGGTCCATTCCGACGCGGTGACCTCAGCGACCAGCCGCGGCTCCACCCAGTGCGCGCCCGCCACGTCGACCTGGTCGGCGAACGGGGACGTCGGTCGGGCGATGACCGCGAAGTACGCGGTGAGTTCGCTCTGTTCGCGCTCGGACATGCCCGAACCCACCGATCCCGCGTACCGCAACCCGTCGGGCCCGGCCACGCCGACGAGCACCGCCCCCGGCACACCCGCGGCGGCACCCCGTCGCTGCGTCCACCCGCCGATGACCACGTCCAGGGTCTCCACCCGCTTGGTCTTGCGCCAGTGAGCCGATCGGGTGCCGGGCGTGTACGGGGACGAGAGCCTCTTGGCAACCACGCCCTCCAGACCTTCATGGACCACGGCGTCCCACACCTGCGCCCCGCGTCCGCGCACGTACGAGGGCGCCGACCAGTGCGCCCCGGCCGGTCGCAGGCCTGACAGGGCTTCACGGCGCTCGTAGTACGGGGCGTCGAGCAGGAGGTGGCCGTCGATGTACATGACGTCGAAGATCATCAAGTGGGCGGGGCAGTCGAGTGCGAGACGGCCGGCGCGCCGTGCGTTGGCCACGCCCATCCGGCTCTGGAGCCGGCCGAAGTCGGAGCGGCCGGACGCGTCGAGGACCACGACTTCACCGTCCAGGACCACGCCCCGCCCGCGCAGCTCACTGCCCAGACCCTGCAGTTCCGGGTAGGTGACCGTGATGTCGTTCCCCGCGCGCGAGGTCAGTCGCACCGATCCGTCGCCCGTCGTGGTCAGGACGCAGCGGACACCGTCCCACTTCGTCTCGAACGCCCAGTCCGCGTCGGGCACGGGAAGCGGCCCCGGCACGGCCGTCATCGGTGCGATCGACGGCGGCGACCAGAGGGCGCCGGAAGGAATCGGAGCCATAGCCCCGATGATCGGACGTCCGGCGGATCCGCGCAGACCGGCGACGGACGCACGCCGGCGCGGCCGCGCACCTCTCCTGTCCCGGTCCGGCCCCCGCCCGTACGCTGGCGGGGTATGCGGACCGGGGGAGCGGGCCGGGCCTCCGCCGGCCCCGTGCGGCGGAGATGGTCCCGCCGCCCGTGGGAAGCCTGCACAATTCGGTGGTGATCAATGATGACCCGTACCTGTGGCTGGAAGACGTCGAGGGCGAGGCCGCACTCGCCTGGGTGGCCGAGCGGAACGCCGAGACGGAGGCCGCGCTGGCGTCCGGCCCTGGTTTCGGCCCCCTGAAGGAGCGCCTCCTTGAGGTGCTGGACGCGCCGGACCGGATTCCCTACGTCTCGCGTCGCGGTGAGTTCCTGTACAACTTCTGGCGGGACGCCGGGCACGCACGGGGTGGGTGGCGGCGGACGACGCTGGATGAGTACCGCACGGACGCTCCCCGGTGGGAGGTCCTCCTCGACGTCGACGCGCTGGCGGCCACCGAGGGGACGAAGTGGATGTGGGCCGGTGCCCAGGTACGCCACCCCGATCACGGCCGCGCCCTGGTCTGTCTCTCGCGTGACGGCGGTGACGCCGTGGAGGTCCGTGAGTTCGACCTGGCCACCCGGACCTTCGTCGAGGACGGGTTCCAGGTGGCGGAGGCGAAGACCCGGATCGGGTGGATCGACGCCGACACCGTGTTCATCGGCACGGACTTCGGGCCGGGCTCCCTCACCGAATCCGGCTATCCGCGGACGGTCCGCAGATGGCGCCGCGGGACGCCGCTCGAAGCGGCCGACCTGGTCTTCGAGGGTGAGGCGCGAGACGTGGCGGCCGGGGGCCGGCACGACTCCACACCAGGTTTCGAACGGGACTTCGTCGTCCGGTCGGTGGACTTCCACCACAGCGAGCTGTATCTCGTCACCTCTGACGCCTCGCTCGTCCGGATCGATGTGCCGGACGACGCGACCGCGTACGCCCACCGTGAGCACCTGATCGTCAACCTGAAGTCGGACTGGCTCGGACATCGGGCGGGCTCGCTGCTGGCTTTCGGCTTCGACCGCTTCCTGGCGGGCGACCGCACCCCGGAGGTGCTGTTCACCCCGGACGCCCGGACCGCTCTGGCCGGGCACGCGTGGACCCGTCACCATCTGATCCTGAAGACGATGCACGACGTCAGCACCCGCATCGAGGTACTCACCCCCACCCCCGGGTCCGGCTGGGCGCGCGAGCCGCTCGCGGACGTTCCGGCCCTGTCCACCGTGACCGTCGTCAACACGGATCCGGATGTCTCCGACGAGTTCTTCCTGGACGTGTCGGGCTTCCTGCAGCCGTCCACGCTCTACCACGGGACGATCGGTGGCGGCACCGAGATCCTCAAGCAGGAGCCCGCCCACTTCGACACGGCCGGCCTGGCCGTGGAGCAGTGCTTCGCGGTGTCCGAGGACGGCACGCGGGTGCCGTATTTCGTGATCGGCCCCGACCACGCCTCCACGGGCCCCGGCCCCGCCCTGCTCTACGGCTACGGCGGCTTCGAGGTCTCGCTCACGCCCTCCTACGGCGCGGTGACGGGCCGGGCGTGGCTGGAGCGCGGCGGCACCTACGTGATCGCGAACATCCGGGGCGGCGGCGAGTACGGACCGGACTGGCACCGGGCCGCACTCGGCGCGGACCGGGCACGGGCCTTCGAGGACTTCGCGGCCGTCGCCGCCGATCTCGTCGCACGGGGCGTCACCACCCCGGCCATGCTGGGAGCCACCGGAGGCAGCAACGGCGGACTGCTCATGGGCGCGATGGTCACCCGCTACCCGCACCTGTTCGGTGCGATCGTCGCGCGCGTCCCGCTGCTGGACATGCTCCGCTTCCACGAGCTCCTCGCCGGCGCGTCCTGGATCGCCGAGTACGGCGACCCGGACGACCAGGCCGATCGCGAGCACCTGAGCGAGCTGTCCCCGTACCACCGGCTTGCCGCCGGCGAGGCCTACCCGCCGCTGCTCCTGACGACCTCCACCCGGGACGACCGCGTCCACCCCGGCCACGCCCGTAAGACGGCCGCACGGCTGCGTGAACTCGGCCACCGGGTCCTGCTCCACGAGAACACCGGTGGAGGCCATGGGGGCGCCGGTGACAACGAGCAGTCCGCCCACAACAACGCGCTGACGCATACCTTCCTGTGGCACCACCTCGCACAACCGGCTCCGCCGGCGCTCGGTTGACCCGAGGACACCGCGCCGGGGCGGGGGAGAGGACGGAGGGCACGGGCATCCTGCCGGGAGCAGGGGCGGGCGGTCGGTCAACCGGAGGTGAGACCAGCAGGCCGGGCCTCCCTTCGCGTCGCTTCAGCCGACCTCCGCGCCCAGCAGTTCCCGGAACGTCCGGGCTCCCACCGGGGTCACCTTCACCGCCCGGCCGGAGCCGATCCGCCGCACCCACTGCCTCTCCAGCGACGTGGCGCACAGAGCCGCCCCCAGGAGTCCGGCCAGATGCGACCGGCGCTCCGTCCAGTCCAGGCAGCTCCGCACCAGGGGCCGGCGTCCGCCCGCAGGGGGCCGGTACCCCAGGGCGTCGGCCAGCCACGCCCGGCCCGCCGGAGTGACGGTAAGCCCGGCGTCTTCGCAGACCAGACCCCGGGCGAGCATGGCGTCGGCCAGGGCCACACCCAGTTCACCGGCCAGATGGTCGTAGCAGGTCCGGGCTTTCGCCTCGGCGCCCGCCTGCCCGGACAGGCGCAAGGTCCGGGGGCGGGGAGCAGCACCGGGGGCGAACGAGGCGACGGCCTCGATCAGGGCGGCCGCCTCCGGGCCCGCCAGCCGCACATAGCGGTGCCGGCCCTGGCGCTCCTCGGCCAGCAGGCCGCCCTCGACGAGACGGGAAAGCTGCTCACTGGCCGTGGGCGCGCTGACCCCGGCGCTCCGGGCGAGCTCCCCCGCGGTCCAGGCGCGGCCGTCGAGCAGGGCCTGACAGAAGGCGGCCCGGGTACGGTCGGCGAGCAGCGAGGCGGTCTCGGAGAGGGAGGACATACAGCCATCATGCCGCCGCGACGGTTCGGGCGGCGCCGAAGCGTCGCGGCCCTAGCGTCGGGGCCATGACGCACACCACCCATGAGTTCGACCGCTACGAGGACGTACGCTCGGCGCTTGCCGACCCGGCGCTCGTCCCGGACCGGCCGGCCGCGGAAGACGGTCTGGCCGGGGCGAGTGTCGCCTGGCTGCGTGCCACCGTGGCCCGCTTCAGTCACGGGGAGCCGCACCGGCGGCGGCGGGCTCTGGCCGAGTCCGAACTGGCGCGCCTGACGCCCGCATCGCTGCGGGAGTCGGCAGCCGTGGCGCCCGGGGGAGACCTCCGGGTCAGGGTGGTGCGTACACTCGCCGACGCCCTGGGCATGCCGCAGCCCGCAGCAGTGGCCGAGGCGGTGACCGAGGTGGCCGGGGTCTACTTCGGCGGCGGGAGTGCGGCCGCCGACGAAGCAGTCGCCCGGCTGGTGAGATGGCTGGCCCCACCTGCGCCCGGGCCGGATCCCGGCCCCGCGGCCACGGGGGACGGGCTCGGCCGCGAGCCCGCGTCAGGCGCCGTGCCCGCGTCCCCGCCGGGCGAGGCCGCTCTGGAGTGCGCGGCCAGTCGCATCGGTCTGCTGGTCCAGGCATGCGAGGCGACGGCCGCGCTCGTGGATGCCGCGGCCGGCAGCGAAGGTCTTCCGTTGGCGCGGGTCCTGCGGGACCTGCCGCCGGTGCGGGGGATGCGCCGCGTCGCCGTCAGGGCCACCCGGGTCGCAGGCCGGGAGATCGCCGAAGGTGACGTGGTGCTCCTCGACCTGGCCACCGCCCACCGGGCGCACCCGGTGCTTCTCACCTTCGGCGCGCTGCCCCGCACCTGCCCCGGCAGGGCCCACGCCCTCGCCCTCGCCGAGGGCTTGCTGCGGCGACCGCTCACCCCGTTCGCCCGCCTGCACCACGGCACGACCCCACTGCTGCTGCCCAACGCCTGGGACTACGCCTCAGCCGCCGCACTGACGGCCCAGGGCTTCGCCGCCGTCGGCACCACCAGTCTGGGCGTAGCCGCCGCTGCGGGCCTGCCGGACGGGGCGGCCGCCACGGCCGGGGCGACCTTGACTCTGGCCCGCCGCCTCGGAGCGGGCGGCTTCCTGTTCACCGTCGACGCCGAAGGGGGGTTCAGCGACGACGTGGCGGAAGTGGCCGAGCTGGCGCGGGCCCTGTACGAGGCCGGCGCGGCCGGCGTCAACCTCGAGGACGGCCGCCCCGACGGAACCCTCGCGCCCATGGAGTCGCACGCGGCGAAGATCGCCGCCGTCAAGAGCGCGGTGCCCGGCCTCTTCGTCAACGCACGCACCGACACCCACTGGACGGCCCGCCAGGAGGACGAGACCGCCGAGCGCCTGGCCCTCTACGAACAGGCCGGCGCCGACGGGGTGTTCGTGCCGGGGTTGTCGGATCCGGACAGGATCAGCGAGCTGACCTCGGCGCTCGTCGTACCGTTAAACATCCTGTACAGCCCGGCCGGTCCCACACTTCCCGAACTCGCCGCGCTGGGTGTGCGCAGGGTCAGCCTCGGCTCGTTGCTCTACCGCAGAGCGCTGGCAGTTGCCCTCACCGAGGCGACCGCCATCCGGGACGGGCGGCCGACCGACGCGGTCGTCCCGTCCTACGCCGAGGTCCAGGACCTGGTAAACACGGCGCGGGCACGGACACCCGGGCGACGGTGACGCCGGCGCGCCGCCCCTCACATGCCGTCCCGCGCTGCCCGGCGGTGCCTCGACGCCCGTCCCGCCCGGACGCGGCAGATGCCGCCGTGCGCACCGCCTGGCCGGAAGGTACCGTGCGCGAACCGGCACGTAGGAGGTAGGGGACATGACCAGCACGGTGACCGAGGGGCTGCCGCAGATTCGCGAGGACCTCGCCGACTTCTACCGGGACCTGCACCGCCACCCGGAGTTGTCGCTGCAGGAGACCCGGACCGCGGCTCTGCTGGCGCGGCGCCTGCGCGCCGGCGGTTTCGACGAGGTCGTCGAGCACGTAGGCGTCACCGGCGTGGTGGGCGTCCTGCGCAACGGGGACGGCCCCGTGGTGATGCTGCGCGCGGACTTCGACGCGCTGCCGGTCGAGGAGAAGACCGGGCTGCCGTACGCCAGCACCGCACGGGGCGTCGACGGCGACGGACACGACGTGCCCGTGATGCACGCCTGCGGGCACGACATGCACGCCGTCTGCCTGACCGGCGCCGCCGCCTTGCTCGCCCAGGCCCGCGACCGCTGGAGCGGCACGCTGCTGGTGGTGTTCCAGCCGGCCGAGGAACTCATGGTCGGCGCCCGCGGCATGGTCGACGACGGGCTGTTCGAACGGTTCCCCAAGCCGGAGATCGTCCTGGGCCAGCACGTCGGGCCCCTGCCCGCCGGTTTCATCGGTTACGGCAGCGGGCCGGTGATGGCGGCCGCCGACTCGCTGAACATCACGCTCCACGGCCGGGGCGGCCACGGATCCAGGCCGGAGGCGGCGATCGACCCGGTCCTGATGGCGGCGAACGTGGTCACCCGGCTGCAGGGCATCGTCGCCCGCGAGGTCCCGGCGGCGGAGTCCGCCGTGGTGACGGTGGGGCGCCTGCAGGCCGGCACGAAGGACAACATCATCCCGGACACCGCCGAGCTGGGCGTGAACATCCGCAGCTTCACCCCGGCGGTACGCGACCTGGTCCGCGCCGCCGTCGAGCGCATCGCCGAGGGGGAGTCCCGCACGAGCGGCGCGCAGCAGCCGCCGGACTTCACCTGGTTCGCCTCCGCGCCCGCGCTCGTCAGCGAGCCGGAGGCGACGAACACGACAGTGGCGGCCTTCTCCGAACACTTCGGCGCGCAGCGGATTCTGCCGATGCCGCAAGTCAACGCGAGCGAGGACGTGGGTGTGTTCGGCGAAGCGCTCGGCGTGCCCACGGTGTTCTGGTTCTGGGGTGGGCTGGAGACGGAGCCGACGCTTGCCGCGTTGACCGCGGGACGCATCGACGAGCTGCCGGCCAACCATTCCTCGGCCTTCGCGCCGGTCATCGAGCCGACGCTGAGCACCGGCGTGGAAGCGCTGGTCGTGGCGGCGCTGACCTGGCTCGGCAAAGCGTGACAGCTCCGCCCTCCTGACCCGGGCGCCGAGCGGCCCCAGCCCCTCGGCGCCCGGTCCGCCGTCACCAGCCGTCGGGCCGGGCCCCCTTCCGGGCCGGCCGCGCCCGACGTCCTCACGTCCGTTGCACAGCGGCCGCCGCGCCGTCCTCGTCAAACCGGTCGACCCCGCTGCCTCCGCGCGGTGACCATCAGGGCATGGAGTTCCTCTGTTACCACCGCGACCGGCCCGGCTCCCTCCCGCTGCGTGACGAGCTGCTGGAAGAACACTGGTCCTACATGGACCGGTACGCGAAGGAGATGATCGCCCGCGGCCCGACCCTCGCCGACGACGGTGACACACCCACCGGAAGCGTGCACATCGTCGATCTGCCCGACGCCACCGCTGCCCGCGCGTTCGCCTTCGAAGAGCCGAACTACCAGGCCGGCGTCTACCGGGACGTGCTGCTCAGGCGGTGGCGCAACACGCTGGGACGCACCATGTGGGACTTCCCCGGGGGGCCGAGCGGCGGAAACCGGTACCTGGTGATCGGCCTCGGCGCGGGCGAGGCCGCCGACCTCGCGCTGCCCTTTGACCGCGACGGGCTGATCGCCTACGGGCCGCTGCTGTCCGACGACGGCGCGACCTGGCTGGGCACGGCGGCGCTGGTGCGGGCGCCGGAGCCGGACGCGGCACGCGCCGTCCTGACCCCGGGCCGGTACGCGGCCATCGAGGTGCACCACTGGCAGTCCGGCGGGAGGCCCTCCTGACCCGAGGGCCTCCGGCCCGCACCACCTCGAAGGCCCAGGACACACCGGCCTGTCAGGGGCCGGCCGCACCGCGCCTCCGGCAGGTCGCCTCGGCCCTCGGCAACGAACGCCCCGGCCGCGCACCGCGTCGGTCTGCCGAGGGAGGCCGCGTGGCCGTACCGACCGGGCCCGACGGACCCGCCTCCGGCCGGCGACCCCGCGCGACGGCCGGCCCTCGGCTGGATGGAGCAGAGCCGCGCGCCGGTCGCACGGCGGCGGGCGAAGCTGGACATTCCACCGAGCTCACGTCTCAGGAGTCCCTCCGTGCTGCTTACCGGCTCCCCGCAGGTCCGCCTGCCCCTTGTCGCCCTGCTGGCCGCTGCCTGCACCGCCGGGCTGCTCCTCTCCCCGGCCCAGGCCGCCGACGCACCCGCCGACCACGACCGCGCCCTGCGCGCGCAGTTGCGCGAACTGACCAGCGCGCCCGGCGGACCGCCCGGAGTCATCGCCGTCCTCACCCGCGGGTCCCGCACCCAGGTCCTCCGGGCAGGCGTCGCCGAGACCGGCACCGGCCGTCCGATCGAGGCGACCGACCACATGCGTATCGCCAGCACGGCCAAGGCGTACAGCGGCGCGGTCTCCCTCCAGCTCGTCGACCGCGGGAAGCTGCGTCTCGCCGACACCATCGGACACGTACTGCCCAGGCTGCCGCGTGCCTGGCACCGCGTCACGCTGCGACAGCTTCTGCAGCACACCAGCGGGCTGCCGGACTACACCGATGACCCGGAGTTCGTGTCCCTGCTGACCGCCGACCCCCGCCGCCACTTCGACTCCCGCCGGCTGCTGGACTTCGTCGCCGCCGAGCCGCTGAGATTCCGCCCGGGGGCCCGCTACTCCTACTCCAACTCCGACAACATCGCCGTCGCACTGATGGCGGAGGCTGTCACGGGCCGTCGCTACGAGGATCTGCTCGCCCGGCTCGTGTACCGCCCGCTCGATCTGCGCAGCACCAGCCTGCCGCAGGGATACCGCATGCCCGAGCCGTACATGCACGGTTACGACGTGACCCCGCCGGACCCGCCCGAGGACGTCAGCGAGGCGCTGAGCGCGTCGGGCGTGTGGGCGTCGGGCGGGATCATCTCGACGCCCCAGGACATGACGGCCTTCGTCCGCGGCTACGCCGGCGGAAAGCTGATCTCCGACCGGACCCGCCGCCAACAGCTGGACTGGGTCGACGGGGCATCCGAACCCGCGGGCCCGGGCGAGAACAAGGCCGGTCTGGCGATCTACCGGTACACCACCCGGTGCGGCGCGGTATACGGCCACACGGGCAACTTCCCCGGCTACACGCAGTTGGTCGCCGCCACCCCGGACGGCGAGCGGTCGTTGACCTTCACCCTCACCACGCAGGTCAACAAGACGAACAAGCCCGCACTGCTGAAGCGGCTGCGGACCGTGGAGGAGAACTTCGTCTGCGCCCTTCTGCGCACGTCCTGACTCCGCGGCGATGCGCAGGGGTGCGCGGCACAACCATCCCCGCCGCTCGCGGGTCCCACCAAGTGGGAGCAAACCGCTCCTGAAGACACATGGGGGAAATATGGGAAGCATGCGTAATATCGCGGTCGCCGGAGCGTTGGGCGCACTGGTGGTGGGTGCCATGGCCGTCAGCGGCACGGCCGCCTCCGCCGCACCCAACGTCACACCGCAGCGGGTCTGCGGCAGCGCCTACAAGACCGTGAACTCGGTGGCCGTCGGCTCACTGGGCACCGTCTACCTGACGTACAACTCCTCGAACGGGAAGAACTGCGTCGCCACCATCCGCGCCAACCCGGGCACGGCCAAGGACATGTCCACGTACGTCTACGTGCCCGACACCGACGAGTGGGCGGGGGACTCCGGCACCTACACGTCGTACGCGGGGCCGGCCTACGTCTACGGCAAGGGGCACTGCGTCAGCTGGGGCGGCAACATCGCCAACGTGTACGTGTCGGTGGACAACTCCAACTGCGCGGCACGCCAGGAACACCGGGTCACCGAGATCCGCTGAGCCGGGCGAACCCGAGCCGTCCACCGCCCGCACGGGCGTCGTGGGTGACGGCGGCCTCCCAGCGGCCCGGACAGGGGCCGCATCCGGTCACGGGCGCCGCCTCGCACCTCTCGGAGACGAGGTGCGAGGCGGCGGTGACGACGCCCCCGGGGGCGACCGTTCCCGTCCTGGGGCCGTCGTCTACAGCTCGTCCCCGAAGGCCTCGGCCAGGGCGCGCCATTCGGCTCGCGGCAGACCGGCGCCGCCCTCGTCGGCGGTGAGCACCTGAAGGGCGACGTGATCGGCGCCGGCCTCGAGGTACTGCCGTGTCCGGTCCCTCACTCGCTCGGCATCGCCCAGTGCGAAGAGGGAGTCGAGGAGACGGACGCTTCCGCCGTCCTCGAAGTCGCTCTCCGCGAATCCCAGGCGCAGCAGGTTGTCGGTGTAGTTGGGCAGCCGCAGGTACATCGCCAGCATGTTCCGCGCCGTGGTGCGGGCCCGGTCGAGGTCCGTGTCGAGTACGACGGAGAGTTCCGGGGCGAGCAGAGCGTCGGGGCCGAGCGCCGCGCGGGCCTCCGCCGTGTGCTCGACGGTGACGAGATAGGGGTGGGCGCCCCGCGCCCGGCCCGTCGCCAGCTTCAGCATCTTCGGGCCGAGCGCGGCCAGTACACGATGCCGGGAGTCCACGGGCGGGGTGGCGGAGTCCAGCGCGTCGAGGTAGTCGACCATCGCGCTGTACGGCTTCGCGTACTGCGGCACCATCGGGCCGTGGCTGACGCCGAGGCCGAGGACGAAGCGCTCGCGGGCGCTCGGATCGAGCGTCGCGATGTGGGCCGCCACCTCCGCCGCGGGGTGGTCCCAGATGCTCAGGATGCCTGTGGCCACCGTGATCGACCGGGTGGCGGCGACCACGGCGGTGGCATCCTCGGCCGAGGGGCTGCCTCCGATCCAGAGCGTGCCGTACCCGAGGTCCTCGAGCTCGCCGACGGCCTCCGTGATCGCCGCTCTTCCCACGTCGTCCGTCCGCGACGAGTGCAGGGCGCCGCTCCAGATGCCGACCTGTCCGAACGCCTCACGTGTCTCAGAAGTCATAGTGAGACCAACATCGACGGGCGCTCACTATTCCCTCCCACGTGCCGTGTGCCCGGCCGGGCTGACCTCGGCCCGGCCCTCCCGGCTCTCCCGGCTCTCCCGGCCCTCCCGGCTCTCCCGGCCCGTACGCCGGCGGAGGGCCGGGACGGCGCTACGCCGACGGACCCACTGCTGTTGCGGTCGAAATCCGTCCCCAGGATCATGGGGCCGACGACCTTTCACGCCGCGGAACACTCACCGACGCACGGCGGGCAAGCGGTCCATGAGCGCCCGTGCGTGCCGCTGCGCGGGGCCGACCCTGTGAACGGGGGGCCTGGCCGGCTGGAGAGGCCGGCAACCTGCGCATACAGCCCGGGATGCCGGGCAGCCGTGCACGCAGAAGTGTGTCTCGTGAGGCGAAGGAGAACCGTCATGCTGCTGGCCCATCCGGTGGTGCTGTCCGGTCTGATCAGGGAGTACCGGGCACTGAGGCTGCTGGACAGTGAGAACGGCAGTCCGGCGGCCCGCCGACGGATGGACGACCTGTCGTATTCGCTGTGCCTGTCGACGGGGACGCAGGATGTCGACGCGGCGCTGATAGCCGCTCGCCACCGGCTTCCGGGGGCACGGACCGAAGACGACTCCGTACTGGCGAGCACGGCGCGCAGGCTCGGTCCTTGAGCGCTCAGACGCGCGCCCCTCGGCAGATGTGCGGCAGGGCCGGCTCCGCCGAGGCCGCGAACAACCACACGACACCGGAGTACCCCACCAGAAAGGAGAGTCACCGCGATGGTCACCGTGACCCTCTCAGGACCGTCCGAGGACGATGCCACCACCGTCTTCGGCGTATTGCGGACGGCGTTTCCCACCGACGGCGCCACCGACGCGGTAGCCGAGGATCAGCAGGGCGATCGCCCACTCGTGTGGACAGCTCACTTCGAGCCGACGCGTGAGCGGACACAGGTCGAGCCTGCCTCGCTGGGCGCCCCGGTCACCGCCACGGTGCAAGGTGGCTATGTCGAAGTGGACCAGCTCTGTGCGGCCCTGGGCGCCGCGTTCGAAGTACAGGAGGAAGGCGCCGCGTCGGGAGACCAGGAGAAGGAAGTCGGTCTCCGGCTGCGGGCGAAGAAGTAGGGGCGGGCGGACGCAGCCGGCAGGGACGCCGGCCCGCACGCGCGGAGGATGCTCGTCCTGGCCGAGCGGCGCGGGACGGCCGGCGCGCAGAACGTCGAGAAGCGTGAAGGGGCCCGGCCGAAGACTGCGAGTCTTCGGCCGGGCCCCTTCACGCTGTCGAGTCGTGCGAGTCAGGTGCGGCGGTGGCTGTGGTAGTAGTCGCCGACCTGCTCGTGGTACCCGGCGTCGCCCACGTGCTTGTCCTTGTCGAACTCGGGGGAGTGCTTGATCTGGTCCCTGGTCAGGTCGACGAAGATCCTCCGCTGCTCCGGTTCCACGCTGACGACCGTGCCGGCCGGGAGCAGGACGTGCTTGCCGAAGATCCAGACACCTGTGTCCACCACGAGGTACGAGGAGTTGACTTCGTCCGAGTGCTTGTCGACCTTCCCGATGCTTCCGTCGGTGGCTTCGACCTTGTAGCCGATCAGGTCGGTTCCCGCGGTGTAATTGGCGGCCGGCTGGTAGCCCCAGATGTTGTCACTCATGGAATGGCTCCTTCGTAGAGATTCTTCCCTCTCCACCGATGTGATGTGGAGGATGTCTGCGCCTCCCGGTAAAAGGGGATGACGCTCTCTCGAAAGGTCGCCTGCCCTGCATCCACGGCCATATGCGTCTGCGTCTCAGGGGAAGTCCCGACGTGGAACGGACCGGCCGGATGACGCATTACTGAGATCCATAAGGGCGGGTCGACACATCCTGCCCTGGAGTCGGTGCGTGCTGCCGCGGCCCCGCCTTCCCCGCAGCCTTTCGAGCGCGCCCAAACGGGGTGGGGCGGACTCCGGCACTGTGCCGTGGTCCGCCCCACCCCGTCGATTGTTCAGTTTTCCTTACCAGCGATACCAGCGCCCTCGCTTGCCGCCGCTTGCCGCGGGGCGGATCAGGAAGCCGAGGAGCCATACCACCAGCACGACAACGGCGATCCACCACAGGGCCTTCAATGCGAAACCGGCCCCGAAGAGAAGCAGTGCGAGCAGAAGAACCAGAATGATAGGAACCATGGTTATCAACCTCCGAGACGTCATGTGCCCCGGCATCAGGACTCCATTCCTTTAAATCTTCGGACGTCCTCCCGAGGCTGCGATGCCAAGGCCGCTCCCGCCCGAAGAAGTCGGTCGCCGCGGTGCCCGCCCTGAGCGGACCGTGGCAGCGGGCGCTCCGGATGTCCGGCTGTCCGCCTCCGCCATCGGCTCCGCGGCATAGGGCGCCGGCCGTAGCCGTCGGCACTGGCGACGGCCGGTCGAGCGCGTCCGGCTGTGCCGGTTTGGAGCTCCTGAGTCGGGTATGCGCCGTGAATCCCCCGAAAGGAGAACGCTGTGCCCCGACAGCGAGACATCTTCGTGCTCGGCCTCGACGAGGCCAACCTGCCAACACTGAACGCCGTCCCGGGCGCCGAAACGTACAGGTTCCACCCCTTGCTGAGCATCGGCGAGTTGCAGGAGGGGGAGGTATCGGTGGCGGATCTGATGAGCCGGGCCCGCGCGATCCTCGACGCACACGACGGCCCCGTCGACGCGATCGTCGGCTACTGGGACTTCCCGGTCAGCACGCTCGTCCCGATGCTGGGCCAGGAGTACGGCACCCGCACCACCAGCCTGGAGTCGGTCGTCAAGTGTGAACACAAGTACTGGAGCCGGCTGGAACAGCAGAAGGCCATCGACGAGTACCCGAACTTCGGACGGGTCGACCTCGACAGCGACGACCCGCGACCGCCCGACGGCGTGAGTTTTCCCATGTGGCTCAAGCCCGCCCTGGCCTACTCGTCGGAACTGGCCTACGGGGTTTCGGACATGACGGAGTTCCGCGAAGCGGTCGAGACCATACGGAAGGGGATCGGCCGGGTCGGGAGGCCGTTCGAAGCCGTGCTCGACCTGCTCGAACTGCCCGAGGAGATGGCGGGGGTGGGAGGCCAGGTCTGTCTCGCCGAGGAGACGATGAAGGGCCTTCAGGTAGCCGTCGAGGGCTATGTGAAGGACGGGGAAGTCACCGTCTACGGAGTGCTCGACTCGATCAACTACCCGAATTCTCCGTGCTTCCTCCGTCATCAGTACCCGAGCACCCTTCCCCCTTCGGTGATCCGGAGGCTGCACGAGGTGAGCAAGCGGACGATGCGACAGATAGGCATGGACTCCGCCACCTTCAGCATCGAGTACTTCTACGATCCGCAGGCCGACACGATCAGCCTGCTGGAGATCAACCCACGCCACTCCCAGTCGCATGCGGAGCTCTTCGAGTACGTGGACGGCGTACCCAATCACCACAGGATGATCAGCCTGGCGCTCGGTCTCGACCCCGCCTCCCCCAGCGGACAGGGCCCGTACCGTATGGCCGCGAAGTGGTACTACCGCTGGTTCGGCGAAGGCACGGTGCACCAGGTGCCCACGCCCTCCGAGCTCGCCGCCATCGAGCGCCGGATACCCGGAGTACGCATCGACGTCGTGCCGGCCGAAGGGCAGAAGCTCTCCTCCACCTCCCAGCAGGACAGCTACAGCTACGAGATCGCCCACATCTTCACCGGCGCGGACGACGAGGAGGGTTTGCGGAGCAAGTTCGACCAGTGCGTCGCGGCGCTGGGGCTCACGTTCGACGAAACGTCTCCAGGGGGCCGTGACCAGAAGACGAAGTGAGCCGGGCCGGAACCAGGAGGGAGCAGACCATCGGTATGCGCTATGTCGATCAACTGCCGTACACAGTCCAGAAGGACGACCACGTCACCATCACGATGTCGGACGGGGTCCGGCTGTCAGCGCGGGTGTGGCGCCCCACCACTTCCACCCGTGACCCGGTCCCGGCGATCCTGGAGGCCGTTCCGTACCGGAAGAACGACCTGACCTCCACCCGTGACGCGATCCACCACCCCTACATCGCCGGCCACGGCTACGCCTGCGTGCGCGTCGACCTCCGGGGCACGGGGGAATCGGAGGGCGTCCTGCTGGACGAATACCTGGAGCGGGAACAGCGCGACGCGGAAGAAGTGCTCGCCTGGCTCGCCGAGCAACCCTGGTGCGACGGCAGCACGGGCATGATGGGCATCTCCTGGGGCGCCTTCTCCGCCCTCCAGGTCGCCGCCCGGCAGCCGCCGAGCCTGGGCGCCATCGTCATCGCCTCCTTCACGGACGACCGGTACGCGGACGACATGCACTACGTCGGCGGCGCCATGCTGTCCGACAACCTGGCCGAGGCCGGGACGATGTTCGCCTACGCTACCTGCCCGCCCGATCCGGCCGTGGTCGGCGCGCGCTGGCGCGACATGTGGCACGAACGCCTGGACAGCGCCCGCCCCTGGGTCCTGGAGTGGCTGCGGCACCAGCACCGCGACGACTACTGGCGCCACGCGTCGATCAGCGAGAACTACCAGGCCCTGCGCTGCCCCGTGCTCGCCTCCAGCGGCTGGGCCGACGGGTACTCCAACGCCGTGACACGCCTTCTGAGCCATGTCGATGTGCCGCGCAAGGGTTTGATCGGACCCTGGTCCCACAAGCTTCCCCACCTCGGCGAACCCGGGCCCGCCATCGGGTACCTCCAAGAGGTGGTGCGATGGTGGGACCGGTGGCTCAAGGGCGTCGACAACGGCGTCATGGACGGCCCCATGATCCAGGCCTGGATGCAGGAGAGCGTGCCGCCGTCCACGTCGTACGAGGAGCGCCCCGGCCGCTGGGTGGGGGAGCCGAGTTGGCCCTCGCCCTCCATCCAGGAGGTGGTCCACCCGCTGCGTGACGGGACCATCGTGCGCCCGGGGGAGCCGGGCGGCCCGTCGGAGACCGACCCCGTCGCGGAGCGTGTCCACACGATCCAATCACCCCTGTCCGTAGGGCAGTTCGCGGGCAAGTGGGCCTCGTACAACGCACCGCCCGATCTCCCGTACGACCAGCGTGAGGAGGACGGCGGTTCGCTGGTCTTCGAAACACCGCCCCTGACGGAACGCCTCGAAATTCTTGGCGCGCCCTCGGTGGAACTGCTCGTGTCCTCGTCCGGGCGGACGGCGCAGATCACCGTCCGTCTGTCGGACGTGGCACCCGACGGTCGTGCCACGCGGGTGACGTACGGGGTGCTCGACCTCGCCCACCGGTCAGGTGACGGCACGCCCCAGCCCCTTGAGCCGGGCGAGAGCCATCGCGTGCGCATCCCCCTCAACGGAGTCGCCCAGGCATTCTCTGCCGGGCACCGCGTGCGGCTGTCGGTCTCCACCTCGTACTGGCCCCTGGTCTGGCCCGCGCCCTCGCCCGCCCAACTGAGCGTGCACGAGGCCGGCAGCCACCTCACGCTGCCGGTCCGGCCCGCCGAGAACCCGGACGAAGGGTCCTCGACGCCCTTCGGCGCGCCCGAAGGGTGCGAACCGCCCGAGGTCACCCAGCTGACCGAGCCCGAACAGGCGTGGACCGTCACCAGGAACCTGGTCGACTACCACTCCTCGCTCGACATCGTGAAGGACCGAGGACTGCAGAGGTACGAGGAGAACGGGATCGAAGTGGGGCTGCGGGCCTGCGAGAAGTACACCTGCGTCGCCGACGATTTCGGTTCGGTGAGGGGCGAGTCGGCCTGGACCATGCGGTTCCGGCGTTCCGCGTGGGACGTCCGGGTGGAGACCCGCACCCTCCTGACGTCGGACGAGACCGCGTTCCATGTCGACGCCACCCTGGACGGCTACGAGGACGGCCGCAGGGTCTTCTCCCGTACCTGGAACGAAAGCGTCCCGAGGGCGGATGTCTGACGGCGATCCCTTGACGCGCGCCCCCTTGAGGGGGAGCGGTGGACAGGGGCTGGGTCGGCGGCCACTCAGATCTGTCGGTCGTCGCTGTGGCGGCCGAGGGCGCGGCCGAACCGTTCGGAGAGGGCCGGCATCAGACTCTCTCCGTCGGCCGGACGGTTCAGGCCGAAGACGTACCCGGGGAAATCCAGGTCCTTCTGCACCGCCCAGATCCCGTCGTGGTCCTCCGGCGGAAGGATGCGCACGGGGTCCCCGACGGCGACCCAGCCGATCGGCACCGTCGAGTCGGCGGGCAGCACGGTGCGCAGATGCACGATCCCGTTGATGCGCACCTCCGAACGGGTCCCGATCCTCGCTCCGTTGAAGACGCGGCTGCCGGTGGCCAGGAAGACCTCGTCCTCCACCCGGCAGCCGGTCAGGTACGAGGCGGGCCCCACCAGCACGTGCCGTCCCACAATCAGCGGATCCCGTCGCGTGCCCCGCAGCACCGCGTTCTCCATCACGATGCTCTCCTCGCCCAACTCCACCGGCCCGCCCTCGGCGGTGAGCACCGCGCCGAACAGCACCCGGCATCCGGCTCCCACCCGCACGTTTCCGCACAGCGTGGCGGTCGGGGCGACATAAGCCGTGGGGTGGACCGTCGGCGAACAACCCTCATGAGTGATCAGCATGGCCGCGATCATGCCGTACCCAAGCGGTCGGCGGCGGTCTGCCCACCTGGCGGGACGCCTGCTCCCACGGGCTGAGCGTGCGCGGAAGTGGTGGTCCGTTCGTGGGTGCCGGGGGCGGTCGACGTGGTCCGTTCGTGGGTGCCGGACGCGGTCAACGCCGCGACCAGCCGCGCGAACTCGGTTCGCTGCCGGTCGGTCAGGGTGGCGTACAGCGGGGCCTGCAGTTCATCGGTGAGCCGCTCGGCACGCCGATACCGGGGGAGCAGGCCCCCGGTATCGGGATGCGGGCCCTGCCAGCCGTAGTGGGTCGCCTGCTCGGCACCCAGGTTGAGCACCATCGCCGCTCGGGCGCTCAGCCCACACGCGCGCACCGCCGCCAGATGGCAGGCGCCCCGGTGCTCCCGCAGTACGTGGATACGCTGCATGGCCGCCCCGACCGGGTCGTCACCCCCGCAGGGCAGCGCGCGCCAGCCGGCGAACAGAGGCAGTGCGCCGCCGTCGGCGGCGTCGATCAACTGCTGGGCCAAACGGTTGAAGTGCTCCACGTCGACATCGGCGGCGATGTGGGCGCGCCCCCACGCCCGGACGGCCTGCGCGTAGCAGGCAGCCGCTTCCTCCGCCGGCATCACCGCCTGACCGGCCCGCCAGCCCGCGGTGACCAGGTGAGGGCCGAGAAAGCCCTGGGCCGCTTGGACCACCGGGACCGGTGCCTCGCCGAGGACTCCGAACCGTCCGCGGCAGTAGAAGCCGCGCCCCGGGGAGAACCCGGCCCGCAGACCGACGGCGGCGGTCGCCTCGTCGGACATGAACTCATCACCGAAATCGTGGAGGGGCCGGGCGACCACGGCGAGGCAGTCGAAGATTTCCATGCGCTGAAGGTCGCTCACCACAAATTCTTTGTAGAACATCTACTTGAGAGTTTCGCGGGCCCAACTCTGTCGATCGCCAGCGGGCTGCTGGTGCAGCCGAACAGACTGGTCGCCCGATGACGAGGAGGGGGCGTATGGCCACCAGGAAGATCCTGACGATCAAGCTGGAGATCGAGGTCAACGAGAAGGTGACTCGGCACAGCCGCATCCGCGATACGTACCGCGAGATCGTAGCAGCGGCTATCGAGGCAGCTCGCGAGCAGATGCCGACCGACAGCATTGAGCAGGTCACCACTCAGGCGCGCTGGGAGTACCGGCACTGGGACCCTGAGCCGGTGATCATGCCCAAGGGGGAGTACGAGGAGTTCGAAGAGATTACAGACGACGACTTCGAGTGGGACGACGAAAGCTGAGGCGGATACATGAACGCTGTGGGGCGGGCACGGTTGGAAATGGTTTGCGGGTCAGCGTCGCTCGGCGCTAACCGGGGGCTGAGTTCTACCGGATATACCCCTCGTCTGTGAGAACTCAGGAATTCCTAGAGTGTCTCTCCCTAGCCTTCTCGGTATGTCGTTCACGAGCCCTCCGGGCATCCCTCCGCTTCCCTCCAATCCGCCGAAGAGGCCCGGCTTCTGGAGCATGTGGTCCAAGCGGAAGAGGGTCGCCGTCATCGCCGTCGGTGCCGTCGTCGCGGTTGGCGCATGCGGAGTCATCACGGCAGCTCAAGGGGGCGAGGAGCGCGTAGAGGCCTCCACCTCCGAGGGCCTCACGAACGGAGCTGACGAGGCCGTTCGGGGGTGCGCAGACAGTTGGAACAAGGACAATGCCAACAAGGGAAACGTCGCCTCGATCGCGACGGCGGCACAGCAGTCAGAGAACGCCACGGCCTACGTCAACGTCGGGTTCAGCGACCTATTCCCGGATCGGTGCATGATGACGGTTGCTAACCCGTAAACTCTCTACGAGCAGCAGTATTTGCAGGACCCAGGAAATGGCTGGTCCATGATTCCCGCGTGGAGTGGAACGGCCAGTCAGCTCGACTCGTCCAACCTCCCGTGGAACGGACGGATGGCCCAGGACGGGGCCGTCATCATTCGCTGATGCCCTGTTGGGCCAGCGCCTCGGTGGTGGCGGCCCATACGGCGACCCGCTCGTCCAAGAAGCGGAGGAAGCCGGTGTGAGTCCCGGCCGCCTGAGCGGCCTGGATCACCTCGCCGATGAACTCGTAGGCCTCCTCGTCTGTGAGGCGGGCCATCCAGGGAAACGCGCGGCTGTGCACGAGGGGCACTCCTTGTACTTGTGCGGCTCCAGCGAATCGAAGGGCCCCGGGCGCGAGACCGGGGCCCTTCTTGCCCCGCCTGGGGCGGGGAGTCGTGTGTCAGAACGAGTCTCGCTCTGCCTGGGGGGCGGTGACCGTCAGGCGTTCTGAGGTGGGGGCCGTCCACTCGACCCCGCCGTGGAGCGGGCGGAGGATGTATCCCTCCTTCCTTCTGACGTCCGTGATGATCGCCTCTCGGTCGGCGTCTTCGTCGTGCACCTGATCGCCCACCCAGGGCTTGCGGTCCCTCGTCACTGGCCCTCCCCGGAATAGGGGTTGCTTGCGGCCGGGGAGACCGCCCAGAAGCTCGTGATGACCGCTCGGAAGTTGCGGTGGGTCGGGTTCTCCCCCGTGTGCTTCAGGGCCCAGACCTCAGCAGGAACGCGGGTGCCCTCCTCGGCTCCTGAGCCGTCCGCGCAGGTGGTGCACTCCGCCTCGTAGAGGGCTCCCCTTGGGGCGCCCTGTGCTGTCTCCGGACCAAGGGTCCACTCCGCAGCTCTGATGATCGTTGCCATGTCAGTCCTTCACGGTGAACTGGGCCCAGACGCCGCGTCCGTCTGCACAAGTGCCGGACATGGAGGCCCAACCGCTGACGATGGTGAAGCCGGGGCCGTGGCTGTGGCGGAGGACCAGCTCTCGCGAGCCGGCTGCCGTGATTCGACTGCGGGTACCTGCTGTCGAGAGGGTCATCTCGACAGTGGGGGTACCAGTGGCCATGACCGCAAGGAACAGCTCATTGGCCACCTGTGCGGCGTCCAAGTCGTCCAAGCGGAGAGAGTCACCCAGCAGCGGACCAGACGGGCCGTCCCGGGATGCGCCTCAAACTGGCGACTCCATGATTGTCCCGATTCGGGCATGCTCGTCCCCGGATCCACGGCTTTCCATGCACAGATAAGAACTATCTGTGCACAGATTGGCGGGGTGGTTGGCGCTGGTCAAGCCGATCGGGGCAATATGTGTGCACAGAAAGAGCGCGATCACTCGAAACGGTGGTGGGTGTGGCACAGCCTGAGTACCTGCGAATCGCTCACGAGCTGCGGCGACGCATCTCATCGGGCGAGTTCAGGGCTGGTGATCGGCTCCCAACGCTCCCGGAACTCTCCGAGGCGTACGCCGTCTCGGAGACGACGATGCGCAATGCGCTGGCTCAGCTCCGCAACGAGGGCCTGATCGAGACCCGGGCGCGGGCCGGAACACTCGTGCGCGCCACGCCGCCTGTGCACCGGATGGCGGCTGACCGCTACCGGAACGAGCCCGGCGCCCCGTCCACGCCGTACACGCGGGACCAGGGCATCGGCTGGTCCGAGTACCGGTTGGACAAGCGCTTCGAGCGGCTGGATGCCACCCCGGAGCTCGCCGCCCTCTTTGAGTGCGAGGTGGGAGAGAGGCTCCTCGCCCGCCACTTCGTCTTCCACGACAACGACAACCCGACCCAGATGAGCACCTCGTACGTGCGCTGGTCAGATGTCGAAGGGACTCCGGTCGCCGATCCGATCCACGAGCCGTGGCCGGGAGGGACGAGGGCGCAGATGAGCTCCCTTGGCATCCGGGTCACCAGGATTACCGAGAGCTTCACCTCGGGGATGCCGACCGAGCGCGAGGCCAAGACGCTCAGGATCGGTTCCGGCGTCCCGGTGCTGCGGTACACCCGGCGTCACCTCGCGGACAACGGCCGGATCGTGGAGGTCGCCTACCCGATCGTGCGGCGCGGTGACACCACCGTGGTCGACTTTGTCATCAACCTTGAGGACTGACGCACCCTTCCAGGCAGACGAGGTTGGCCATACGCTGGCTGCCCCGTTGAGCCTGTATGACCTGGGGGACTGTATGGCTGATCAGCCTGTTAAGGCGCACTTCACTGACGATGTCGTCCTTCCCGACGGTAGGAAGATCCGCGTCAGCGCGTACCCAGACGGCAGCATCCGCTTTCGTGTCGATGGCCTGCCGTACGTCCTGACCGAGGCGTACCTCACCGGCAACCCCGAGAAGAACCAGGCGATCCTGAAGATCTCGCCGGGCAAGCAGGGGAGTAACGCGGCGCACAACTACGTCGAAGGGCTGGGCAAGAAGGCCAGTAGCTAGACGCACGAAGGGTGCCCCCTCCAGGCGTCAGCCAGGAGAGGGCGCGTCGTTGTACAGGGGTTAGCTTTTGGGGACGTGGAGGGCGTACCAGGCCCGGAGGCCATGTGAGGGCCGATCCGGTCCAGCCCTTCCTGTGGACGGAGTTGTACTTCCGCTGCCACGCCTCGTAAGAGGCGACGTCCCCGGAACCGATGGTGTCCATGTTTGCCGAGGACTTGTACCGGTTGCAGCCGACGGTCACCAGGCGGGCGTGCATCCGGGCAACGATGGGGCTCTTACGGCCCCTGGTGAACCATGTGCTGCCCGGGAAGGCCTGGTAAGTCTTCGGCTGGGAGGCGGGCTCCTGCGGCTTTGCTCGCCCTTCGGTCGCGGAGCACCCTCCTTCACCCAGGCGTAGAGCGGGCCGCCAGGGCAGGCGGTTGCGTAGCCGTCCCGGTGACCCTTGATCTCGACGCCGGCTCCGTGCTGTCGAAGCAGCTCGATGCCCTCCCGGATCGCGGAGAGCATCTCGTCCTGGGCTTGGTCAGGCCCTCGCTGCCCACCAGGCCCACGATGGCGTAGTGCGCGACGTTCAGCGGCTGGTTGCCGTTGGCCCCGGTGCGCTTGCCGATGCCACGACCCTCCAAGAGGTAACCGTGCGGGCAAGCGCCGTAGTTGTACGCGATGTCGGAGGAGTTCTCGCGGATGTTGGCCAGGTGGCTCTTGCGGATGGCCTTCCACTCCGCGAGGCACTCGGCATGATCCGTCAGGAGCCGGGTGGAGACCTCGGTCCCCTCGTAGTGGACCTTGACCCCCTTGGTCTTTGCCTGGGCCGGAGCGGCCGACGCGGGCCACCCGAGCTGCATACGGGTCACGAGCTTCAAAGGGACTCCTCGGGGTTATGGCGGCATGAAGAAGCCCCTCCGGGCCGATGCCAAGAGGGGCGGGGGAAGGGCCTTCAGGAGGCCGCGGGCGGCTTCTCAGGGTGCTGCCGCCGGTAGAGGAGGTACGAGAAGAAGCGGACCAGGAGGAGGGCGTCAATGGCGCTCAGGAGCCCCAGGGACAGGGCTACGTCCCACCACTCGTGGGAGGGGAGGTCACCGCGGATTCCCAGGAGCACGCACGAGCGCGCGTACCCGAGGCCGACGATGATGACCCACCACGAGGCGTTGATCTCGGTGACCCGGAAGAAGTGTCGGGGGCGATGCAGGACCACGAAGCCGACGGAGGCGGCCAGGCCGGTGCCCAGCAGGGCGTACAGAGTGGCGAGGTAGAGCACGGAGACCCCCTTACGATCGGCCGGTCGCTGAGGCGGCCGATGACGATGCCCTCGATGAAGTCGCTGTAGGCGTTGGCTCTGTTGTGGGCCTTGAGCTGCTTCTTTACCCGGCAGCTCTCCTTGAGCTTGGCCTCGGACTCGGGAGTCCGGGCTTGCGCTTCCTGGAAGGCCTCCTCGGCGGTCCTCTTCGCGGTCTCCGACTCTGGAGACACCTGGCTACGTAGGGTGAAGGACCACATGTCAGGCGCTCCCGGGGGCTGTGTGGGGCCGATGGCCGAGCTCCAGGAGAAGGGCGTTCATCGCCCTGCCCTGCTCGGTGGCGACGTCCCCGCGCTCCTCGGCTTTGGCGAGCTGCTCCCGGGTCACCTGATGAGCGGCGCGTTCCTGCTCGAAGGCGGAGCGCCAGTTGTCCTTCTCGGCCATCAGGCCTGCCATCACGTACTTGGGGACGAGGATTCCGAAGATCAGCAGCACGATGATCAGTCCGACCACGCCGTACTGGGCGAAGCCGCCGATCATCTTGCCGATGTCGGCAGGGGTCTCGGTCGCCTCGGCAGCGGTCAGGATCATGAGCAGGTCAGGGAGCAACGGTCCTCCTTGCGGGATAAGCGCAGGAGGATCCAGCGCGTCTTCGAGCAAGCGAAAGCCCCGACTTTGGGGCCGGGGCCTTCGGGGGCTGGGTCAGCTTTCGGGCGTTGGCTCGGGATCCAGGACAGGTATGGGCCCAACGCCGGTGATCGTCATCAGCCGAGGAGGTCTGTTGCTCTGAAATGGGCTCCTCGTGCCGGACGCCCTCACTTCGTCCTGCCCCGTCAGGTACAGGCTGCACAGATCGCAGTACAGGACGTCCATGCTGCTAGGGAGGCTGCCCTCCTCGGAAGGCAGGAGTCTGACCGTTGCGAGACCCTTGCATGCAGGGCAGTCCACAGTGGCGAGATGGAAGTAATGGTCGCCTGTGGGTAGCTCGTTAAGCCACCTTGCATTGAGACCAGGATCGAACCTTGGCACGCGTGGCTCAGCTGATGTCAGCACATGCGCCACAGTGCCTTCGGGTAGGTCCTTGAACCTGTCCTCGAAGAGGTGCCGGGCCTGCTTGATCCGAATCTCTACATCCCGCTGAATCTTGCTGCGCTTCTTGTCGACAGCCACGCCGACCGCGCTCGTCCAGCGCCCCCAGAACGCCGGTTCGGGGAGTCCGAGATCTTGCAGCAGGGCACCGATGTGTACAGCGAGCGTCGGCAAGTGCGACTTTGCCTTTTCGCCGGTCGACGTGTGAGCAGCTCCGTTGCGGATCTCGATCAGCAGGTCAAGCTGCGGATCAGGGCCGAGCACTGAGAGCCGGCGAAGTCGCTTGATGGCGTCCTTCGCCCCAACGGTCCTGACTTGGTCGATATCCAGCTCAAGGTCACCGCAGAGGTAGAGCAACATGTCCGGGTTGCCGTTACGGAACTCGATCAGGTAGGCCGGATTCTTCTTGACCAGGACCGCCTTGGCGAGTCGCTCGACGGCGACCCCGGCGTGAAGCGCGAACTCGTCGTACTCGCCACGCCCGTGATCGCCCATGGCTCTGTGGGCGGCCTTCTTCGCACCCTCAAGGAAGCTCTCGAAGGAAAGGGAATCATCCATGATGGGACGATAGCGGCGCTTGTAGTACAAGGCGACCGGACTGGTCTAAAGAGGAATGAGGTTGACGTCGAGGCCTTCAGGAAGCGCCAGGGCCGTCATCAGCTCGTGTGGGATCGCGGCAGGGAGCGGCCACTCGATCGGCTCGTCCGGTTCCCACATGGGCCGCAGGGATGGCAGTGTCTCGTAAGGCGTCAGCCTGTACTCGGCTCTTACGTCGGGCGCGCGGATGATCTGCACCAACATGCAGCCGATCCGCAGTGTGCCGATCCAAGCAACGCCGCCCATCTCTGCCGTTCCGTACCCCTGACAGAGCGTGTCCAATAGAGGCACGGAGTCGTCTGGCGGGTAGTTCACAAACCCCAGCCGGCCAAGCATGGATCTGGTCGGTCGGCGGTTCTCGTGAAACGCGCTGAAGTCTCCCGACGGGATGGCAGCGCGCACCTCGGAGCGGTGGGTGTACTGAAACATCAGGATGGTCTTCAGTGCCCAGCTCGCCAGGGACCGCTGCCTCACCGAGTCGAGGGTGCATGGCAGTCCCCGGATCAGGTCTGGCAGAAACGGCCGTACGTCTTCCTCAAGCTGATTCATCCAGCCGCTGTTGCAGTCAGAACAGACGACCTTGACCTGATCGTTCAGCGGAGGAGCGTCATGGCGCTGGACACCGTCCCGGCTTAGCCGGACGTATCGGACCGTCCGTACCGTCGGGTCCATCGCGACCTTGAGCCAGCGAGGCAGGACGTGCTCTTTCGTCAGGGGGGTGCCTCCGCAGAAGACACAGACCTTGGCCATGTCAGGACCTTAGAGGTCACCGACGATCGATGGGCGTGAATTCTCAGCTCCGGGCGAGGCACACCCAGGTTCTCAGCCGTCTGTTCCGTCATGTATTGCACGATCCTCCGGCCACGCGAGACCTACACCGCAGTGACGCCCTCGGCATCCAGGGCGGACACCACATCGGCAGCGGACAGAGGTTGAGCCATACTCCCTCCAGGGCATGGGAAAGCCCTGGCCGTTGGAGCGGGGCAGGGTGTTGGCCAGGGATTACACGATCTGCTCGTATACCGAGAAGATCAGGACGGAGTGCGCGCCGACCGCCGTCACCGTGCCCGTGCTGGCCGAGGTCCTGGCCGCTGACAGGCGCAGGGTGTGGGTTCCGGCGGCGAGACTGGTGATGTCCCACTGCTGCGACGGTGTCCCCTGGGAGCCCGCTGCGGTATCGCCCCACCGGCCAAAGGTCGGGATGGTGGAGCCGTCGACTACCAACTGTGTGGAGCAGAAGGACGACGCGGTCAGGGCGGTCCCGCCGTTGAGAAAGTTCACCGCTCCGTCCGCGATGATCCGGGCGTTCGCCCCGGTCGTGACGGTGATCTCGGCGCCGGGGATAAGGGTGGTCGTCCCGGTCACGGCTAGGTCACCTGTCCCAGTTGCCGAGTACACCTCGGGCCGCGCCCAGTTGAGGCGCAACGAGGTCAGGCGCATCCCGGACAGAATCGGCATGTGGTCCTCCAACAGGGCGGCGATGGTCGGGGTAGCGAGGCGGACGTCGGTGCCGGACGCCTGCGCCTTGGCGACGCCGTTGATGCTGCGCGTCACAGAGAACGACTGCGAGACAGTCGTGCCGATGCAGGAGTTAACCCGCATCACCTCACCGCCGACCCGGATGTTGAACGGGAAATCCGACGGGTACGTGGCCGAGTCGACCCAGCGGGGGCCGACGGTCGTGTTCACGTTGCAGACGGTTGTGGTCGCCGTCATCGCCCCGTTCAGCACGGTGCCAGCCGTGTCCGCCCGGGCCAACGCGGGGTCACCCTCGACGCCCACCTGCCACGGGCTGGCGGGCGTGCAGTTGTACGTGAGCGTCCACTCGAACTGGCTGAGCACCTCCGTGTATCCGAGCGCGTGCTGGTCGATGGTGTCCGGGGGCAGCCACGCCGGGGGGTGCGCGATCGTGAGCCGGTCCCCGATGTCCATGCCGAGGACGGTGTCGATGAGGTGCGGGGCTGCGTGCAGCCACACACTGATCGTCGGGTAGCGGGCCTCGTCCACGGTGCCGAGGTGGACCCGCCATCCGACGATCCGCTCGGGCTGCGTGTCGTCGTACAGCGACAGGGTCAGGGACTCGTCATACGGGCCGACCCCGGCCGGTGGCGGGTTCACCGAAAGGGGACCGGCGGCCTGCACGACTCGGTCGGACGACCCGCCGGAGCAGGTGACGGTCGTGTCATTGCGGAGATTCTGGTCGTCCTCGGTCGGCTCCAGCGGCGGCGGCACCTCGCCCGTCGCAAGGTAGTCGAGGGCCAGGGCCACGCGCTGGTTGTACAGCGAGGCCCGGTCCCGGTACACCAGGACGGCCCGGTCCAGGCGCTCGTGCAGGATCCCGCCGTCCGTCTCGGCCGCCTCGCCCAGCAGGTCCAGCAGCGTGCTCGGGCGCTGCGGCCCCATCCGCTCGGACGACGTGCTCGGGTCCCCGACACGCCAAGACAGGTCCAGCTGCGCCGCCTCCTCGTCGGCGAGCCGGGCCATGCGGTTGACGACGGATTCACCAGCGAACCCGTCGTCCGCGCCCTCGAAAATGCTGGACGCGGGCGGGCTGCCAGACACTCCCGTTCCCGGGGTCCCGGACACCGCGAGGTGCCCAATGGCCATGCCCTCAGTCGCGTGCCCCCACAACCCGCGGACGGTGGTGACCCGGCCCTGTGTCGTCGTCGCGAACGTCGACGCGTAGTAGCGGATGTTTGCCGACACGTCCCGCCACGTTGCCTGGACCCGGGTCTGTCCGCCGCCCGCATCCCCGGAGTAGATCGCCACCCGGTTCCATCCCCCGGTGAAGGCGGCGATCGACGGCTCGCCTGTGTTCAGGAAGAACGCCAGGATGGCGTCGTCCTTGTCGAGCATCTCGATGCGGATCCCGGCCGTCGACGCGTACAGCACGACGGTGCGGAGCACGGCTCCGGTGACGGCTACCCGCACGATTTCGGTCTGCGCGGCGGGCATGGTCGGGAGGTTGTAGACGAATTCGACCTGCCACCCGACCGTGGTGGTGCCGGGCACCCGGGTCATGAGCGAGGCCGGGTTCGTGAGTTTGGGCAGCGGGGACGATCCGCCCAGGCTGTCCTCCGCTGCGAAGTCGAGCCCGGTCGTGGTCAGGGGCAGGACGTTGGGCAGCGGCGAGTATGCGGCGGTCGCGCCCTGCTCGTCCTCCATCGGCCAGTACGCGAGCATGCCCGTACTGGACGGGATACGGCGGCGCAGCGTGGAGTCCAGAGCCTTTTTGCCCTGCCCCATGCGGCGGAGGATTCCGGCCGCCTCGATCGCACCCACACGTCCTTGCCGGACACGTCCCAGCGGGACGGCCACGCACTGATCTCACCGACGAATCGGTACTGCCTGTTGCTGATGGCAGCTGTTCCGGTCACCGACCAGACTCGGCCGGCCGAGTCCGTGAACCCGGTCGCACCGGGGGCCTTGGCCCGGAAATCCGGGGACGCCACCACGGTCCCGCCGATGCCGTTACGGACCTCGGCCCGGTGCACACGGCCCCGGAGCGGGGCGACGCCGGTCGCGGCGAGCGGCGCCAGCTCCAGCGTGGCGGTGCCCGCGAAGATGCTCGTCACGCCCGGCACCACGAGCGGGGCACCGATCACAGTCCAGGGACCGGCCAGCGACTCAGCCCAGTACAGGGTTGCGGTCAGCCCGCCGGCCCCGTTGTCCACGTCGAGGGTAGCCCGGAGAGCAGCGCGGCGCGGTAGCGCAGGCAGCGGCTGGGACGCGAAGAAGGTACTGGCCCCGTTGGGGGACCAGTTCAGGATGACGGTGCTGTCGGAGAGCCGGAGCATGTAGCTCTTCTGGCTCGTCGCGGTGATCCACTTTCCGATAAGTGCCTGCGACCCGGCCGCGTACCAGTCCGCGGTGGCCTCCACCCGGATGTCGATGCCCCCCGTGATGTCGAGGGCGGCCGCGTCCGGTGTCGTGTGGTCTCTCAGGAGCTGCTCGCGGAGAGGCGCAGGCGTGTCATCGCTGGGTCCCTCCGGTGACCGGGAAATAGCGCAAGTTCCCCTCCGCCGGAGCGGGTTGCCGTGGATGATGGCCCCCAGCGCTTACTGACGAGGGGGATGGCGATGATGCGAGACGACTTCGAGCTCAAGGTGGAGTTCCTGGTGGCCCGCCTTCGCGAGGACGAGAAGGCCGCCCGTGCACTGAAGCCCGGCAAGAACGCGGACGTGGAACAGTTGCAGGCCCGGGTCCTCGCCGACGTCGAGATGAAGAGAAGGCTCCTGGGGTGGATGTACGAGCCCCAGGAGAGGGTGGGGGACGGGGGGAACTCCTTCTGGGGTGGCGTCGTCGCTAGTGCGATCACCAACCAGTGGATGAGGTCTCGTCAGCCGGTGATCGAGGAACTCGTTCTGGCTTACGTCGGCCACCCCGACTACCACGCCGAGTGGCTGCCGATCGAGGACGAGGTCCCCGTCCGTACCCGGAGCCGCGTCGGCCATGAGTCCTGAGGCCCGCCAAGAGGACCTGGAGCGCCACGGGCTGGCCGAGGAGCCGGATGGATACCTCCTCTCCCTGCGGGGCTTTCAGGCGGGCATGAGGGCGGCTCGGGCCCTGCGGGACCAAGGGGACGAGGAGGCGGTACGGCTGCTGGCCCTGGATGCCTCCGACCCACTCCGCTGGGAGTACGCCCGGTGCCTCCAGATCGAGGCCTTCTCCCGCTCGGGAATTTAAATTCGAGGGCTCACCCCTCGCCGCACTCTAACGATTATTGGAGAACTCCCCAGACCCCCAGAAGTCCGCTACCCTGATCGCGCAGGCCCGCTCTGGATTTACCTCCGGAGCGGGCCTCGTGTCGTATCTGGGGTTCGTCGATTTTAAATTTCTTGAGGGGGCATCTATGGCGCAGTGCCCGACCTGCAACGACGGGGAGTTCCGCTGTCCGCCCGTCTGTCCGTTCATCCCGCCCGGCGGGACCGCGGAGCAGGCCATGGCGATGCTCGCCGACGACGAACCCGAGGTCTTCGATGGCGACTGGTGAATTTAAATTCGAGGGGATCCCATGGAATGGGAGCAGAAGGGCCACTACGAGACCGAGAGCGGCGACCGGGTCACGGTGCTGGAGCTGGGTGGGAGCTGGAAGCTCGCCTGGTCCTACGGCTGGCCGCACTGCGGTCTCCAGCTCATCGACTTCGGCACCGACGGCGGGCGGGCGGTGACCACCTTCACGAGCTCCCGGGAGGGCAAGGCGCTCACCTTCGACAGTCGCGAGGCCTGGCAGAACGGGAGCGTCTGAGATGGCCATGCTGTACACGGTGCACGCCTTCAGCAACCTGTCGGAGCACGCTCCGAGCCGGGGAGGCGTGTACATCATCACCGACCTCACCGAAGCCCAGGTGGAGGCCCTGAAGGCCCGGGAGACCGAGGAGCACCCGGACCGCTGGCTGAAGGTGGAGGAGCAGGGATGAACGTGCGCTGCCCGGAGTGCTACGAGCCGGCCCAGGAATCCCCGGCCACCGACATAGCCCCGTGTTGGGGTCCTCCCGTGGTCGGCGCCAGCGGGTATGAGCCCGCTCAGCCGGAGTTCTTGTGAAGGGTCTGGTCATCATCGACCCGGAGGCCCTTGGCGGCTTCCGAAGGGTCTTGTACGGGCCCGTCGTAAATGGCCGCCCCCTGCGTTCTCCCGCCGCGCGAAAGCTTGTGGGCAACCTGGTTGCCTGTCAGCTTCGTTGGGCCGAGAGGGAACGCCTGGAGGCCGCCTGGGTCGAACGGCAGATGGCCACTGCGCCCCCGCTGACCGTGGCGCAGACGCGGATGCTCCGTCGCGTGAAGACTGACCTGACCCGGGCGGCTCGCATCCACGGGGCTTCGGGACAGCGGCATCTACGGTAAACCCCCTGGCGTTGTCAGTCGGTGCGCTTACCGTAACGAGATGGGAAGCTCCAAGAAGGGCCTGAAGAGGGCCAATCACACTGTGCCCAGGTCCTACCTGGAGCGCTTCGCCGACGAACATAAGCAGATTACGAAGGTGCGCCTGGGGGGCGGGGAGGGTCGTCGAGAGCCGATCAAGCGTTCTACCGTTATCAGAGACTTCTACCTCATGGAGACCGCCTCCGGCGAGTGGACTGATGCTGTCGAGGATGCGTTCGGTGACATCGAGAACAAGGGCATCCAGGCGATACGGGCGATCGTTGATCAGAGGGAGTGGCCGCCAGCTAAAGAGCATCGCGTCGCGCTCTCCATGTGGGCGGCACTCCAGCACGTCCGTGTCCCGGCGGTCAGGCAGCAGGGCGATGAGATCGCCGATTACCTGCTCAAACTGACCATCGCGGTTAAGGGCAAGCCGCAGATTCGCGAGGTCATGGAGAAGTCGCTCGGTCGGCCGCCCACCGCGGGGGAAGTGGAGGAGCGGTGGCAGTCGCTGACCGACTTTGACTCCTACTCCGTGAAGCAGCACCCGAACTACCACCTCAAGCTCATCAAAGATCTGGTGCCTCGGACCGCAGCCTTCTTCCACAGCCGGTCGTGGGGGCTCTGCCGCTTCGAGAAGAAAACGCTTCTGACCTCGGACAGCCCGCTTGTTCTCGTGCCGAGGCCGGGCGACGATCCGTACGAAGGTGTTGGGTTGGCGACGGCTGCGGGTTTCCTGCTCCCTCTTGACCGGCGTGCGGCCCTCATGATCAGAGGAGATGAGGGTGCGGACTCGCGTATCCCGCCGACTGCGCACGTGGCGAAAACAATCAACCAGAAGGTCGTGCTGGAGGCGTACCGCAGCGTCTTCCATCATCCTGACGACAAGATCCTGGATGGCTTGGTCGTACCGGAGCCGAGTACCCGCGAGGTGGACATTAGAGGCGATCTTCGTGGCTTCCTCATGCCGGACGGGTGGCCAGCCCCCGTGGAGTCCGTGGACTCCTGATCACTTCCAAAACACCTCGACCCGGCCCGGGTTCCACACGTTGACGGGCCGGGTCGCGGGGTGGATCAGGATCTCCCTGATCAGGCTCCGGTATACGGACTGCTTCCGGGAGACGGAGTAGTCCCCCCACGCCTTACGCAGCTCCGCTGCACCGATCTCGGTGAGGTTGGCCTTGACGCTGTACTCGGCCGCCTCTCGGCGGGCCTTGGCGATGTTCTCGTCCAGCTTGGCGATGTTCTCGTCCAGCTTGGCGATGGCGTTCAGGATGACGCGCGGGGAGTGCTCGCCCGTGAGGGCCTCCTCCTCCCACTCGGCCTTCGTCTTCTCCCACTTCGCGAGCTTGGTCTCCAGAGCCGGCCGGGGGTCGTTGGGGTCGCTCTCGGCGAGGGCCTCGACCTGCTCCATACGCCCGAACAACAACCTCTGCGGTTTCCCAGCAGCTGTCCGCGCTGCGGCGCGACGTGGGAGTCGACCTGCTGCGCCCCGACGGGCGAACCGTGGCACTGACGGAGGCGGGGCGGGTGCTCCTCGAACACGCCGACCGGATCCTCGCAGCCGTGCAGGAGGCGGAGAGCGCCGTCGCCGCGGTCAAGGACACGGTCGGCGCCTCCGCCACGCTCGCCGCGTTGCCTTCGACCGTAGCCACGATCGTGGCCCCCGCGCTGACCACCCTGGGGGCGGACCACCCGCAGCTCACGGTGACCTGCCTGGTCACCGATCAGGCACAACTGCGGGAACTCACGCTGGGCACCGTCGATGTGCTGCTGGGCCAGAGGTACGACCACCTGCCCGCCACCGCGCCCCGGGGCATCGAGATCGTGCCGCTGCTCGACGATCCGCTGCTCGTCGTCAGCGCGGCCGGGCAGACCGACGAACGGCCGGTCGCCCTGCGGGAGCTGGCCACGCGCAGTCTCGCCCTGCCGCCGCCGTCCACGGACTGCGGGCAGGCCATCCGGCACGCCTGCCACCAAGCCGGATTCACCCCGGTGACGCGGTACCTCACCGCCGACATCGCCGCCCAACTCGCCCTCGCGCGGGCCGGCCTCGCCACCGCGCTCGTCCCCCGAACGGCCATCGACCCGGCTGCACCAGGCATCAGGACGGCGCCCATCGAGGACCGCCCGATCCAGCGTCTGCTCTTCGCCGCGACCCGTCACACCGAGACCGTGAACCCGACGATCACGGCCGTGGTCACAGCCTTGCGCACTGCCGCGCGGCAGTGACGGCCCCTCACGGGCGGGCCGCCGGGCCGCCTGGGGCTGGGGGAGTTCCTCGCCCCTCCCGGCAGGGCGCTCACGACATCGTGGACGAGGGCCCCTGCGCCCCCGCCTTCGGCCCGCCGTACGGCCGAGCGGCGGGCCGACGCGCCCCGTCAGTCCGCCGGATGCCCCGGCGTGATGTCGACGCCGTCGGACAGGAGCAGGAGACGGAGACCATCGCCCCCGGGGTGTTCCGCCGCCTCGGGAGCGAGGAGGAAACCGACGTGGTCGCCGCCGTCGACCCGGCTCTCGACCCGGCCGACGAACCAGGCGGGCGCCTCGTCGAGGACCGGGGCCCCGCCCGGGCCCGGGTGCCAGCGGGTCCGGGAGAACTTGTCGGTCTCGTCCCCGGTCTCGCCGCCGAACAGGTGGGCCAGGTGGCCCTGGTCGCGGCCCAGCAGGTGCACCGCGAGGCGATCGGCGCGGGCGGCGACGCGATAGGTCCGGTTGGCCTTCGACAGCCACACCATGAACCGGGCGGGTCGGATTGAGCACTGGGAACCGAAGCCGACGAGACAGCCTGACCGCTCGCCGGCCACGTCGGCGGTGACGACGTACAGCGGATAGTCGAGCGCGTCGGTGAAGGGATCCAGTTCGGTCACGGTTCTGGGCTCCTTGCCCGCGAGGTCGGATGCGGGGGTCACGTCCGAGGGGGATGTCATTTGAGCATCGAGACAGGGGTGTGATCCAGTCTGCCTGGGCCGTCAGGAGTGCTTCGGGGTGCGCCCCTTCACTTCCCGCGGACCGGGGGCGAGTCGTCGGCCGCGTGCGTGTGGTGATCCCCGCGACGGTGACTGCGGTGATCGACGGGGCGGGCGCATGGTTGCGCACGAGGGTGTGGCTTGCGCGGGGGCGGACATCGATGACCGAGGCTGGTCCGACACGCGGGCTTCGGCGTCACCGTCACGCCCGGCGAGGCGCGGTTGCCGTCACCCCGCCCGGATCCGACGTGCCCGGGCGTTGACAGGACATCGCCCCCCTCCCATGATGGGAGCGCTCCCATAGGCGACTCCGGCCGCCCCCGCACGTGCACGACCGCTCCGCACTCACGCCTCGTCGTCCGTGCCATCGGCGCGGAACGTCCGCATCCGCGGCGGCACCTGGTTCGTCAGGCGTCACGGTCCGACATGCCCCGTCCGTGCCACCGCATTCCTAGGGAGGACCCCCATGCCACGACCGCACCGACCCGCACGCCCGGCCGGTACCGGTTTACGCCCCCTCGCGCGTGGCGCGGCCGTGCTGGCCGCCTCGCTGGCCCTGCTGGCCTCGCTGGTCGGCGTCGCTCCCGCCGCGCCGCAGGAGGCGGACGAGGCGGACGTCGGTGTCCAGGTCAACGCCCAAGCGTCGCTGGGCACGTTGTCCGGCACCGCCCGCGGCGTCAACACCGCCATTTGGGACGCGCACATGAATGATCCCGAGGTCGCCGACCTGATGAAGGCGGCCGATGTGGGGGCGATGCGCTACCCGGGAGGTTCCTACGCGGACATCTACCACTGGGAGACGCATACGGCTCCCGGCGGGTACGTCGCCCCGGGCACCGGCTTCGACTCCTTCATGGCCACCGCCCGCGCCGCCGGCGCGCAGCCGATCCTGATCGCCAACTACGGCTCCGGCACCGCCGAGGAGGCGGCCGGCTGGGTCAGGTACGCGAACGTCACCAAGGGCTACGACGCGAAGTACTGGGAGATCGGCAACGAGATCTACGGCAACGGCCACTACGGCAGCGGCTGGGAGCACGACGACCACGAGGACAAGAGCCCCCGCGAGTACGCGCGCCAGGTGCGCGCCTACGCCGCGGCCATGAAGGCAGTCGATCCGACGGTCAAGATCGGCGCGGTCCTCACCACCCCGGGTGAGTGGCCGGACGGTGTCGTCGGCACGGGCGACTCCGGCGACTGGAACCACACCGTGCTCCCCGAAGTGGCCGACGTCATCGACTTCGTGAGCGTGCACTGGTACGCGGGTGGCGGCGAGACCACTGCCGAGGACGCCCTGGCCAGGCTGGCCAAGCTGCCCGGTGAGCTCCGGGAGGTGCGCAGCCAGATCGACCGTTTCGCCGGCGCGGACTCGCCGGACATCGCCATCGCCCTCACCGAGATCAACACCAACACCGGCGGCAGCCGGCTCACCGCCCGTCCGAACGGCTTGTTCGCCGCCGACGCGTTCATGACGGCCTTGGAGAACGGCGTGTTCGCCGTCGACTGGTGGAACACTCATAACGGCGCGGGCCAGATCACGACCGTCGACGGCGAGACCGACTACGGCGACATGGGGATGCTCTCCAGCGGCGCCTGCACCGGCGACGTGTGCGAACCGGCGCCCAACACACCGTTCCATCCCTACTACGGGATGAAGATGACCAGCGAACTGGGCACCGCGGGCGACACCATGGTCGCCGCCGAGTCCACCGCGCAGGACGTCTCGGCCCATGCCGTGCTCCGTCGTGACGGGCGGCTGAGTGTCATGCTCGTCAACAAGGACCCGGACACACCGCGGACCGTGGACCTCGACTACGCGGGCTTCACCCCGTCCGCCACCACGCCCCGGGTCACCCGCTACGCGCGGGGTGACAGCGACATCACCGACGTCGCCGACGGTGAGGCGTCCGCGTCCCGCGTCACCGTGCCGCCGTACGCGTTGCTCACCGTGACCCTCGAACCACGAGCAGGGACCGGGCCGGGCGCCTCGGCTGCAGGCACCCCCGGCACCCCGAGGCTGGACATGGCGACCGACACCACCGCCCGCCTGTCCTGGGCGGCCGCGGCGGGCGCCACCCGTTATCTCGTCCTCGAGCGAGACGGCGCCCACACCCGCGTGGTCGGTGAGACCACCGGCACCTCCGTCACCCTGCGGAATCTGCCGCCGGGCAGCACCCACACGGTCAATGTACTGGCGGCGGATGCCTCGGGGCGGCTCTCCGCCCCGTCCTCGCCCCTGACCCTCACCACCGGCACTCCCTCGGACGCCGCCTGCGCGGTGACGTATCACCGTGATACGAGCTGGGGCAACGGCTTCGTCGCCACGGTGACCGTCCGCAACCTCTCGGACACACCGATCACCGGCTGGACCGTGGACTGGGACTGGCCGACCGAGGGACAGTCGGTGTCCTCCAGCTGGAACGCCACGTTCCACCAGGTCGGTTCACATATGCGGGTGACCGCCTCCGAAGGTGCGGGGCCGCTGGCCCCGGACGGCGGTTCGGCGGCCTCCTTCGGATTCGTCGGCGCCAACGACGGGCCCAACCCCGACCCGACTTCCTTCCGGCTCAACGGCACCGTCTGCTCCAGCGGCTGACACCCGGAGTGCCGGGTCCGGGAGCGCGCAGTTGACCCGCTCCCGGACCGACCCGGCCCGCTACCGGCCTCTGGCCGGCAGACGGTCCGCGAGCCGGGTGGTCCTGCTCGGCCCGCTTCCTTGCCCTTCCGGCACCGTTTCGGCGAGGGTGGGCCGATGCCAGGACAGGGGAGAAGAAGGCGGCGGGCCGAGGCCGAGAGGCAGCGGCTCGCCGCGCGCACGGCGCCGGATGCGGGGCGGTGGGAAGTGGTGTGCGAGACGCGGGACGAGGCGGAGTTGCGCGCACAGCAGAGCCGTCTTAGGGAGGCAGGAGTCGACGGGTCGATGATCCGTATCGACGTCCTGTGCGGGCGGCTGACGCTGCCGACCACGTACCGGTTGAGCCGGTTCGTCGCGCACTCCGGCAATCGCGGGCCGCAGACGTCCTCGGGGGAAGACGCCACACGCTGAGGCACGACGAAGGGCCTCTCGGCCGGTGTGAACACCCCAAGCCACACCGGACCCGGAGGGCAGCCCTCAGCCCGTTGACGAGCCCAGACCATGATCACAGGCAACGCTCCCGAGTTCCGTGGACAAAACCCCTGCGGTCAGCCGTCGGCGGCGCTCCCAGGGCAGCTCCCCGCTCCGTCGCACCGCGGTCACGGCGATGGTCGGGGGAGGGCGATCGTGAAGGCCTGAATCCCGTTGTGACCTGAAGGTGTGCGTGAACCCGGAATCGCGGGGCACAAGGATGAGCGCGACAGGGACCTGATGGCTGTCAACGCGAGGTCGGTCAGGTCGTGCCGGTCGTGATGAGGCCGCTGGGAAGTGGCATTCCTCGTAGCGCCTACAAGACTCGATGATGGGAGCTGACATGATTCTGCTCGGTGCGGTTCTGCTGATAATTGGCCTGCTTGTCGGCGTGTCCTTGCTGACGACCATCGGCGGAGTGCTCGTCGTGGTGGGCGCCATTCTGTGGATCCTCGGTGCAAGCGGGCGCAAGGTCGGCGGGCGCAAGCATTACTTCTGATACGCCGCCGCTGCTGGTCAGCGGCTGAACAGAGCTCTCTACGTGCGGGTGGGCCGCGACACTGCGTCGCGGCCCACCCGCACGTCGCCCGCCCTCGCAACCGGAGCGAGCGGAGGGAGAGAGGTTACTGCCGGTGCAGTCGGGGAAGCCGGAAAGGGTGGCCGGGGACTCCGTTCACGAACCGCGACCTCCAGGAGCGGGGTCTCCGGTCACGCGCCCGCCGTCCGCAGGCATCTCCCTCGGCGCCGTGCGTCGGCGCGACGTACCGTCGTTCCCGGCCGTCACCGGCCGGATGGACCTCCCCGGCTTGCGAAGGCCACCGCGCGAGCGTTCGAGCGCAAGAGGAGCGAGCCCGGCCGTAAGCCCGGGGACGGCGCACCCCTCCAGCAGCCGGTCCCGGTGGCTGCGCCTGGCGCAAACCCCCTCTTGACCAGCCCGTTCCGGCAGACCGGGCCGTCACCTACCGGGAGTGTCAGACTGTTTTCATGGACGTGCTCAAGAGGAACCGGGTAGCGGTGACCGGCCAGGACAGCGGTCCGGTAGTGATGCTCGCCCATGGCTTCGGATGCGATCAGAACCTGTGGCGTCTCGTCGCGCCCGAACTCGAGAAGCACTTCCGGGTGGTCCTGTTCGACCATGTGGGGGCGGGGCAATCAGATGTGTCCACCTGGAGCCCTGAGCGGTACGCCACCCTGGACGGCTATGCGCAGGACGTGATCCAGATCTGCCAGGAGCTCGGCCTCGGACCCGTGACCTTCGTCGGGCATTCGGTCAGTGCCATGATCGGAGTCCTCGCCGCGGCCCAGGAGCCCGAGCTCTTCGACAGTCTGATCCTCCTCACCCCGTCGCCGTCCTACATCGATGACGGCGACTACCGCGGCGGCTTCAGCGAGGAGGACATCGGCGAGCTGCTCGAGTCGCTGGACAGCAACTATCTGGGCTGGTCAGCGACCATGGCTCCGGTGATCATGGGTAACCCGGAGCGTCCCGAGCTGGCCGAGGAGCTGACCAACAGCTTCTGCCGGACCGATCCGGACATCGCCCGGGTGTTCGCGCGAGCGACCTTCCTGTCCGACAACCGGGCGGATCTCGCCACGGTGAGCGTCCCGACACTCGTCGCCGAGAGCGCGCGCGACACGCTCGCCCCGCGCGAGGTGGGCGCGTTCGTCCACGCACAGATCCCCGGCAGCCAACTGGTCACGCTGGACTCGACGGGCCACTGCCCCCAGCTCAGCGCCCCCGAGGAGACGGCCGAGGCAATCATCGCCTTCGTGCAGGGGCGGCCGTGACGGTGCCGCCGGGCAGCGAGCGGACAGAGGGCGTGTGGGCTGCGGGCGACAGTGAGCAGGAACAGCTGCCCTTCGCCGCCCTGCTGGAGGACAGTGCCGAGGATCTGTACGAGAACGCGCCGTGCGGCTACCTCTCCACCCTGCTGGACGGCCGGATCGCCAAGGTCAACGAGACCCTGCTGAACTGGCTCGGATACCGGCGTGAGGAACTGGTGGGCCACAAACGGTTCTCCGACCTGCTGACCGTCGGCGGCAGGCTGTACCACGAGACGCACTTCGCGCCGCTGCTGCAGATGCAGGGCGAGGTCAACGGCATCGCTCTCGAGCTCAAGACCGCGGACGGCAGCCGACTGCCCGTCCTCGTCACCTCCGTCCTCAAGCGGGACAGCGACGGTGAGCCACTGCTCATTCGCACCACCCTCCTGGACGCCCGGGACAGACGTGCCTACGAGCGGGAGCTGCTGCGAGCCCGGCAGGAGGCCGAGCACGAACGCGAACGTCTGCAACGCCTTGCCACGACCCTGCAGCGCACCCTGATCCCGCCGGCTCTCGAACCGGTGCCAGGCCTGGAAGTAGCCGCGCAGTACCACTTCGCGTCGCCCGACGAGCTGGGCGGCGACTTCTACGACCTGTTTCCGCTGGCCGCTGGACGCTGGGGGTTCTTCATGGGGGATGTGCGCGGCAAGGGCGCGGGCGCGGCCGTCGTGACGTCGTTGGCTCGGTACACCCTGCGCGCCGCGGCGGTCTCCGATCCCGGGCCGGCCGGCGTCCTGGCCAATCTCAACGCTGCCATCAACCGCGAGTTCCAGGAAGACGAACCGCGCTTCTGCACCGTGATCTTCGGCCTGCTCACCCTCGCGGGAGACGGCGCGGGATTCCACGTCGTCCTGGCCGGTGGCGGGCATCCCCCCGCCATCCTGCTCCGCGCCGACGGGAGCGCCGACTACCTGCCCACGCCGGGAGGCCAGCTGGTCGGGGCCGTGCCGGACGCGCAGTTCACGACAGCCGACCTGGAGCTGGGCCCCGGGGACACGCTGCTGCTCTACACCGACGGGCTCACCGAGGCGCGTACGCGGAGTGAGGACGGACGCTTCGGCGACGAGGCGCTCCTGGAGTTCGCCCGGGCTCTCGCGCCCACCTCGGCTTCCGGCACCGTCGAGGCGCTCACCGAGCTTCTGAAATCGTTCGGCGACGGACTCGACGACGACACCGCGCTCCTGGCGATGGGGGTGCCCCGCGGCGACCACGCGGACGGAGCGGACGGCGAGGGGAGGGGCACCGGCCTGACATGAGCGGGACTGCCCGCCGCGAGTACCTCCATGGCCGGCCCGCCGCGCGGCACGTTGAACACGCGACGGGAACAGCGTGCGACCGGTCGGAACTTCCGGTTTCCGTGCAGTCCGCGACGCTCGGCCCGCCCGCCCTCTGTGACGCAGCCGCCGCGGCGGTACGGCGCGCCGTGACGTCGGCCCCACTCGCCGCCCCTGCGTAACAGCCTCCCCGCACCTCATTGACAGCGCTTTCTGTGGTGGGCGAGTATCCCTCCGGACCATCCTTGACAACGTTGTCCTAGGCGGGAGATTCTCATGCAACCGCAGGATCACAGGAGCGGACTGCCACGAAGGCGCCTGCTGCAGGCAGGCGCCGTGCTCGGTCTGGCCGCCGTCGGAGCGGCCACCTCATCGCCCGGCCACGCCGCCGCGCGTACGACGGCCGGGCCACCCGGCATCGAGTTCGGCAGCGCGCAGGACCAACTGCTCGGCGGCGCCTACCGGTCCGCGTGCCACAATCTGCTGGACGTCAACACCGTGCCGTACGACCCGGCGGAGTACAACCAGACGGGCCTGATGACGGATGCACCCGGTACGTTCATCCGGGCCGGCGGCGGGTACGAGCAGCCGTGGACCAGGGACGCGTCCGTCAACTCCTGGAACGCCGCGAGCCTCCTGACACCGGACGTGGCCCGCAACACCCTGTGGGCGGTGTGCAGGCGCCAGGACGACGGCACACTGATCGTCCAGCAGGACAACCAGTGGTGGGACCAGATCGTGTGGACCGTCGCCGCCTGGAACCACTACCTGGTCACCGGGGACCGCGCGTTTCTCACCGACGCCTACCAGGCCGCCGTCAACACCCTGCGGACCGACCGGGAGCAGCACTACAACGAGCGCTACGGACTCTTCGAGGGTCCCGCGTTCCTCCAGGACGGCATCGCCGGCTACCCCGCCCCGCCCGCCGACCCGGACAACCCCTCCTCGTTCGTGCTCGACCACCCGGGCACGGACAAAATGATGTGCCTGTCCACCAACTGCCTTTTCCACGCCGGGTATCTGGCAAGTGCCGAGATGGCGGAAGAGACCGGCGACCGGCGCACCGCGCGGGAGTTCCGGGCGGCAGCCGCCCGGCTGCGTACGGCGATCAACGCCCACCTCTGGCGACCGGACGCCGGTACCTACGGCTACTTCATCCACGGCACGGGTGAGCGGGCGGGCCGGCTGGAGACGTATCAGGAGGCCAACGGCCTCGCGTTCGCCGTGCTGTGCGGGGTGGCCTCACCGAGCCGGACGCGCACGGTCCTCGACCGCACCCACCACGCACCGCACGGAGTGGTCAACGTATGGCCGCACTTCGACCGCTTCGACGACGCACATCCCGGCCGCCACAACGCGATCGTGTGGCCGATGACGGTCGGTATGTGGGGGCACGCGGCAGCGGCCGGCGGCCGGACGGACCTGCTGGCCGGCGCGGTCACCGACATCGCCTCCCTGGAGCAGCGCGACGGCCACTTCTGGGAGATCCACAACGCCCTGACCGGAGCGGTGGACGGTGGCTGGCAGAACGCGCGGCAGTGGGGGTCCGAGCCGGATCAGACCTGGTCGGCGACGGGCTATCTGCGCCTGGTCCACCAGGGCGTGTTCGGCATTCGACACCGCCGTGACGGGATCCGTTTCACCCCGAGCCTGCCGCACGGCTGGGGCCCGGTGACGCTGCACGGAGTGCCGTACCGCGACATGACCCTGGATATCACCCTCACCGGCTCGGGCCGTCGAATCGTCTCGTCCACCATCGACGGACACCATCGCACCTCGGTCCCCGCCGGCCTCAGGGGGCGGCACCGGATACGCATCGAACTGCGCTGAACCATGGCTGCGGGCCTCGACGGGCCGGTCAAAGGCGTCGGAGAGACGGTCCGGCACTCGTGAGCGGAGTTTCGGAGCCCCTTCCCGTTCGAGACCCTCTGACCCCGGCCGACTGCTGTGCGGCCGGCCGGGGGCAGAACGGTCCGGCCGCGTCAGGAGAGCGTGCAGCTCACTGTCGGGACGCCGCCCGACCCCGGAGTGCCCTGGAAGCCGAAGCTCGTGTGGGCGCCGGCCGCGAGGCCGCCGTTGTAGGCGGTGCTCGTGACGCTGACGGCGGAGCCCGTCTGCGTGTAGGTGGCGTTCCACATGTTCGTGACCTTCTGGCTCCCCGCCCAGGTCCAGGTCACCCGCCATGAAGTGGCGGCCGCCGCACTCGTGTTGGTGACGGTCACATCGGCGCCGAAGCCATTCCCCCAGTCGCCGCTGACCGTGTAGGTGGCCGTGCATCCGGCGCTGCCGCCGGACCCGCTGGTGGTCGCCTGCGCGGGGGCGGAGGATGCCGAGACGTTGCCCGCGCCGTCACGCGCCCGGACCGTATAGGTGTACGCCGTGCCGGCCGTCAGGCCGGAGTCGGTGTACGTGGTGCCGGAGGCACTGCCGACCTTGGTGGAGCCGCGGTAGATGTCGTAACCGGTGACTCCGGTGTCGTCGGTCGCCGCCGTCCACGAGAGGGACACCGAACCGCTCGTGACTCCGGTGACCGTGAGGCCGGCCGGGGCGCCGGGGGCCTCGGTGTCACCGCCGCCGCCCACGCTGCCCCCGCCGAAACCCGGTGCCTTGACGCTCGCCAGGTAGCCGTCCTTGACCGTGTCGACCGAGGTCCAGTCGTCCTTGAGGATGCCCCCCGTGTCACCGGAGTTGGGGTTCCAGGACCAGAAGGTCCACGAGAAGCTGTCGCCCCCGGACTCGCCGGTCGGCCGCAGGTACGCGGCCAAGGCCTTCAGCCACTTCTGGTCGGTGGCGGACTGGAGTGTGGTGCCGAACTCGCCCACCCACACCGGTGCGATGTTCTGCTTGAAGAGGTATCCCCAGTACTTGTCCCAGACGCCCGGCATGTTGTCGGGGAACGACGCGTCACCGAACCAGGGCTGCTGGGCGACGCTGGTCGCGTAGTCGTGGGCCGAGTAGACCACCCGGTGCGCCACGCTCAGCTCCACCGGATACCGGCCGGCGCCCATGAGGTTTCCGCCCCACCAGCCCGACACCCCGTCGAACGTCTGAACGCCCTCTACGAAAGCCAGGAGATCGGGATTGACCGACAGAATGGCGTTGCCGCCGCGCTGCGCCGCGAGCCGCCAGTCCTTCGTGGTGTCGCCGCAACCCCAACAGGCCGGATCGTGCGGCTCGTTGTGCAGATCGATGCCGATCACGGTGTCGTTCCCGACGTAACGACCGGCCACTGCCTTGAGGTTGGCCAGCCAGGTCGTCTCGGGTACGGACGCGGTGTACCAGAGCGCCGACTGGCCGGCGGAGTCGGGCCGGTGCCGGTCCAGGATGACCTTCATGCCGACGTGGCCCGCCTGCTCGACGATCCGGTCCATGACCTGGAGCGAACTGAGGCCCTGCAGCTCGCTGTTCATGCCGCCGGAGTAGTTGATGCTCGTGGGTGCCGTGCCCTTGAAGATGTCGTCGCTGTAGGGCAGCCGGATGGTGTTGTAACCCAGCGACCGCATCTGCTCGATCATGCTCTTGTAGTCGCGGGACCACAGGCCGTGGGGCACGTAGTTGGAGGTCTCGAAGCCGAACCAGTTGATCCCGGCGATGCGGACCGGCCGGTTGGCGGCGTCCAGGAGCTGACGGCCACTGGTGTGCCAGTAGCCGGTACCTGGCGGGGTGTCGGCAGCGGCGGCCACCTGTGATCCTGTCAGGGGCAGGAGGAGTGCGGCCGCGATCAGGGCGGCCGTTCTGATGGCTCTGGGGAAGAGGCGGAGAGGGTGGCGCACGGTGCTGGTTCCTCTCTTGGCGGCGGGGTTCCGCAGGCGGGGATGGGAGCGCTCCCATTCGACTGCGTACCCTGCCCTGGGCGACAAGGGGACGGGGTGGGGGCGTTTGCCGGCCCCGTTCACCGCGGAAATCCTCTGCTTCCCGGTGGGCGTGACGGCTTGCGGCCCGGCGCCATAAAAGCGATAGAGCCATGGGCATGTCAATGGGGCGGACATGGTTCATCACTTGAAGCCACGCTGCCTGTACGAGTGCCCTCCGGCCGGACTCGGCGTGAAAGCTTCAGGGGGTCACGCCGCGGTCGGCGACGCCAGGACCAACCGAGGGGGGCGTTGCGGCATACGGGAGGCCTGCCGCGGCACGGATGTACCGCTCTGCCTCGTCATGAAAGGCGGGGACGGGGGGAGTGGTCGACGCTGCGCCGTTTCGTCACGTGCTGTCGCTCTTGATCCCCATAGGATGAAATGCTGCCGGATACCCGTGTGGCGGAGGGAGCGATTCCCCACGCTGCTGCTGTGCACAGGATGATCAAAGATGAGGGCCGGCGCCGGAGCGTGCAGCGCAGCACCCGCGTGGGGAAGCAGAGGCAGCCGCAGGACGCACGGGCCCTGGCGTCGCGCCCGGCGAGGGAGACCACGCCACAACGGGCTTCGCTGCGTGAGCGGGCCCGGTACTGGTTCGACAACACGCTGGCGAGGGGCGTGGTCGTCCTCATCGGATGGCTCGCCGTCGCCTGCCTGGCTCTCGCCGTCCCGGCGAGCGCACTTCTGGTGTGGACGGATGATCACGCCCCGGACACCCCGTGGGCGAAGACCGCAGCGGTCTGGCGGAGCGTGGGGCAGACCCTGAGGCTGGGCGGCGAGGTCGGCTCGCCGCTGCGCGTCGTGCTGTCGGTCCTGCTGGCGTTGGTGGCACTCTTTTACGTCTCCACCGTCGTCGGTCTCATGACCACAGCGATCACCGATGAACTCACGGCCCTGCGGCGTGGCCACTCCACGGTCCTGGAGCACGGCCACACCGTCCTGCTCGGCTGGTCGGCCCAGACGTTCACGGTGGTGGCCGAACTCGTCGCAGCCCCCGCGAAACAGCGTCGAGCCGCCGTCGTGGTCCTCGCCGACCGGGACGTGACCGAAATGGAGGAAGAACTGCGCACCGAGGTGGGGGGCACCGGCCGAACGAGGATCGTCTGCCGCAACGGGCACCCCAGCGACCCGGCTGCGCTGGCGCGGGTCAGCCCGGCCACGGCGAACGTCGTCGTGGTCATGCCCCGTGACCGGGCGGACGACGATGCGGAGATCGTCAAGAATCTGCTGGCCTTACGGGCCACGGTGGACGACGACGATCGGGTGCGGGTGGTGGCTGCGGTCCGAGACGCCCGGTATCGCCTGGCAGCCGCACTGGCAGCCGGCCCGAACGCGGTGGTGCTCGAGGCCGACGATGTCACCGCCCGGCTCGTGGCCCAGTGCGCCCGGCAGCCCGGGCTGTCGCTCGTCTACCAGGAACTGCTCGACTTCGCCGGAGACGAGTTCTACGTCGTCGACGCATCGGCCCACGAGGGGCGTGTCTTCGCCGAGGTCCTGAGGATCTGCCCTGCGTCCAGCGTGGTCGGCATCGTACGAGCGGACGGGACCCTGCATCTGAATCCGCCGGCCGACTGCGTGGTCGCCGCACGTGACCGGCTCGTCGTGATCGCCCAGGACGACGACACCACGGTGCCCACCGACGAGCCCGCGGTCTTCGACGAGACGATGATCGTGAACAGGGCTCCGTCGGTACGCCCTTGCGAACGCGTGCTCCTGCTGGGATGGAACCGTCGCGCCCGGCACATCGTCCGGCACCTCTCGGGCCACGTTGCCGCCGGTTCCGTCCTTCACGTAGTGGCCGAGGGCGGCGAGAGCCTGGCCGCAGAGGTACGGACCGCCGCGACGGAGGCCGCCCCCGCGCTGACCCTCGCCTTCACCCCGGGTGACCCCACCCTTCCCGGGACGGTGAACGGCACGGACCTGGCGGAGTACGACGGTGTCATCGTGCTCGGCCCCGACCGCGGGCCCGGAGCTGAGGCACCGGACGACCGTACGCTGGTCACGCTGCTGCTCCTGCGCGAACTTGAGCGCACGTCGGGGGTCGCGGTCCGTGTGGTCACCGAGATGACCGACGACCGCAACAGGGCACTCGCGCCCGTCGGGGTCGGAGCCGACTTCATCGTGAGCGGGAAGCTGGTCGGCCTTCTGATGGTGCAGATCTCCCAGAACTGGCATCTCGCGGCCCTGTTCGAGGAACTCCTCGCTCCGCACGGCAACGCGATCCACCTCAAGCCGGCCGGCGACTACGTGAGGACAGGGCAGCGGACGTCATTCGCCACCGTCGTCGAGTCCGCCTCCCGCAGGGGGGAGTGCGCCATCGGCTACCGCAGTCGCCGCCTCGCGCGTTCGGGAATCGACGACGGTGTGCGGATCAACCCCGCCAAGAGCGAGGTCCGTTGCTGGAGCGCGGAAGACGACGTGATCGTTGTCGCCGGACGCTGACCGTCTGCCGGCCTCAGATCCAGCCCAGCCCGCCGCCGAGGCCGGGGGAGCGGCCGACGGCGAGCCACCGGGCCACGGGAGCGCTGACGGTCAGCGAGTTGGTCCCCGCTCGTCTGCCCTCTCGCTCGGCGCTTCCGGTGACGGCCGGGCCGTGACCGGCGGGGATGCGGAACCCCGCCGGGGCGACGGCTGCCTCGGCTGTGGCGGTCTCGCCGACAACGTCGTCGAAGAGCGGATGCTCCGAAGCGAGCGGTCCCCAACCGGCCAGGTGTCACATTGAGTTCGACACCGGGTTCGGTGCCGTAGACACGTGACCCCGGGTGTCCGTCACTCACGGTCCCGGCCCAAGTCATTGACCCGGCATGGGCCCGCGCGCCACGCAAGACGTTGCGCCGGAGCGGAGCGTGACAGAAGACGGGTAGGGCCCGGCACCGAGTGCCGGGCCCTAGCCGTCTGCGCGGCCCCGGGGGGAAGGGGCGCGCGACGTGACGTGAGGAGATCAGTGGCGGAAGGCGTCCTTCGCCTTCTCCTTGGTCTCGCGGGCGTCGCCCTTGGCCTGGTCAGTTCGGCCCTCGGCGGTGAGGCGGTCGTTGCCCGTAGTGCGCCCGGCGGCTTCCTTGATCTTTCCCTTGGCCTGTTCGGTCTTGGCCTGGGCCTTTTCGTTAGCAGCCATGTCACTCACACCTTGCTGTGGTCGACTTCAGGAACGACCAACGCCTGACCCGCATGAGCCCGTCTAAACGTCAGAGGCCACATTGTCACCACGTACCGGCGTTGGCGTACTGCCGATCACGGTCACGGGCTCCCCACGGTTCGCGTCGTAGCTGCGCGCGGGTATCGACACACCCCAGGCACTTCAGTGGGCAGGATCCGCCCCCCCAGGCCGCCGACCACGGGCCAGTGGATACGACCCCGCATTCACCCTGCGGTGGTCCATGAAATTTGTCACCGGGGCGGCGGACGAAGGCGTCGAGGCTGGCTTGTCGGCTCCGTCCCAGTGGCAGAAGCAGCTACCGTGGCCGTGCCACGCGAAGGAGGCACAGCATGACGATCCAGCGGATGGACAACGTCCTCATCGTCGTCGACGACCTTGAGGCTGTCATCGCGTTCTTCGTCGAACTCGGCATGGAGTTGGAGGGGACGGGGCCCCTCGAATGGCGCGGGGCAGAGCGCGTGATCGGTCTCGATGACGTCCGACAGGACGTTGCGATGCTGCGGGTCCCGGACGGTCACGGGCGGGTGGAGCTGGCGAAGTTCCACAGGCCGAAGGCCATCACCCCCGAACCGCGAGACGCACCGGCGAACACGTTGGGTATCCGGCGCGTCATGTTCGCCGTCGACGACATCGAGGACGTCGTCGCCCGCCTGCAGACGCACGGTACTGCCGCACTCGTCGGTGAGATCGTGCAGTACGAGAACATCTATCGGCTGTGCTACGTCCGAGGCCCCGAGGGCATCGTCGTAGGACTCGCCGAAGAGCTCAGCTAGAGATCTTTAGTCGTGGGCGTTACTGAGATGTGAGATCCAGCTCCGGGTGGACATGCCGGACGTGTTCGCTCGACGAGGTCCGCGATGTCAGTTGCGTATCGTCGCTGGACGTATGCGGTAGCTGAGGGCCGTGTCCGACTATGCTCCTGGTCATGAGCGAGTCAACTCCCCTTCCTGACCCGTCTGCGGCCCTCGCTGAGGCGGAGTCCCTGCGTTCAGTTCTCGAGCGCAACCGGCGGACCTTCGCCTGGAAAACGTCAGGGCTGGATGAGGAGGCTTTGCGCGCGACCACGGCCGCCAGTTCGATGACGCTCGGTGGCCTCGTCAAGCATGTGGCCCTGGTCGAGGCGGACTGGCTGGCCGTGAAGCTGGCCGGTCACGAGTACGGCGCCCCGTGGGACGCCGTGGACTTCGACGCCGACCCTGACTGGGAATGGCGCACCGGGGCCCTGGACTCCCCGGATGATGTCTACACAGTGTGGCGAGACGCTGTCGAGCGATCGCGCGAGCTCGTCGCTGACGTCATCAAGGAGCGCGGGCTCGACGGACCGGCGTCCTTCACCTGGCCGGACGGTCGCACGCCCAGCGTCCGGGACATGCTCTTGGACATGATTGAGGAGTACGCGCGGCACACGGGCCACGCGGACATCCTTCGCGAGACAGTGGATGGCCGCGTTGGCGAAGGTGCACCCGAGGACTTCACCTTCTAAGGGATCCAATGGCTGAGGGTTACGGCGGTCGGAAGTCGAGGCCTGGTCTTGGCGAGAAGACCGTTGATGACGCCGGGTCGATACTGCATGCGTCTGAGCCTGGTCTTCACCAGCGCGGGGAGCTGGTCGAGGCTGTGCTTGGTGAGGTTGGCCAGGGACCGTTTCAGGTGCGACCAGACGCCCCCGATCATGCTGAACTCCGGGGCGTACGACGGCAGCTGGTAGGCGGTCAGCCGCCATCGGGTGTCGGTCAGCTGCCGCATGGTGCGGCTGGCGTGCGTGTTCAAACCCCGCCGCCACCGGTTCGCCGACATCCGGGTCACCCTGAACCGCCGGGCCACCTCCCGGTCACCGGCCCCTGCCTCGATCAGATCGGCGGCCGTCAACCGGACCCGCTCACGCCGAACCCGCTCCTCAGCCCTCCGCCATGCCCGCTCCCCAGGGGTGGTCCAATGAGCCTTTCTCATTCGTGCGTTCGGCGGCCGGGGGAACAATCAGGTCCGGTTGACGGCCCTCGTACAGGGCCGGCCGACGGGTTTGGATACTGGCCCTCAACGCAGGCACGGATGAGGAGCACGAGCAATGGCCAGCGACAATCGCATAGGACCGCCCAGGTTTGGCAGTGAACGCGACATGCTGCGGGCTTTCCTCGACTACCACCGCGCAACCCTCGCCATGAAGTGCGAAGAACTCACTGACGAGGAGTTGCGGCAGCAGTCGATGTCGCCGTCCACGCTTTCGCTGCTCGGTCTGGTGCAGCACATGGCGGAGGTGGAGCGTGCTTGGTTCCGCCGAGTGTTCGATGACAACGACGCGCCCATGGTCTGGTCCGAAAAGATCGACTTTCAGGCAGCGTACGACGCGAGTGCGTCGACCAGGGACGAGGCGTTCGGGGCCTGGGACGCCGAGGTGGAGAACTCGCGGCGTATCGAGCGGGAGGCTGAGTCCCTGGACCAGGCCGGGTATCAGCCACGCTGGGGCGAGGAGGTGTCGCTGCGGATGGTGATGGTGCACGTGCTTCTGGAGTACGGCCGCCACAACGGGCACGCGGATTTCCTGCGTGAAGGTGTCGACGGGACCGTGGGCGCCTGAGTATGCGGAAGCGATCGGTCTCCACACGCTGATCCGTCCCAGAGAATCGCCCGCGGCGTCGGAAGGAGGGAATCTACTGGTCGCCGCCGTCGCTCTTCATGCTCTCGAACCCGTCGGCGGCGGTGAGGCCCTCGACGAAGGACTGAAAGTCCGGAGCGAGGGTCGATTCCGAGTGGTCGTCAGCGTCGAACCAGGTGACGGCCGGCACCCCGTGCCGGCCACCGGACCGGTAGTCGAGTCCGATCCAGCAATGCCCGTCACCCGAGACCAGCACCACAGGGGCGGGAAGGTCCCACTCTTCGATCAGGTACGGGCTGTCGAGCACGGAGATCATTCGCTCGCGGTGGCCGATTCCCAGCAGGCTGTCGACCGGGACGTGGTCGGCACTCCATGAGGTCGGCCCGCTCGTGGGGAAAGCGTTGCGGCTGCGCGTGAGCCGGCCCCCGTTCTGCTGTCGGAGCAGGTCGAGCAGGGAGCCAGGGAGCGTGACGTTCAACAGCCGCTCGGCCTCCAGAATCACCTCAGCCGTCACAGGCGGCTGTACTCCATAGTCGCTACCGGTGTCCCACAGGGACTGTTGGAGATCCTCGAAGCGTGCCACGCCTGGCATCGTACGAGCCGTGTCCGACAGCCGCGCCCCCCGCGTCCGTAAGCGCACCCATCTCGGTCGGTCATCGCCGGGAACCCGGGCCCGCTTTGCGGAGCAGTCATGGTGTCAGGCCGTCCGGATCCGGTCCCGCACCTCCGGTCGCGCCTCGAGCCCGGCCGCCTTGTACGTGGCGACGCCACCGACGTTGGAACTCGGCGTGCACACGCGCACGCTGGACGAGCCCATCTCCCGCAGCGCGGCCGCCCCTGCCACGGTGATCGCCCGGCCGTAGCCGCGACCACGGTGGTCCTCGTGCACGCCCATCGGCTCGACCAGCCCCGGCTTCCCCGGGCCGGCCGACCACACCGTCACCACCGCCGCCACGTCGCCCTGGTCGTCATAGGCGCCCAGGCAGCGGGCGTCCGCGGAGAACGGACCCGCCGACATCGCGTGCCAGTACTCGCGCGTAGGACTCGAGGTGTTGAACGCCGACCGCAGGACATCGGCGAAATCCTGCGCCTGCTCCGGGCCGATCGCCCTGATCCGCACGCCAGGGTCCTCCACCGGCTTCGCGAGGTCGCGGAAGAGCGGCGTCCACGGTTCGTCGACGCCCCAGCCCTCCTTGGTCAACAGGTCGTGCAGCAGCAGACCCAGCGGCGCCTCGATCGACACGGCCCCTTCCGGAAGCACGCCGCGCTCAGGCAGCGAGAGGTCCTCGACGAGCTGCCGTGCCAAGGCCTCGTCCTGGAAAGCATCCGGAGCGACCGTCATCCGCACCAGCGTCGGGGAGTCCAGCATGCCGACCGCGAGGATCCGTCCGTCCCGGCTCCAGGTCCGTACGGCCGAGGCCGTCTCGGCCGTTCCGAACCGGTAGTTCCAGCCGATGTCCCCCGAATGCAACTGCATCGGTGCTCCGTCGTACTGCCATTCCCGCAGCGCGGCCATGGCCGCCCGAACCCCGTCGACCGTCGGCGTTCCCAGCGCAAGCGTCATAGCCGGGATCAGACACCTCATGCAGAAAGGTCCGCAACCGATTAACGGATTGAGCGGCGCTCCCGCAGCGGCCCGCCTGAGCCCTTGGCTTCGCGTCACGCAGTTGCCCTGCCGGCGAGACATCGCTGTGTATCTGGTCGCTGCTCCGCCGCGTGGCGCGCATCTCCCCCTCGAACTCGCCACGCTCGCACCGTACTTCTGCCAGCTGCTCGGCCATCTGCTCCTCGACGATGTCGAGCTTCGCCAGCCGAGCGGCGATCCGGCCCAGCATCACGAGATCCGTCGGACGGCGCAGCGTAGGGAGTGTCTCGCGCACGGCGGCCGGGTTCGGGGAGTCGTCAGATGATTTCGTCAGCAGACAGCCACCCGCGACCAGCACGAGTGCTGCGACACGTTGCCGTCGGCACCCTGTGCAGGCGCCGCTGGGCAGCGCCTGCACAAGGTCCTCGGCATGGGGAACGTCGCCTGATGCGGCACCGGAGACCGCTGAGGCTCGGGGCGGCCCACACTGCGCTCTCCGACTTGCGCGTGTCGAGATGTCATCCCCGTCATGTCTCGTCATGATGCACGCACCGCAGGGCTCAGCCCCGCACGAGGCCATGCATGAGGAGTCCCAACTGCCCGGCAGCGATACGGGGGAGAGAAAGGGAGCCGACTCGCGGGTACGTTCCCTGGCCGAGCCGGCCCACCGGCAGCACCGTCGTCGTTCGGAGCGGTTGTCGTGCGCTCATGGTGAGGCAGGCAGAACGGGCGGTGTGGTGTCGCGCCGGGCTACCCGGTCGTCGGCACACCCGGCACGAGCCTCATTCAGGAGCCGGCCACGACGGCACCGAGGATCATTCCGCCCACCAGGCCCACGGCGCTGACCACGATCGCGGCCACGGCGAGGCGCTCGTGCCGGACGGTCTTGGCCACGATGGCCAGGACCAGGCCGACCACACCGAAGACGATGGGCAGGAAGATGAGTGAGATCACGCCCAGCACCATCGCGATGATGCTCAGCACGTTGCCGGTCGCCGCGCGCTGCGGTGCGTCGTGGGGCTGCTGTCCGGTCGGATGATTGCCATACTGCGTCGTCATGTGTGCCCACTCCTTCGTGATCCCTCTGAGGCCGGATCGCCAATCGACCGGCCCGATGCTCGCGTACCCTGAAGTCCCGCCGAAACACTGCGACTTGAGAAGAATCAGGGATGCGACTTGAGAAGAATCAGGGAGAGGATCTTCTGACCTTCGATGCCGTCGACCGACCCGCCCTCGGAGTGCGGCGGGGCAGTCGTGTCGCAGCGGGTTGGAACCTCGACCCGCGCACCGGGGTCGGGGTAGGGGTCCGATGCGGTTCCACGAGGCGTTGCCTTGCACGCAGATGGCCCCCGATGCTGTGAACAGGGGAGGTGGTAATGCGCTGAATGCTCGTTCTGAGGTGATTGATTCTGATGCATCCAGGGAAGGCGATTCCCATGCTCGTGAACCTTTCCGGAAGAACAGCCCTCGTTACCGGCTCCACGCAGGGGATCGGCGCGGCGATCGCCGCCGGACTCGCGGGTGCGGGTGCCCGCGTCGCGATCAACGGCCGCAGCGCGGACTCGGTGGCAGCTGCCATTGAGCGACTGCGTGAGCAGTGGCCGGAGGCGGAGTTCGTCGCCGCGCCGGGCGACATCGCTACGGACGAAGGGGCCCGGCAGGTGCAGGCCGTGCTGCCGCAGGCCGACATCCTCGTCAACAACCTCGGCATTTTCGGCGCCAAGCCGGCGCTGGAGATCGGCGACGACGAGTGGCGTCGCTACTTCGAGGTCAACGTCCTGGCCTCGGTTCGCATGACCCGTGCGTACCTGCCTGGCATGAAGGAGAACGGCTGGGGCCGTGTGCAGTACATCGCCAGCGACTCGGCGGTCGCGATCCCGGCTGAGATGATCCACTACGGCGTGTCCAAGACGGCGCTGCTGGCGGTCGCGCGCGGTTTCGCGAAGGACGCCGCAGGCACCGGAGTGACGGTCAACTCCGTTATCGCCGGGCCGACGCACACCGGCGGTGTCGAGGACTTCGTCTACGAGCTGGTCGACAAGGACCTCCCGTGGGACGAGGCGCAACGCGAGTTCATGCGCATCCATCGGCCGCAATCCTTGCTCCAGCGCCTCATCGAACCGGACGAGATCGCCCACATGGTGGTCTACCTGTCCTCTTCGTTCGCATCGGCGACCACGGGCGGCGCCCTGCGGGTGGACGGCGGATATGTTGATTCGATCCTGCCCTGAGCCCGCTTTCGCGGATCATGGCCCCGCAACCTGACGTGAAGGTGAGTCGTCGACCGGAGGGTCGCCGCCTGGTCGGCCGTGCCCGCAACCGTTCTCATGGGCACGGACAAGCGGCTGGGGCGGGGAACGACATGCGCCGAACGTGCCGTCGGGTCGGAGTCGGGGGCCTGAGTCGTCGGCTCGAAGCGCTCCTGCGGCGTGAGCATGCCCGAGGTCGGCAGCGCGGGCGCGCGCCGGTGAGCGGGTGGATGCCGGGTGAGCATGCCGCGAAAACGATTGTTGACGCAGGGAGTCTCACCTGCCGGGCCGCCGATGGTCGTGCCCTTTGGTCGGCGGGCTGTCGCTGCCTCCGGAGCCGGTGACACGGCCCCTGAGACCATGCGCCTCGGGGAGAGAGTCATTCCGGCTCCGGAGGCCGGGCGCCGTTACGGGGCGACCGAGCGGGTGACAGGGGCAGGATGCCGCCCCCGGATGTGTCGGCGCCCTTCAGGTCTGCGGACGGCTGCCGTGGTTCGCGCCGTTCTTGCGTCGGGCCTTCTTCTTGCGGCGTCGCTTCGAGGACATCGAGCTCTCCTTGATCTGCATCATCCGAATGGTTTCGTACCGGTTTGTCGCCCATGGCGATCAAAGACTCCTTACCCACTCATATAGCGAAAAACCCCCTCCGTGCGTACACGTGGATGACCGTGTCACCGTCCGCCACCGGTCACTCGTCCGGTACGTCGGATCTTCCGGCCAGGCTGTCGGGGGCGCCGAGTCCGCCGCGCTCAGGTGATTGTGCGTGGACCTCAGGGGCCGGTCGCTGTGGCGTCCGGCCCAGCCGGACGCGATGTGTTCGAGTGAATGAGGCGGGAGTGCTCGCGCCGGCACCCCACCAACCAGGCGCGCCGGGGAAGCCCGTACGGGAACGCGGTGACCCTGGCGTTACGGACAGGCAAGGGCACACCGAGGAACGGATTCCGCGCTCGATGTGTCGCGCGCATCCGGCGGCTTGTGCACAAAACAGATACGACGGAGAGAGATACCGCCGACCGGCCCCTGCTATCGAAGGTGAGACGTGGACATCAACGGCGTACACGTGCCGGTGACCGGCCCCGACGGGGCGCTCGGCGGTGGCGTCACCGCCGGACTGCTCGGCAGACGTACGAGCGACAGGGGCGGAACACCCGGCGTCGAACGGCGCGACACGTGACCCGGTGTTCCGAGACGCCCGACGAGATCTGCGATGTGATCATCGTCGGCGGAGGCGCGGCCGGGCTCAGCCTCGCCCACCGCCTGACGGCAGCCGGTTCCCTCACCGTCACCCTGGTGGACGCCCCGGGCGGTGCGCAGCGCCCGGCAGCCCGCACATGGTGCTACTGGGAGCGGGGAGCCGGTGAGTGGGACGAAGTCGTCACCGCCTCCTGGTCCCGGCTGCGCGTGCACGGTCACGACGGTCGTGCCACCACCGTGGACCCTTCTCCGTTGCGCTACCGCATGCTCCGGTCCACGGATCTGGAGCGGCTGGTGCATGCGGGGCTCGCCCGCTCACCCGGCTCGCGCGTACTGAAGGCGACGGCGGACAGCGTGCACAACACCCTTGACGGCGCGGAAGTTGCCTGTACGACGCCCGAGGGGCGGGCTATGACGCTCCGCGCACGGCATGTGTTCGACTCACGCCCTCTGCCCGCCCTGCCACCGGCCCGGACGCAACTGATGCAGCACTTTCGTGGGTGGTTCGTGCGGACCGGTACGGACTTGTTCGACCCCGAGGTCGCCGACCTGATGGACTTCCGGGTTCCGCAGCCGCGCCACGGCCTCGCCTTCGGCTATGTCCTTCCGCTGGCGGGGAATCGAGCACTCGTCGAGTACACGGAGTTCTCACGTACGCCGCTGACCACGGCGGCGTACGAGGCGGCGCTGGGGCAGTACACCCGCGACGTCCTGCGGCTCGGGGCCTTCACCGTCGACGCGGCGGAGGAGGGCGTCATTCCGATGACCGACGCGCGTTTCCCCCGCCGGGACGGGCCTCGCGTCTTCCGGATCGGGAGCGCGGGAGGAGCCACGCGACCGGCGACCGGCTACACCTTCGCGGCGGTCCAGCGGCAGAGCCGGGCCATCGCCGACGCCCTGCGCCGCGGGCGTGCGATCGCGCCCCCGCCGTACGGCCGGCGCGCGCTGGCCATGGACGCGGTGCTGCTGCGGGCCCTGGACACCGGGCGGATCGACGGCCCCGACTTCTTCACCGGCTTGTTCCGTCGCATCCCGCCGGAGCGCCTGCTGCGCTTCCTCGACGGCACTACCTCGCCGTGGGAGGAGTGGGGCATCGGCCTGCGGACACCGGTCGCCCCCATGCTCCGCACCGCTGTGGAACTGCCCTTCCTGCGACGCCGTGCCCGCCCCGCCCCCCGACCCGGAGAGAAACAACGATGACTCTGCTGCGCGACCACGAGCCGGCACGTGCGTGCGACGACGCGTCGCACCCCTGCGAGCTCCTCACGGCGCTCAACCCCGGTGACCGCACCGATGTCCCCCTGCGGGGGCGTTCACGGGCCGGGACGTGGCCCGTGCATGTCTGCTTCGAGGTTCTGACCACCGACGACGGGGATGCCACCGGGACGGGACCGTACGCCACCGCCTCTGCCGTCCACGCGGCCCCAGCCCGCGCAACTGTCCCAGCCCCCGCAACTGCCCCTGCCCCCGCAACAGCCCCTGCCTGCGTCACTGCTCCCGCCTGCGCCACCGCTTCCGCCGTCGCGACCCGTCCGGCCGACGCAGGATGCGGGGTTGTGCGAGCGGTCACCGCCGCCGGGCGGCAGACCGGCGTCGGACCCGCGGGAACCGTACCCGCTTCCCTGACCCGGAACGCATTCGCCAGGACAGCGCGGGGCGCCAGGTGACCGCCCGTCAACCGGCCGCTCGCCGGGGCCGCGACCGCAAAGCCGAGATCCTGATGCCCGCGGCCGGCCGGGAACGTTTCGACCGCACGGACGCGCCGGGCGTCGCCGTGGTCGGCGGAGGTATCGCCGGGCTGGCAGCCGCTACCTTGCTGGCCGAGCGCGGCGCTCGGGTGACCCTCTACGAGCGGGAGGCGTCGCTCGGCGGCCGACTCGCGGGTTGGCGCACCCGCCTCGCCGACGGTTCCGACGCAACCATGAGCCGCGGCTTCCACGCCTTCTTCCGGCAGTACTACAACCTGCGCGGTCTTCTGCGCCGGACCGATCCCGGGCTCGACCGGCTCCGCCCGTTGCCCGACTATCCGCTCCAGCACAGCAACGGGCTGGCCGACAGTTTCGCCCGCGTTCCCCGGACGCCGCCCCTCAGCGCGCTCGGATTCGTCGCCCTCAGTCCCACGTTCGGCCGGCGCGACCTCACCGCCATGGACGCCCGAGCCGCGCTGCCACTCCTCGACGTCCGCGTGCCCGACGTCTACCAACGCTTCGACAGCATGAGTGCGACGGCTTTTCTGGAGCGCGTCCGGTTCCCCGAGGCCGCCCACCACTTGGCGTTCGAGGTGTTCTCGCGGAGCTTCTTCGCCGACCCACGCGAACTGTCCGCCGCGGAACTCCTGCTGATGTTCCACATCTATTTCCTCGGCTCCTCGGAGGGCCTGCTCTTCGACGTACCGACCGAGCCCTTCCCGCAAGCCCTGTGGGATCCGCTCGGTGAGTACCTCCAGAGCCTCGGAGCGCATGTCCGCACCGGCACGCCCGTCCATGGCATCCATCCGTACGAGGACGGGGGAGTGGAGGTCCGCACCGACGGCCCCACCGACCGCCATGACGCGGTCGTGCTCGCACTCGACCCCGGCGCACTGCGTCAGATCGTCGCGGCGTCACCCGGACTGGGCTCCCTCGCCTGGCGTGACGACATCGCCGCCCTGGTCACCGCCCCGCCCTTCCTTGTCTCCCGGCTGTGGCTCGACCGCCCGGTCCGCTCCGATCGTCCTGGGTTCCTGGGCACCAGCGGATACGGCGGCCTCGACAACATCAGCGTCCTGGAACGTTACGAGGGCGAAGCCGCCCGCTGGGCCGCGCTGACCGGTGGCTCAGTAGTCGAACTGCACGCCTACGCCGTACCCGTCGGCACGGATCCGACAGCGGTGCAGAACCGTCTCGTCGAGAGCGTGCGGCAGGTCTATCCGGAGATCCGGGAGGCCCACGTCGTTGACGCCCGGCACGAGTGGCGCTCCGACTGCCCGTTCTTCCCCGTGGGCTCCCATTCCCGACGGCCCGCCGTCGTGACGCCCCATCCTCGGGTGACGCTGGCCGGTGATGCCATCCGCTGCGACCTGCCCGTCGCTCTGATGGAACGCGCGGCCACCACCGGATTTCTGGCAGCCGGCGCGCTGCTCGCCGCATGGGGCGTCCGCGGACAGACACTCTGGACGGTCCCCCGACGAGGGCGTTCCCCCGTGCTGCGAGCACTCGGCGCGGCAGGGAGACGCTGACAGCCGCGACTGGAAGCACCAGCCGACCGGGGCCCCCGCGACTGGAAGCACCAGCCGACCGGGGCCCCCGCGACTGGAAGCACCAGCCGACCGGGGCCCCCGCGGCCTGCCGCGCGTAGCGGAGGAGGACGGGTGAGCGCCCCCGTGACGCGCTGCGCTCACCCTGGGAAGCGCCCCGTGCTGCGCAGCGCCCGGCGCCGTTCCGCGTACGCCAGGTCGTCGCGCCACAACCGGCCGGCCGTCCGGCGCATCAAGGGGCGCAGCACGGGCGCGACAGCCCGGGCGAGGGCGAAGCCGCGCCGGTCCGAAGTGGCGATGACGGCCTCGATCACGGCGGTTCGCGGCTGCTCGGCCGCCTCGCCGGTCAGCGGCGTGGCATGCGTCTCCACGACGGACGTGGCTCCCTCGCCCTCGGTGATGTGCATGACGACCGTGCGCGGCTCGGGCGCGGTGAACTCCACCCGGACGGGCACCACCAGCCGGTTGGTCACGCGGAAGGAGACGTCGACGACGAAGGCGTCGTCCTCCTCGTCGCGCGGCACCCGGACCACGGTGAGGTCGGCGAACGAGTACGGGTGGAACCAGGAGCCGTGCCACGGGTCGAGCCGGTTGGCGATCACGTCCTGAGGTTCGCACCGCCCCACCGCCGTGAACACGGCGTCCACCGCCCTGCCCGAGAGCGGCCGCACCGGCACGACCGGACGATCCGACGGGTCCTCGCCGCCGACCGCGTCCAGCCGGACCCAGAGCAGTACGCCGTCGTCGTGAGCCGGGTAGGGATCCCAGCCGGGGACCGGCTCACCGTCCAAGGCCAGTCCGTGCCAATGGCACACCAGCGTGCCGCACACCAGCCGGCTGTCGCGCAGGGGCGCGCCAAGGTGCGGGCAGGCGCCCGGGCCTGCGTGCAGGCCACCGGTGTCCGACCGCCACAGCACGATCTCGACGCCTCCCACCGTTCTGCCGTACGGGCGGTCGCCCGCGCGGACGTCGCGGGAGGCGCCGACGACGAACCAGTTGCCGGACGGGCGTGCCGAGGCCCGTTCGAGCGCGTCGGCGATCAGAGCCGGGCGGGCCTCCCGCCACGTCGGTGTCTGTGCCGCCCAGTGCGGCCTGCGGCGCCGCCGCAACGGCGGCGTCCAGCCGGTCCGGTCCGCCCGGTCGCTCACTGCGGAGGCCCTTTCGTCGCGGTCACGGTGTCACTTCTCCGCACCCCCCCACCAGCGGTGCGCGCACGCCACGACGCGCCCGCGATCTGCAGAAGACCGGCGGTGGCCGTGGCCGCGCGACGCTTCCGGGAGACCACCGCACGCCGATGCAGTACGGCGTGGCCCTGCTCCGCGATGGCGTCGAGGATGCCCCCGTACAGAGTGAACGCGGTGCGGATGCAGGGGCGTGTCCTCGGGTCGAGCATGGCGATGCCCGGTTCCGCGGCCCGGTACACCTCTCTGGTCATGGCCTCGGCGGCGACCAGCGCGGCGCGGATCCGCGGGTCGCCGCCGCCCGTGCGCCGGCTCCACTCCAGCAGCGGCCGGTCCACGCCGTGTGCGGCGAGCAGGTCCGTCGGCAGATAGACACGACCGCGGTCCAAGTCCTCTCCCACATCCCGCAGGAAGTTGGTCAGCTGGAACGCCACTCCCAGCGCCGCCGCGTGCGGCGCCGCCTCCTCGCGGGGAACGACGGTGCCGAGCACGGGCAGCATCTGCAGTCCGATCACCGCCGCCGAGCCGTGCATGTAGGCCTGCAGGTCGGCGAAGGTCGGATAGTGCGTGACGTGCAGGTCGCTGCGCATCGAGACCAGGAAGTCCGCGAACAGCGCCGGATCGATGTCGTAGCGGCCGACGGTGTCGGCAACGGCCCGGACCACGGGCTCGTCCCCGCCCCCGGTCCGCAACCCGTCCGCGAGGTCGCTCTCCACGCGCCGCAACAGGCGGTCCCGCTCCTCGGGCGTGCGGTGCCGGTCCACGTCGTCCACGATGTCGTCCGCCCAGCGGGCGAAGCCGTACAGCGCGTGTACGGCGGAGCGGCGTTCGACCGGAAGCAGCCGCGTGGCCAGGAAGTAGCTCTTGCCGTGGCAGGCGTTGAGATGTCGGCACTGCGTGTAAGCGGCGCGCAGCACGGGATCGGTGATGCCGGCGGCGTCCAGTTCACGCCGGGTCATGAGCGGCCTCCGCGGAGGGGGAGGCCACCCGTGAGACCCGCGACGCGGGACGGGTCCGGACCGGACGGCCCCGGCCGCCCCCGGTGATACGCGCTGCCGCGAGCTTGCCGCTGATGAGTACCGTCGGCACGCCGACCCCGGGAGTGGTCCCGCACCCGGCGAGGACGACGTTGTCCAGGTCGCGTACCAGGTTGCGCGGGCGGAACGGGCCGGTCTGGGCGAAGGTGTGGGAGACGGAGAAAGGGCTGCCGGCCGCGTGCCCCTGCGCCGTCCAGTCCCATGGGGTGACCAGCATCTCCTCCTGCACACTGTCCGCGAACCCCTCCAGGCCCCGGCGCTCCAGCTCGGCGACCAGACTGTCCCGGTAGCGCGGCCCCACGTCGCGCCACGCGGCAGCGGAGGGGCCCACATCGGTGTTCGGGCAGGGCGCCAGCACGTAGTGCAGGTGCCTGCCCGGCGGAGCCAGGGAGGGATCGTGTGTCGTCGGCCGGGTGATGAGCAGGGAGGGGTCACTCATCAGGTGGCCCGAGCGGGTCAGCTCGTCGAACGTACGCTCCCAGGCCGCACCGAACGAAAGGGTGTGGTGGGCGAGGCCGGGCCACGAACGGTCCGTCCCGGCGTGCAGGACCACAGCGGACGGTGAGTGCCGCAGCCCGACCATGCGCCGAGGGGCGCGCCCCAGCAACCGGTACGCGGCGGACAGCTCGCACGAGAGCACCACGGCGTCGCAGGCGATCCGTTCACCCGAGGCCAGGCGTACGGCACGGACCCGTCCGGCCGAGCGCTCCAACGTGGTGACTTCGTCGGACCAGTGGAACGCGGCGCCCGCACCGGCGGCCGCGTCCGCCATGCCCCGGGGAAGGGCGTGCATGCCGCCCTTCGGGAACCAGACGCCGGCCACGGTGTCCATGTAGGCGATCACCGCATAGGCCGCGAGAGCCCGGGCCGGGGCGACACCGGCGTACAAGGCCTGGAACGTGAAGACCCGGCGCAGACGAGGGTCGGTGAGGAAGCGGGCAATGCGTCGGTCCAGTCGCCCGAAGCCACCCAGCGCGGCCAGGCGGGCCAGGTCAGGGTGGAGCAGTTGGAGGGGCGAGTCCACGTTCGCGTCGATGAACCGCCGCATCTGCGCCCGGTAGAGCTGTTCCAGCCACGTGCGCAGTGCGCGATAGCCCGCCGCTTCGGCAGGTCCCGCGAAACGGCGTACCTCCGCTTCCATCGTCTCCCCGTCGGTGTGCACGTCGAGCGCACTGCCATCCGCGAAGCTCGCCCGGTAGGCGGGATGCAGAGCCGTCAGTTCGACGTGGCGGTCGAGGCGGTCGCCGACGGCGGCGAAGGCTTCGGCGGCCAGGTGGGGCATCGTCAGGACGGTGGGGCCGGTGTCCACCTGGTAGTCGCCGAGCCGCACTCGGCCGGCGCGACCGCCCGGGCCGGCCTCCCGCTCGACGACCGTCACCCGGCGGCCGGCGCCCAGCAGGTGCAGGGCACAGGCCAGTCCGGACAGGCCTGCCCCCACCACGACGACATGGTCCGTCGGCCCCGGAACCGCCCTCACGCGACCTCCCCGGTGCGCTCCGGGGCCCCGCCCGCGGCCTGTTCGACCAGCGTGGCGAATTCGCGCTGGACGCAGGCTTCGGCGCCTGTCCGTTCGAAGTGCTTCAGGCTGGTCGCCCGGAGATCCGTGATCTTCGACTCCACGACAGCCCGTGCCCCGGTCCGCTCCAGCGCCGCCCGCATCCCCTCCACGGCATCAGCTGAAGGCACGAGGCCACCCGGGGCGAGCGCCTCGGCGGATTCCAGGTCACCGGAGTCCTGGGCGAGCTGGAGACCGACGGCGAGCAAGTAGGTCAGCTTGCCCGTCCGCAGGTCGTCGTCGGCGGGCTTCCCCGTGAGCGCCGGGTCACCGAACGTCCCGAGGAAGTCGTCACGTAGCTGGAAGGCGAGACCGGCGCACCGGCCGGCGAGGCGCAGCGCCCGCAGCGTGGAGGGTGAGGCGTCGGCCAGGGACGCACCGAGCGCCAGTGGCCGCTCCACCGTGTAGAGAGCGCTCTTCAGCGTGGCAATGCTCATCGCCTCGTCGACGCCGCATGCCCCGGCGGCCTGGGCACGGATGTCCCGGTACTGCCCGGCCACCATCTCGCCGCGCATGGCCCGCCACTCCTGGTACAGCCGATGACCGTGCGCGGAGCCGAGCGCCGTCTCGGTCAGGAGATCGTCCGCCCAGGTCAGCGCCAGGTCGCCGGCGAGCACCGCGGCGGAGGTCGCGAACGCGTCGGGCGGGCCCGTCAGGCGGGCGGCCTCGTGCATGCGGGCGAAGTCCACGTGTATGGCAGGAGCGCCACGACGCAGCGGAGATCCGTCCATCACGTCGTCGTGAATGAGAGCGCACGCCTGTACGAGTTCGACGGCCGCACCGGTACGCAGGACCGCCGTGACGTCACCCACGCCGCCGGCCGCCCGCCAGCCGCACCACGTGAACGCGGTGCGCAGCCGCTTCCCGCCACGCAGGACGAACGCGGAGACTCGGTCGGCGACATCCTGGGCGAACACGGGATCGGTGTCACGGGCCCGGCGCAGTCCTTCGTCAAGGACCGACCGGAGCTCTGCCTCGACGGCACGAATGGCGTCCCGGGCCGTCTGCGGAATGTCGGACGACCGGATCGGTTCCGCCGCGGTGTGCCGCAGTCCCAGCATGTGCAACCCCTTCTGCTCGCGGCCACGTGCACACCCACGCTGCTGCCGGGGTGCCTTTGTGCGGTGCGTGGTTGATACCTCCCCTGTCCGGGGGGACACGGTGAGACCCTCACCCCATCGGCCCAGACGGCGGGCGTGTCCGCCGCCCGGCACATCACCGGTCGTCGTAGGCCAGCCCCCGGCGGTGGCGACCGGTGTTTCGTCGGGCGGCAGGTCTCGTGGGGCGGCGTCCGCCGCACGGCGGCCCCGCAGAGCCGGCGTCGGGCGTTCCGGTGCGCTCGTGCGCACACCGGAACCGGGTGTGAGCTGCTCAGGCCTTGGGGCGGCCGGTCTTCTTCGCCGTCCGCTTGGCTGCCGTCCTACGGGCGGGGGACGCGGCTTCGGCGGCCTGCCGCTCCGTCCTGGTGCCCGCCGTGGACAGGGAGCCGCCGGTGCTCTCCAGATGGGCCCGGACGAACCACTGGAACTGCTCCAGGGAGCGCAGGTGCTCGATGAGCAGGTCCTCGGTGACGGGGTCGATGTCGCCGGCCTTGCCGAGCGCAGACCGGTGCCCCGTGATGATGCCGGTGTAGACGAGGTCAAGGGCGCCCAGGTGTGCCATGGCGTCCGCGCGGCCGAGGCTGTAGTCGTCCCAGGTCCGCTCGGCGACCAGGATGCCAGGTGTGCCGTGTGGCTCGCCGCCGAGCGCGGAGATCCGTTCCGCCGTGTCGTCGGCCATCCCCCTGACCGCGGCGGTCTGAGGATCGAGCATCTCGTGGACGGCGATGAAGTGGGGGCCCACCACGTTCCAGTGAATGTGCTTGAGAGTGAGCGCCAGATCGTTGAGAGCGTGCAGGCGCATACTCAGGAGCGAGATGATCTGCTTGCTGTCCTTGGTACTGAGACCTGGAACGGTGTACTGCGGGCCACCGGCGACTGCCATGACTCTCCTTCGTGGGATGGATTGTGCGCCGTGTTGTGTGCCCTTTCACCGACGATCCTTAACCCTGGTCGCGGCAAGTGGAGTCAGTGTCCGCGCCCGTGCCGGGCCGGCCGCGCGGTGCCTTCGCCGGGTGACCTCCGCGACGGCGGCCACGACGGATGCGGGGCGCACCGCGTGGCGAACCCGCAGGTCGGCCCTGCCACGCCCGCTCAGCGCCGGGCCGAGCGGCGAAGCCACTTCCGTCGTGCACGAAGGATACGCAGCCACGATCCTGGAGGGGCCGGACCAAGCGCACGGCGGCTGGCGACCGGGCACCCGAGGACGACGGGAAGGACCCACCATGGCGAAGAACGACAAGAAGCTCTCCCAGGGCGACGACGTCACCTGGCGAAGCCATGGGCAGAAGGTGGAAGGCGCCGTGACCCGGAAGATCGAGAAGCGTGCCGAGGCGGCCGGCCGGACGGTGGACGCCTCCGAGGACGAGCCGCAGTACGAGGTGCGCAGCGCCAAGACGGGCAAGAAGGCCGTGCACCGTCCGGAGTCACTGCGCAGGAAGAAGAGCGGGGGCGGCTCATGAGTGCCCCGAAGGACGAGGAGCGCCAAGGGACGCTCGACCATTTCCATGACGCCGTCAACATGAGCGCCGGCGAACTGGAGAAGTGGCTCGGCACCGAGCAGTCACAGGAAGTGGGTCAGAAGGACGGAGGCCAGGAGTCCACCGGTCACGCGTCCGGCCGGCGGATCGTCCAGCTGCTCCGCACCCGTGAGGGTGACCTCGGCGACGATGACCTCGCGCACATGCGCAAGGTAAGCGGCTATGTCAGGCGGCACTTGGCGCAGCGCCCCGACGGTGACGTCCACGCCACGCGCTGGAGGCATTCCCTGATGAACTGGGGCCACGACCCGGAGAAGTAGCCGCACCGTCGGCCCGGGGCCCGATGCGTCACACAGAAGCGCCGGCCAAGGCGCGACAGGCCGACCGGGGCGGCATGACCATGAGGCAGGGAGCACGAGGGAGGGCGGCGGCCCGTCCCTCGACATGACGCACACTGGGGACAGGCCCGATCGCTGCGCGAGCACCCGCCACGGTCGCCGGGCGCAGAGGGGACAAGCACGTGAATCAGCCGCCGACGGAACACGGGTCGGGAGCGCCCCGGCAACTGTCACTCTTCGGCTGGGCGGACTCTTCGCCGGAGCAGACCGCGCGACCAGCTTTCCGGGACAGCCCGGAGGCACGCCGGATGCTCGACGTGCGAGAGGTCTACGCGGAGCCGGCCGCGCTCGACTCCCCGCGCGGCCGGCAGATCATGGCGCGGCTCCCCGGAGTAGGCGTGACCGAGGTCGAAAGCCACTGGCGCATCCCCGCCCTCCACGGCAACGACGGGAACATCGGCCGCTGGGTCCGTATCAAGACCGACACGCTCGTCCTCGGCGAGAAGCACACACTCCGGACACGCCCCAACGGCAGATCGGCCGACTGGATCGCCCCCGGGCCGTCGAACGGGTGCGCCATGGCCTGCGCCTACTGCTACGTCCCCCGCCGCAAGGGCTACGCCAACCCCATCACGCTGTTCACCAACATCGAGGCGATCGTGGCGCACATCCGCCGCCACGTGCGGGCCCAAGGCCCCAAGACGGAACCCAACCAGTGCGATCCGGAGGCGTGGGTCTACGACATCGGCGAGAACGGCGACTGTTCCGTCGACGCCCTGGTGTGCGACAACACGGCAGACCTCGTCGTCGCCTTCCGTGGCCTCCCCACGGCGAAGGCGTCCTTCGCGACGAAGTTCGTCAACCCCGACCTGCTGGCACTCGACCCACAGGGCCGTACCCGGGTGCGCTTCTCCCTCATGCCTCACCAGGACGCCCGGTTGCTCGACATCCGTACCAGCTCGATCGACGAGCGGATCGCGGCGGCCGCCGATTTCCTCGACGCCGGCTACGAGGTGCACTTCAACCTCTCGCCCGTCGTCCTGCGACCGGGATGGCAGGAGGACTGGGCCGACCTCCTCACCCGGCTCGACGACGTCCTGCCCGCCCGCGTGAAGCGGCAGGCGGCCGCCGAGATCATCATGCTGACCCACAACCAGGCACTCCACGAGGTCAACCTGGGCTGGCACCCCCGCGCCGAGGAGGTGCTGTGGCAGCCGGCCGCCCAGGAGACCAAGCGCTCGCAGAACGGAGCCGTCAACGTGCGCTACTCGCTGGACATCAAACGGGAGGCCCTGACCCGGATGCGCCAGTTGCTGGCCACTCACGCTCCATGGCTGCGCATCCGATACGCCTTCTGAGCGACAAGGCCGTCGGAAGCGCTGGGGGCGGTGACGAGGAGACGGGCGAGCATCCCGCGCTGCGGGAGCGACGGGGCGGAGAGAAGGTGGAGGTATGGCTATGTCACTGACTCCTCCGGGAGAGACACCACCGGCCGAGGGCTCCATCAGCGAAGTCCACCAGCAACCAGCGGATGGAGGCATGTGGGAACACCCCCGGTTCTGGGCAGGACTGATCCTGCTGGGATCGGTCTTCTTCGCGGCGTACTTCATCGGGCGGATATTCGGCTACGGATGACCCACCGCGCTCAGCGACGTGCGGCAGCCCCGTGACCCCCGGCCGCAGGACTCCGCCCTGTTGTGACGTCGCCCCGTCCCGGCCGGCTCTGCCGTCCCCGCCCGACCGCCCGGTTCAGCCCGAGGAGACGGATGATGAGCGCGCAGCGCCGTGAGGTCCCCGAAACGATCGTCGTCGGCGCCGGGCTCGCCGGCCTCGCGTGCGCGCTGGACCTCAGCCATGCCGGCCGGCGTGTACTCCTGCTGGAGGCGTCGGACGCCGTGGGCGGACGCATGCGCACGGACCGGTACGAGGGATTCCTGCTGGACCGCGGCTTCCAGGTGTTCAACACCTCGTACCCGCAGGTGAAACGCCGACTGAACCTGCGGGAGCTGAAGTTGCGACCGTTCACCCCCGGTGTGCTCGCTCGCACGTCGAAGGGCCTCGTACGTCTCGCCGACCCGACCCGGCGGCCCCGGGCGGCCGCGAGCCTGCTGCCCGGCGCGTTCCTCTCAGCTGGAGACCTCGCCGCGCTGGCCGCCCTCACCGCCCGTGACGCGTTGTTGCCCGTGCGTATGCTTCGGGGCGCACCGGACCGCTCGACATCCGATGCTCTCGCGCGAGCCGGGTTGTCGGCCCAGGCTGTCGACGACCTGCTGCGCCCTTTTCTGGCCGGGGTGTTTCTCGAGGACGAACTGGAAACCTCCGCCCGCTTCTTCCACTTGGTCTGGCGCAGTATGGCGCGCGGCACCCTGGCCCTGCCCGCCGCCGGCATCGGGGCCGTACCGGCACAGCTGGCAGACCGGCTGCCGGAGGGCGTCCTCCAGCTCGGCACTGCGGTGAGCGAGCTGACGGACGCCGGTGTGCTCCTCCAGGACGGCACCGAGCGGGCGGCCACCGCCGTCGTCCTGGCCACGGAGGCGACCACGGCCCGCCGGCTCCTGCCCGGCCTGTCCGTACCGGACGGCCGCACCGTCACCACCTACTACCACTGCGCGGACCGGTCGCCACTGCGTGAACCCACCCTGGTCGTCGACAGCAGTCTGACCGTGCTGAACACGTGCGTCCTCAGCGAGGTCACGCCTGCCTACGCCCCGGCGGGCTCCGCTCTCATCGCCACTTCGGTACTGGGCGGAGACGGGCCCGGCAGGGAGGCTGCGGTGCGGAGGCGTCTGGCCGAGCTGTACGACACCGACACCGGCATGTGGCAGGGCCTGGCCGCCTACACCGTTGCAGGGGCCCTGCCGGCGATGCGACCGCCATGGCCGCTGACCCGCAGCAGCAGATTCGCCCCGAAGCGTTACGTGTGCGGCGACCATCGGGCCACCGGCTCGGTGCAGGGCGCCCTGGCCTCCGGATCTCGCGCGGCGCGCGAAGTGCTGGCGGACCTGGCAGGCGGATGACGCGCTGGAGACGGGACAGGGCAGGAGCGTCTGTCATGCCGCTTCGGCCGTCGCCTGCCGTTCCTGCCGCGACCGTGTGAGGCGCGCGGGGCTCGCCCGGGCCGGAACCGCAGGCGCATACTGGCCCCATGGACTCGTCCGCACGTGCACTGGCACACCTGCGCGAGCGGCTCGGCGGCGCCGTCTTCGCGCGGGTCGCCGGCCCGGCGGGGCCGGAGAACCGCGCACGTATCCACGAGACACCCGGGCCGCGATGGTTCGGCCCCGACCGGCCGATTCGCACGGTTCACGGCGATGCGTCCATGTTCATCGGCGGGCTCCGGGCCCTCCTCCTCCAGTCCCTGCACCCCTTGGCCATGGCGGCCGTGGACGCCCACTCCGGTTTCCGCGGTGATCCCTGGGGACGGCTGCAGCGCACCAGTACCTTCCTCGCCGTCACCACGTACGGAACGGCGGAGCACGCGCAGCAGGCGGTGGACCGAGTGCGGGCGGTGCACAGCCGAGTGAGCGGTACGACCTCGTCCGGAGAACGTTACGAAGCGGCCGACCCGCACCTTCTCGGCTGGGTGCACGCCGCCGAGGCCGACAGTTTCCTCTACGCCCACCAGCACTTCGGAGCCAAGCCGCTCGACGCCGCCGGGTGCGACGGCTACGTAGCCGACCTGGCACGGGTGGGGGAAGCACTCGGCGTCGTCGACCCCCCGCGCACGCGCAAGGAGCTCGACGCCCGGCTCGCGGCCTACCGTGGTGAGCTGCGACGGACGAAAGAAGCACGCGAGGCAGCGCACTTCATCCTGCTGCACCCGCCGCTGCCCTGGGTCGTCCGCGCACCCTACGGTCTTCTCGCCGCGAACGCGGTCGCCTCACTGCCCCTGTGGGCCCGACGCTCGCTGGGGCTGCCCCGACTGCCGGGCCCCGCGGAAGCCTGCGTGCCGCCGACCGGGCGCGCACTCACCGCAGCGATCCGCTGGGCCATGACCTCACCGGGCACGCCGTCGTGACCGTATCCGTCCGTCGTGACCGCACGGCCGTGGCCGGACAGCGGCTTCACCGCCACTGAGTCGGCGAGCCACGCCGGTACGCGTCACGGGCGTCACTCGGCCCAACGACCCACCGCGGTGAGCCAGGCGATGCCAGGGTTGAGCCACGCGGGGAACCTCCGCACCATCGTCTCGAAGTACTCGGCACGGCTGCCGGCGGAGGCGAAGACCTCCGCGGCCGCATGCAGGTACGCGCGGGTGTCGTCGATGATGGACGCCGGATCGTCGCGCTCCGGGTTCTTGTGTCCGGCCACGACGACGGACGGGGCGACCGCGGCCACGGCGTCGATCGCGCGGAGCCAGCTGTCGATGCCGTGCTCACCCGCCTCCGAGAGGTACTGGTGCACCTGGTTGTAGACGACATCACCGCTGACGACCAGGTCCAGTGACGGCACGTGCAGGAACGTGGTGTGCTCGGTGTCGGTGTGCCCGGCGGGGTGGGGGAGGAGCCGGTGCCCGTCCACCTCCAGGCCGTCCTCCGGCACGGGCTCAGCGATGAGCGGGGTGTCGCCGATCAAGCCCGGGAACGCCGCTAGCCAGAACGGGTTCGGCTGCCCGCCGGGGGTGGTCCGCTCCATTTCCGCGATCGCCTCGGGCGTGGCCCACACCGTGGCATCCGGGAACTGTTCCCGCACGGGTGTGGTGGCGTACCAGTGGTCACCGTGAGCGTGCGTGAGGTAGACGCCGGTGATCGTACGACCGAAACCGGCGGCCCATTTCGCGACGGCCACACCTTGTTCCGTCGTCAGACCCGGGTCGACGAGGACCGCCTCGCGAGGACCGTAGATGATCGTGGTGGACAGCGGGGACCACAGCATCGGACCGCCGTCAGGCCGAGGGGGCAGCGCGGCCGGCGCCAGCGGCTGCATCGGAGCGACGTGTACTGCGTAGGCCAGGGACGTCATGGGGTACCTCTCACCTGGTCAGGACGGGCGGCGATCGTTGCTGCCCCTTCCCGGGCATGCGCGGTCGGGTGTGGGTACCCGCTCCGTGTCGGTCGCCGCCGGCGTCCCGGGGACATGGGGGGAAGCGGCGGGATGACCCAGGTTCGCCTCCCGGCGAGTCACCGCGACCCGCCGCCGCACATTCTGCCGTTCGGTGAGCGAAACCCTCCCGCCCCGTGATCGGCACGGGCCGTTGGGGCAGCCCTTCTGCCCGGACACGCACCGGCCACAGGCGACGGAGCGGTGCGCGACGACGCCCGCTGACGTCTGCGCCCCGCACACCCCGAACTGCAACAGCCGCTCTGCACATGTCCCGTGGCCGGGGTGGACCTACGCCTCGTGGACCGCACACCGAGGCCCGCCGGCGGCGGTCACGTCGTCCTCACCGCACCGTGACCGCAGGCCGATGGCCGGCAGCCGGGGTGGGGTCAGTTGACTGATGCCCCGGCATATTCCGAAGGCGACCCTGGTGTGACCAAGCGGTGTTGCCTTGAGCATGTACTTCAGGAGGACCCATGGCCATGCCGACGCAGTTCGAGGAACTGGCCCGTCAGCTCACCGCCGTCGCCGTCGTCAGACGTGACATCCACCGCGTCCTGCCGTCCGACTGTCCGGGCGGCCCGACCACCGTGCTGACCCTGCTCGGCAGCCACGGCGACATGTGCGTGAGCAAGCTCGCCGAACTGCTCGCCGCCGAGCTGTCAGTGACTCGCCGCCACGTTGCGTACGCCGCCGCGCGCGGCTGGATCGAGCGGCTGCCGGATCACGCGGACAGGAACGCGCGCCTCCTGCGTCTCACGCCCGCCGGAGTGTGCCGGCTCGACGAACTCTCCAGGCTGTCCATCCGCCTTCTCGCCGACCGGCTGAGCCACTGGACCGAGGAAGAGGTCGGTCAGCTCATCGGCCTGATGGCACGGCTGCACGCCAGCTTCAGCTGACTCCGGCCCGCCCTCGGCGTGCCCGTCCGCGACCGCGGACGGCTGGACCACCCGCGCACACCTCGAAACGCGCCCGCGCGACAGCCCATGGCCACACTGAGTTGCGCGCGTACGCCGAGCGGGCTGACTGACTCGACGCCGCCACGTCGCTCCAACCGCCCAAGGCGTCATCTTCGGGCACGAGAACTGCACGTTGGTGTCAGCGCCTCGGGTGATGTGGGTGTCCCGGGCGCGCTCGGGTATACGTGTGAGGGTTGCATGGCGGCTTCGAAGACGTGAGATGTGCCGTCCACGAGCAGTACCGGAAGGGAATCGGGACGACGTGAACATCGAGATCGAAGCCGGGGTGACGGCTGGAATCGCGGAAGACGGGGCGCTCACCTTGCTGTCGCCCCAGGGCGCGCCCTACTTCTACGCACCCGAGGCCAGCGCCATCTGGATCGCCCTGCGCCAGTCCGGCGGCGACCTGCGCGCCGCCGCCGCGGAGGTGGGAGCCGCGTGCGGGACCGATGTCGCGGAGGTGCGCCACCTCATGGAGGAGCAGGTGCTGGACTGGCAGCGGGCAGGCCTGGTGAAGGTGTCGTCGGCGCGCCCGTAGGTCGGCTGACACCGCGGCCGGTGACGTCGGTGGTCGCAGGGGGAACCCGTCGAGCCCGGCCGGACCACCGGCCGGGTGCCCCCGGCCTTTCGCATCCTGTCGGCGGGTCAAGACACTGACCACAAAAATTCCACTCCCCGTCGACATGCTGAGTGGGCGGCTGGACGTGGCGCAGAGCCCGAACCGCCGACAGCCGCCGGCGCGGACCGTTCCGCAACGGACGGCGAGCCCCCGGATTTCGATCCCCCCAGAGCAGGGAGAACCCATGAGCACCGTCACCCATCACACCGCGCCCACTCAGTTCGTCGAGGAGGACGGTGTCCGCTATGCCTACCGCCGGCTCGGGTCCGGCGGTGAGGTGCCGCTCGTCATGCTGCAGCACTTCACCGGCAACCTCGACAACTGGGACCCGGCCCTCGTCGACGCCCTGGCCGCCGAGCGTGAGGTCATCCTGGTGGACTACCCGGGGGTCGCGTCCTCCACCGGCACCCCCGCGGTCACGATCGCCCAGATGGCGCAGCAGATGATCACGTTCACCGCCGCGCTGGGCCTGGACCGCATCGACCTGCTCGGCTTCTCGATCGGCGGGTTCGCCGCGCAGGACATGGCGCTGATCAGGCCGCGTCTGATCCGCCGCCTTGTGCTTGCCGGGACCGGCCCGAAGGGCGCGCCGGGCATGCACGGCTGGCGCGAGGACATCGAGAGGCACGCCCGTGCCGAGGCGCCCACCGGCGAGGATCTGCTCTACATCTTCTTCGCTCACACCGAGACCAGCCAGGCCAAGGGCGTGGAGTTCCTCGGCCGGTTCCTGGCCCGGACCGAGGGCCGGGACGTGCCCAGCAGCCTCGCCTCGCGCGACGCGCAGTACGACGCCGTGCTGGAGTGGGGCATTCCCGACCACTCCGCGCTGCAGCGCCTGACCGGTATCCAGTGCCCGACGCTCGTCATCCAGGGCGACAACGACCTGATGATTCCGACCAAGGGCAGCTACACACTGGCCGGTCTGATCCCGGACGCACAGATCAGCATCTATCCCGACGCGGCCCACGCGTCCCTGTTTCAGTACCCGGCCGAAGTCGCCAAGGACGTCAACGCGTTCCTCGGCTGAGCCGCCCCACTTCATTTGGAGAACAAAATGTCCGACCTGCTCAGCACCATCTTCGACGCATACGGTGGCCGCTCCCGCTGGGAGGAGGCCAGCCGGATCACCGCCCGCCAGTTCTTCGGTGGCGCCCTGTGGGGCATGAAGGGGCACCCCGGCGCCCTGAACGATGTCGACGTCACCGTCGACCTGCGCCGCGAGTACGTGTCGCAGAAGCCGTTCTTCCACCCCGATCACCACACCTCGTTCTCGGCCGGGCGCGTGGCGGTGGAGGACTCGGACGGCAACGTGATCGAGGAGCTGATAGACCCGCGCGCCTCCTTCGAGGGGCACACGTTGATGACCCCGTGGAACAGGCTGCAGCTGGCCTACTTCTCGGGCAGCGCCATGTGGACCTATCTGGCGGAGCCACTGTCGTTGACCTACCCGGGGGTCCGGACGGAAGAGATCGATCCGTGGACCGAGGACGGGGAGAAGTTCCGGCGTCTGCACATCGTCTTCCCTGAGAGCATCGCCACGCTCAGCACCGAACAGACCGTGTACGTCGACACCGACGGCCTGATCCGCCGACGGGACTACAGCGTCGAGATCGCCGGGAACACCCCCGCGGCCCACTACGTCTCCGGCCACCAGGAGGTGTCGGGCCTGGTCATCCCCACCAAGCGGGAGATCTACAGCCGGGACGAGAACGGCCACAAGATCCCCGACCCGCTGGTCGTCTCGGTGGGGCTGGAGAACGTCGCGGTGTCCTGACACGCGCGGGACACTGCGCATGGTGACGCCGGCGGCGGCCGGCGTCACCATGCGCAGTGAGGAAGGGGCGTGCAGTGCCTCGAGTCGGTCTGCCCCAGGGCCGGCCCGGCCGGGGCGCCCAGTGGCCCCGCCCCACCAGAATCATCCAAGCAGGAGGAACTTACGAATGACCACCATGATGCGTGCCGTTGCCTGCCGTGAGCCCCTGCCGGTGACCGACGACGAGTGTCTTCTCGACGTCGAGCTCCCGGTGCCCGAGCCCGGTCCCCGGGACCTCCTCGTCCGGGTCCAGGCCATCGCCGTCAACCCGGTCGACTACAAAATCCGCCAGAACGAGCGTCCGGGCGGTGACGAGCGGGTTCTGGGCTGGGACGTGGCGGGCACGGTCGTGGCGACAGGCTCCCAGGTGGAGTGGTTCACACCGGGTGACGAGGTGTTCTATGCCGGAGCCCTCGACCGGCCGGGCGCCAACTCCGAGTACCACACGGTCGACGAGCGCCTGGTCGCCCTGAAGCCCACCACGCTGACGTTCGCAGAGGCGGCGGCGCTGCCGCTGACCTCGCTCACCGCGTGGGAGGGTCTCTTCGAGCGGCTCGGTCTGCACCACGACCTGCTCGACGAGACGGGTTCGCTGCTGGTGACGGCCGCCGCCGGCGGTGTGGGGGCCATGGTCGGCCAACTGGCCAACGCCCTGACCGGACTGACGGTGATCGGGACGGCTTCCCGCCCGGAGACGGTCGACTTCGCCCGCCGGATGGGCGCCCACCACATCGTGAACCACCACCGGCCGCTGCAGCCGCAACTGGCGGAGGTGGCCCCGAACGGCATCGGCCACGTCTTCAGCACCGCGGGAACCGAGCGCAACCTGGCCACGTACGCCGAGGTGCTCGACCCGCTCGGAAAGATCGTCGCGATCGATGACTTCGAGGCCCTGCCCATCGGTCTGCTGAAGCCGAAGAGCATCAGCTTCCACTGGGAGTTCATGTTCACCCGGTCCCTGTTCCGGAGCGCCGACATGGACCGGCAGCGCAAGATCCTCACCCAGGTTGCCCGGCTGGTGGACGCCGGCATCCTGGTCAGCACCGCTACCAGGGATCTGGGCCCCGTCAACGCGTCGAATCTGCGCGAGGCCCACAAGATCATGGAATCAGGGAAGGCCATCGGCAAGATCACTCTCACGGGTTTCTGACGGCACGTGCGCCCGACGCGCGAGTGACGGGCGTGCCGGCCGGCTGAGGAGGGCGAACGCGAGGTCGATGGCCGCCGTTCACAGCTCCCTGTGCGGCGACGTCGGGAGTGCCGGTCCCTTGTGCCGTCACTCCCGACCCTCGCCGGCCCGGCGTCCTCACCGGCCCGGTTACGGAGACGTACGGGTCACGGTCCGGCGCCGGATCCCGGCTCGGTCGCGGACCACGCGGCCCGCGCGATGCGCCGGTTGTGGTCCAGCGCGCGCTCCGCCTCCGGAACTGCTCTTCGTCCGGCTTCGGTCAGCTCGGCTCCCCGGGGGGTGCGGACCAACAGTTCAACCCCCAGAAGGCGTTCCAGCCGGCGTACCTGCCTGCTCAACGAGGGCTGGGCGATGCCCAGCCCGGCCGCGGCATGGCCGAAGTGCCCTTCTTCGGCAACGGCCAGGAACGCTCGCAGGAGTCTGGGTTCGATGTCCGGCTCCGTGTCGGTCGGTAACACGTGAGGTTCGTACGCGTTCAATGGGTGTCCTTTCAGATGTCCCGCACGCGCCGAGGAGACATGCCGTGCCGGCATCGCCCGATGCGGGTCCGTCCCGGTCGCCGTGGCGCGGCGCTGATCCCATGGGCACCGGCACCTTCACCTCCCCGGCCCTCATCAGCGAGGGTTTGCCGCGGAACGGCTCACGCCAGGCATCAACCCCCGTGAGGCCATGGCTCCTTGGCGTACTGATCCGATGCGCGGGGGCCGTTTCCCGCCGATCCCGTGCCGTACCGTCCCGGGACTTCCGGCGGCCTCGATCACGTTCATCGTAGGAGGCGATCGGGTGTGAACGGGAAACGTCACGTGTGAGACGCGTCGCTCAGCACGGATGCGGGCCGGCCGGTGACGCTGCGCAGCCCGGCACGTGTGCCGGTGGTCTCCGCACGGGCTGCCGCGGCATCCGCGAGCGGCTCGACGGTGACGCCGGAGGAGAGGGTCTCGTCCGGGTGGGCAGCGGCCCGGACGTACGACAGCCGGGCCGCGAACCGTGCCGAGTGGCGAGGGTGTCCGTGCAGGCGCGGCTGGGCGGCCGCACGATCCGCTTCGCCCGAGCGGTCGAGTTCGGCCGCATAGGCCAGGACCAAGCTGTGGGCGCCGAAGAGGTCGTGCCCCCGGGCGTCCAGCAGACGGGCGCGCACCAGTTCCCCGGCGGCCGTGGCCGCCGCGTCGCGCGGGACGCCGGCCAGGCCGGCCAGCGCGGCCGTGGTGAAGTCGGCGGTCCGGTGCAGGGGCAGCAGCGAGAAGATCCTTCTGGCCTCGGCGCCGAGCCTGCGGTAGGACCAGGAGAACACGCCCCGCACATCGTTGGCGCTGTCGTCGTCGAAGCCGTGGAGCTTGCCCTGCGCGCCCGTCAGTTCGGCGGCCAGCCGGGCGAGCGGCTGCTCGGGGCGGCTCACCGCACGCGCGCCCACCACCGCGAGGGCGAGCGGCAGCCGGCCGCAGCGGACCACGATCTCCTCGACGACGGCCGGGTCGGTATCGGGATGCGTCGAGCCGACACGCTCGAGGAAACACGCCGTCGCCTCGGCCGTCGAGGGGACGTCCAGGGCGAGGAGCCGCGCTCCGTGGGCGGTCGCCAGTCCGCTCAGCCGGCTCCGGCCGGTCACCACGACCATGCACGTGGCGGTACCGGGCAGCAGCGGACGGACCTGGTCCGCGTCGGACGCGTTGTCCAGCACCACGAGCACCCGGCGGCCGGACAGGACGCTGCGGAAGAGAGCCGACCGGGCGTTCAGCGACGCGGGAATCTGGTTCCGGTCCACTCCCAGCGCTTCCAGGAACGCGTACAGGACGTCACCGGGGTCCGCCGGCTCCCCGGCGGACGCGAATCCGCCCAGGTCGGCGTAGAGCTGGCCGTCGGGGAAGGCCGCAGCCACCCGATGGGCGAAGTGGACGGCCAGCGCGGTCTTGCCCACACCTGGCATGCCGTCGATCGCCAGGACCCGCAGGCCTTCGCCGCGCCGGTTCGCGGCACGCAACGCTTGCGCGAGGGCCTGCTCGCGGCCGGTGAAGCACGGCAGGTCCGGGGGCAACTGGGCGGGCACGATCCATGACCGACGGGACTCCGCACGCGGCTGTGACCGAACGGTCGGCGACGTGTCGGACTCCGGTGACCGGGACAGCGGGCTGCCGCGCAACACCCGTTCCTGAGCGGCACGCAGTTCCGCGCCCGGCTCGACTCCCAGTTCGTCCACCAGCCGGGTGCGGAAGCTGTGGTACTGCATGATGGCCTCGGCCTGCTTGCCGTCCGCGGCCAGCACGAGCAGCAGAGAAGCCTGGAGTGACTCGTCGAGCGGGCAGCGGTCGGCAGCCTGTCGCACGGGCAGCAGGACGGAGCCGGCCCGTCCGCAGCCGAGCGCGGCGGTGGCCGCCTCACCCACGACCGGAGCGTACTCGTGCTCCACCATGGCGAAGGCCGGGTGGAGGGCCGCTACCGCGCCGAGGTCCTCCGCGCAGTGTCCCTTCCACAGACCCAGCGCCTTCAGGTACAGGTCGACGGCGGCGGACAGGTCGCCGTCGGCCGTCGCGGCGCGGGCCTGCCCGACGAGGCCGCGGAACTCGAGCAGGTCGAGACGGCCGGCGTCCACGTGCAGCAGGTAGCCCGCCGCGCGGCGGACGAGCCACCGCCCCGACGACCTGGCCGGCAAGCCCGGTTCCAGGAGCCGGCGCAGCGCACCGACATACCGGTGGACCGCGTTCACCGCGCTGGCCGGCGGGTCACCTTCCCACAGCAGGCCGATGAGCTCCGTCAGCGACACGGGCCGTCCCGCCCCCGCCAGCAGCGCGGCAAGAACCAGCCGCTGCTGGCGGGGGCCGACCGGCAGTTCCTCATCGGCCACCCAGGCGCGTACCGGTCCCAGCAACGAGAAACGTACGACCTCTTCGGGCTCCTGCTCTTCGTCGGTACGTCGGCGCGGTGTCGTGGGCATGGAAGGTCCTCCTTTCGCCGTCCGGACGGTGGCTGGGGCACAGGCCCGCCGCCTCACGTGGTGCTCACGGCCGTCGGCAGTTGGATGTACGGGTGCCGGGCGCGCGTACGTCCGCCCGGCGGTCCGCCCACGTCTTCGGAGACGGACCGCCCAGGACACGGACGCCCGGCACCCAAAACGTAGGCCGCTCCCTCCCGGGGAGGCATCAGTCGGATGACTCGTTACCGCTCACGGCGCCGGACCGCGGGGACGCAGGAGCCTCGCAGGCGCCCGTGCCGGCGCTGTGGCACGGAGCGCGGGCGGCGCCGGCGCTCCGTGCTCCTGACCCCTCACCGCGGACTCCGTCGCCGGGCAGGCCATGGCCGGGTCAGCACGCTTACGCGGACACACCACGAAGGGGGCAGTCATTCGACTGATGCAGCCGGTCACCTGGACGGTGACTCTTGGGACGGGGACCGGGACCTGGTGTTCCGGCCACCCCACCACCTGTTCACCAGTCGAGAGGACCCGAGGAAATGAGTGGCACGGCGGAAAATGTGGAGGACGTGGACCTGCTGGTGGTGGGTGGCGGCAAGGCGGGCAAGACCCTTGCCATGGACACCGCGCGGGCAGGCGGGCGCGTGGTCATGGTGGAGCGGGGCATGATCGGCGGCACCTGTATCAACGTCGCCTGCATCCCCACCAAGACGCTGGTGACCAGCGCCCGTCTGGCGCGCAGGGCCGGCAGCGCCGACGCGCTGGGGCTCCGGCTGGGCACACCCACGATCGATCTGGAGCTGCTGCGCTCGCACAAGCAGGGCGTCGTCTCCGACATGGTCCAGCTCAACCACCGGCAGTTCCTGGACAGCGGCATGGACTTCGCTCTGGGAACGGCGCGCTTCGTGGCGGAGCGAACCGTGGCGATCGACCTCAACGACGGAGGCCACCGGGTCGTACGCGGCGCCGACGTGGTGATCAACACCGGGACGAAGCCACGGCTCGCGGCCATTCCGGGGCTCGCCGAGGCCGAGCCGCTGACCAGTGAAAGCATCATGGACCTGAGGCGCATCCCGGAGCGGCTCGTGGTCCTGGGCGGCGGTTACGTAGGGCTGGAGTTCGCCCAGATGTTCGCCGCCTTCGGCAGTCAGGTGACGGTCCTGGAACGCGGCCCCCACCTGCTGCCGCACGAGGACCGGGACATCGCCACTGCCCTGGCGGCCTGCCTCCAGGAGGACGGCGTCGAACTGATCACGGACGCGTCGGTACAGGAAGTCCGCAGGGAGCAGGGCACGGTACGGATCCTGCTGAAGGACGGACGGACGCTGACGGCGGACGACGTCCTCGCTGCGACCGGCCGCGACCCGGTCACCCGCGATCTGGGGCTGGAGACGGCAGGAGTACGCACGGACGACCGGGGGTTCGTGCGCGTCGACGAGAGGCTGGCAACCGACGCCCCGCACACCTGGGCGGTGGGGGACGTGGCAGGCAGCCCGCAGTTCACCCACGTCTCGCTCGACGATTACCGCATCGTCAAGGCCAACATCAACGGCGGTACCCGCAGTACGGTCGGGCGGCTGGTTCCGTGGAACCTGTTCACCGACCCGGAACTGGCCCGTGTCGGTCTCACCGAGGAGGAGGCCCGAGCCACGGGCCGCTCCATCAGGGTCGCGAAGCTGCCGGTCAAGGCCATCCCCCGGGCCCGCACACTGCGGGACACCCGCGGTCTGTGGAAGGCGGTGGTCGACCGGGACAGCGAACAGATCCTGGGTGCGGCCCTGCTCGGCCCGGAGTCGGCGGAAGTGCTTTCCGTGGTGCAGACGGCCATGTGGGCGGAGATGCCCTTCACCCGGCTCCGGGACGGGATGATCGCCCACCCGACCATGGCGGAGGGCCTGAACGCGCTGTTCGCCTCCTGGACCGACTGAGGAAGCGCGGCGTTGTCTGCGCGAGCGACCGGGACCCGGTGGCCGTCTCACGACGGCTGCCGGGTCCCGGTCGCTCGCGGCTACGTGTGCAACCTACGCACCGCGGTCCGAAGCCGCGGCGCGGGTGTGCTCGGGCTGATGGTCAGACATGAACACCGTTCTCCTTCACGCCCCTGCCGCGCAGGGCGATGGCATACATGTCGTCGGGGTCGAGGCGCCTGAGCTCCTCGGCGATGAGGTCAGAGGTGGGGCGGACCTTCAGAGCGAGGGTCCGCGGAGGCTGGCCGGGCAGGGTCAGCAAGGCCACCGGGCCGGCGGGGCGCTCGATGACGAGCTCACCGTCGTCCGTGCCCAGCCGCACAGCGGTGACGACCGGACCCGCGCCGGCGACTCTGCCCACGCTCACGTCCAGACGGGCCTCCAGCCAGCGGGCCAGAAGCTCCGCGCTCGGGTCGGCCGCCTCGGCCTCGACGATCGCCGAGGTCACCCTTGCCGGGGCCTGGTCCAAGGCCGCCGCGAGGGCCGAGCGCCACGGTGTCAGCCTGGTCCAGGCGAGGTCGGTGTCGCCGGGAGCGTAGGAACGGAGTCGGGCCTGAAGCTCCCGGAGGGGCGCCGCGGCGGTGGAGGCGTCGGTGATCCGGCGCTGGGCCAGTGCACCCAAGGGATCGCGCGGGGGGATGCCGGGAGCGTCCACCGGCCACCAGACGACCACAGGGGCATCAGGGACGAGCAGGGGCAGGACAACCGACTCGGCGTGCTCGGAGACTTCGCCGTACATGCGCAGAACGACCGTCTCGCCGGTGCCGGCCTCTGAACCGACCCGCACTTCCGCGTCGAGGTGCGACCACGTGCCCGCACCCGGTATGCGGGCGGGACGCCTGATGACGACCAGGGTCCGCGACGGATGCTCCCGCGAGGCGTCTTCGGCGGCCCTCGTCGCGTCGTACGCGTTCTCCTCGTCCGTGACGATGACCATCGTCAGGACCATGTCCGCGGCCGGCGTGCCGATGGCCCGGCGCCCTTGGACGAGGGCGCGCTCGATGGCCCCCGCCGTCGTGTCGTCGAGGTCGATTCTCATGGCCTGCGCCAGCTCCGTCCGTCTCGTTCCATCATGTCGTCGGCCTCGGCGGGTCCCCAGGTACCGGAGGGATAACGGGCCGGCTCGCCGTTGGTGTCCCAGTACCGCTCGACCGGGTCGAGGATCTTCCAGGACAGCTCCACCTCCTCCGTGCGGGGGAAGAGGTTGGCGTCGCCGAGCAGCACGTCGAGGATGAGCCGCTCGTAGGCCTCGGGGCTGGACTCGGTGAACGACTCGCCGTACGCGAAGTCCATCAGCACGTCCCGGATCTCCATCGAGGTGCCCGGCACCTTGGAGCCGAAGCGGACGGTGACGCCCTCTTCGGGCTGGACACGGATGACGATCGCGTTCGCCCCGAGGTCCTCGGTGACGGAGGAGGCGAAGGGGGAGTGCGGGGCGCGCTGGAAGACGACCGCGATCTCGGTGACGCGGCGGCCCAGCCTCTTGCCGGTGCGCAGGTAGAAGGGGACCCCCGCCCAACGGCGGTTGTCCACGCCCACCTTGACCGCGGCGTAGGTGTCGGTCGTGGACCGGGGGTCGATGCCGTCCTCTTCGAGGTAGCCGACCGCTTTCCGGCCCCCCTGCCAGCCGGCCGTGTACTGGGCACGGACGGTGTCCCGGCCCAGGTCATCGGGCAGCCGGACCGCGCCGAGCACCCGGGTCTTCTCGGCGGCGAGCGCGTCGGCGTCGAAGGAGGCGGGCTCCTCCATCGCGGTCAGCGCCAGCAGTTGGAGGAGGTGGTTCTGCATCACGTCACGGGCCGCGCCGATGCCGTCGTAGTACCCGGCACGGCCGCCGATGCCGATGTCCTCGGCCATCGTGATCTGCACGTGGTCGACGTACGACCTGTTCCAGATCGGCTCGAATATCGTGTTGGCGAAGCGCAGGGCCAGAATGTTCTGGACGGTCTCCTTGCCCAGGTAGTGGTCGATACGGAAGACCTGGTCCGGGGAGAAGGCCTCGTGGACGAGGGAATTGAGGCCCCTGGCCGACTTCAGGTCGTGCCCGAACGGCTTCTCGATCACCGCGCGGCGCCAGGAGCCGTCGCTCCGGTCCGCCAGGCCGTGCTTCTTCAACTGCCGGGTGACCACGGGGAAGGAACTCGGTGGCACGGACAGGTAGAAGGCGAAGTTGCCCCCGGTGCCCTGGGACTTGTCCAGTTCCTCGAGGGTGCGGTGCAACCGTTCGAACGCCTCGTCGTCATCGAAGGCGCCCTGAACGAACCTCATGCCCTGGATGAGCTGCTGCCAGATCTCCTCCCGGAACGGCGTGCGGGAGTGTTCTTTGACGGCGTCGTGCACGACCTGGGCGAAGTCCTCGTGTTGCCAGTTCCGGCGGGCGAAACCGACGAGCGAGAAGCCCGGCGGCAGCAGACCCCGGTTGGCGAGGTCGTACACGGCGGGCATGAGCTTCTTGCGGGAGAGGTCGCCGGTGACTCCGAAAATGACCAGACCCGACGGCCCCGCGACACGCGGGAGCCGCCGGTCCGCGAGGTCACGCAGCGGATTGCCGTGCGAACGGTTCATCGGACCGGCCCCTTTCCGTGAGGCGGCCACGGTCTGACCGGTAGGGAGGGGGCGGCCGCCCCGGTCGGGTACGCACACACAGTGGCTCCTTGGGACTTGGTCGGACGGTTGACGTGTCGGCCGGGGCGGCGACTCCGGTGGGCCGGCCCCCGTCGCGTCAGGACTTGTAGTTCTCCACCTGGGACTGCGGGCGCACGTGTGCCTCGTCGGGATTCTCCCCGAACTCGGACCTGGCCCGTCGTTGCCGCAGCAGGTCCCAGCACTGGTCCAGCTCCCTTTCCAGCTCGACGAGTCGGGCGCGGTTCCCGGCAGGGTCCGCTGCCCCGTCCGTGACCAGGTGGTCCCGCAGCCGGCGTTCCTCGTCCGCCATCTCCGTGATGTGGTGCAGAATGCGCTGATTCGTCTTCATGGGCGGTCTCCTTGCTTCTACGGGCGCACGGGCATGTCGTCACCGCGGGGGTGACCGTGGCACATCAGGCGCGGTTCTCCGCCTGGAACATCCAGCTCTGCTTCTCCAGAGCCGCCGCCAGCGAAAGGAACAGGTCCTGCGTCACCGCGTCCGACCGGCCCGCCTCGTCGATGCGGGCGCGCATGCGCGTGATGAGGGTGGAGAAGACCTGGACGATGGCTTCCACCACCTTCCCGTCGTCGACCCAGCCGGACACGAAGGCGGGCAGCCCGCTGTTCTCCGCGACCGTGCCGGCTCGCCCGTCCGGGCTCACGCCGAGCGCCGCCGCCCGCTCGGCGACCTGGTCGGCGTAGTCCCGGGCCGTGGTCACCACCTCGTCGAGTTGCAGGTGGACGGCGCGGAAGCGCGGGCCGTAGACGTTCCAGTGCGCCTGCTTCGCCAGCAGCGAAAGGTCGAGCAGATCCACCAGGGTGCTCTGCAGCAGAGCACCGGTGTCGTCGCGCTCCTGCTTGGCGAGCGGGCCCGTGATCACGGTCATGATCGTTTCTCATTCCTCTTAGGGACAACCCGGACGGCCGCAGAGGGGCCCGGCCGGGGGAGACCTCGCCCATCCTTCCGGCGGTGCCACCCCTGGCTATCCGTTGTATGACTTACGACGTGTGCCGGCCGTACACATGTGACTCACTTGAGCTGCCACATGCATGTTGCCTGCCCGGCGCACTCGGGGAACCGGGAGCGCGTCGCGGGTGTGTCCCCACTCCTGCCCAGCACGCGTCCGTCCGCGAGATCGCCAGTGTGCGCAGAGCGCGGCCCTCGTGAGCAGGTCCGTGTCGCCGGTCGGAGCGTCACCTCGTCCGCCACCGTTCTCGGGCATGGGAGCAGAAGCCGTCAGGCGATCCTGATGCAGTCGCGCCATACGTTCGGCTCGCATACGCGGAAATCCATGCAGCCCGTTCTTCCGAATAAGTCAGATTTTCCTTGGTGCAGAGAAAGCAATTCCCGATTCATGAAAGAGCCCTCCGGACCGTCGGCATCCTTTCCTCTACCGGGCGACGGGCGCCGTGGGCAACCGCCAGGTCTCGGGGTGCGAGGCACTCAGCCCCGTTGCCACAGCCCGGCAGGAAGCGACGAAGCCATCCACGTCGGCCCGCCTGCTGTCCCCGTTCCACACGACGCTCATCCGATGGTGAAGACCCGGCAGAGGTACGAAGGCCACGTCCGCGTAGCCCGCGAAGCGGAAGGAGGCCGGAACGACGGACACGCCCAGGCCGGCCGCGACCAGGTCGGGAACCGCGGAGGGAGCCGTCGGCACGGGCGTCAGCCGGACGTGCGCGGCCGCGGCCATCTCGTGCAGCGCGTCCCAGCAGTGTCCGCGTTCCCGGACCGGAAAGAGAACCGGCTCGTCCACCAACGCGCCAAGGGGCATCTCCGACGCGCCCGCGAACGCGTGATGCCGTCCCAGGAGGGCACTGGCCCCTTCGTCGAGCAGGACCTGGGCGTGGTCGGCTCCCAGATCCCTGCCCCAGGTGAGAGCCGCGTCGATGCGGCCGTCCCGCAACGCGCCCGCGATGTCGCTGTCGTCCAGGCCCACCACCGACAGTTGCACGTCCGGGTGCGTGGCGCGGAAATGGCGCACCGCTTCCGCCAGCAGCCCGCCGGGAGGACTGGGCAGGGGGGCCGAGATCCTCAGCGTTCTCGTCCCCTCTCGCCCGGCCGCCGCCCTGGCGAGATGGACGAGCCGCCGGTTCTGGGCCAGGGCGTTCTCGGCGTGCGGCACCACGAGCCGCCCCGCGGCGGTCAGCCGCGCGCCCCGCGGAGTGCGGGCGAACAGTGACACCTCCAGCAGCCGTTCGAGTTGTTGCACCTGCCTGCTCAGAGCCGATTGAGCGACCATCAGACGGTCTGCGGCACGGCCGAAGTGACCTTCCCGGGCGACGGCCAGGAACGCCCGCAGCAGCCGTGGGTCGATATCGGGTTCGGAACGCTGCGCCTGGAGATCGGTCACGGCAACGGGAGTTCGGTCTGTCACTTCGAATCTTCCTCGGTCTCTTGTACGACGGTAGCCACGGGGAGTGAGGGCCGGCCGACGACGGGGTTGCGAGGCCGCCGGCGCGTGCATCCCGTTTCGGCATGAGGTGATGACGAATCGGTCTTGGACCGCGCGCATCGCCTTGTGCTCGAATACGAGCGGAATGAAGAAGGAGCGAGGAGAACAGTGACTTCCCTGCCTGGCAACATCACGACCCCGGTCATCACTGACCCCGATACCCAGCCGGCCCTGCAGTTCCTCGGCGGTCTGGTGCGGATGCGCGCGCGGGCGGCCGATACCGCGGGCGCCTACGCACTGCTGGAGCACACCGGTGAACGCGGATACATGTCGCCGTTGCACCTGCACGAGTCCGACGAGGAAACGTTCCTCGTCCTGGACGGCACCCTGCGGGTCGAGGTCGGCAATGACGTACGCAGCGTGGGGGCGGGTGCGCTCGCGCTCCTTCCTCGTGGGCTGGCGCACGGATTCGTGGTGACGTCTCCGACGGCACGTTTCCTGACGCTGCACACCCCGGGCGGTGGCTTCGACGCCTTCGTGGAGGAAGCGGGGGCGCCTTTCAGTGGCGCTGTGCCGCCGGAGGCCGGCCCCATGCCCGATCCTGAGGAGCTGACGCGGATGGCTGCCGCGCACGGTATTCAGATCGTCGGACCGCCGCTGATGCCCTGACCCACCTTCAGCGACGTCCCAGGGGTGACCGGAGGAATGGGCGCCCGGCCCCGCCTCCGGTTTCCGCGGCTCCGTGACCCGCATGGGCGCGTTCCTCCTTCCGGGAGACCGTCTCCTTCTCGGCAGTCCAGCCGGCGACAGCCCTTGAAGGCCACCCGTGCGGCTGGTGATGACCGGTCATGGCCGTGCCCAGGGTAGAACGGCGCGCACCACGCGGCATCAGTCGTCCGACTGCGTTCGCGGCACGCACGGAAATGCCCCGGGCCACCGGCTCACACCGCTGTGCAGTTCACACAGGGCCACATTGACATGTGAATATGGCTGGTCATATTTTTGCGGGTGGCCGTTGTGCGGCTCGCGTCCAGGTGTCGAAGCCACGGCTTCCAGCCTGGATGCTCAGGAGGACCCCCGGCCCGCTCCAGGGGCGCGCGGCCCGCGCGCCCGAGCGAGAACACCGGACGAGGCGAGTGCCTCCTGCCTGAATGACCCCCATGTCGATGCGGTGCCGCGCTGACCGCAGCACCGCCGGAGAAAGGACGACGCCCCATGTTCCAACGCATCCTGGTGGCCATCGACCCGAGTGACGCTCGCCGGACAGCCCTGTTGACGGCGGGAAGGATGGCACAGCTGACGAAGGCCGATGTCCACGTACTGCACGTGGTGGCGTCCGCCGTGACGGCGGGCACCGTGATGGTCCTGGAGGAGGAGAACGAAGGACGAGCCATCCTCGACGAGTCGCTGGCCGAGCTCCACGGACTCGGCGTGAAGGCCGACGGGCGTCTGGTCCATGGGCTGACCACCGAGGTTCCCGCTCTCATATCGGCGGCGGCCGAGGACTTCCAGGCCGATCTGCTGATCGTCAGCCCTCATCACAGGAGCGCGGTCTCCGCGTTCTTCAACCCCCGGGTGAGCGACGCGGTCGCACACGCCAGCCGGATCGCCGTACTCCTGGCGCCGGAGGAACCGGCCAAGCCGTAACCTCTCCTCCCTCGACGCCGCTGACGCCGGCGTTCGGAACCACGGGCTTCTCTCCGCGGTTCCGAACGCCGGCGTCAGTGCGTTGAGGCCTGGAGACGGCGTAGGTCGCTCCTTTCCCACCAGGAACAGTCAGACGACTGATGCCCATCGCGCCCGGGTTGGCCAGGGTGGAGGAACACAGGTTCTCGCGGAGGTGGCGATGAAAGCATTGGACGGGGCCCCGTTGTCCCCTGTCCCCAGGGAACTCTCGCTGTGGCGCCGGGGCGCCGGGGACGGAGGGCCCGGACGGTCCGCTCCCGCCTGGCAACACCGTTCCCTGTGCCGGTTCGAGGACCCGGAGCTGTTCTTTCCGATCGGCGAGGCGGGACCGGCGCTGGGACAGATCGCCGAGGCCAAGGCCGTCTGCGGGCAGTGCCCGGTCATCCGTACCTGTCGGGCGTGGGCGCTCGACCACCGTGAGGAGACGGGCGTATGGGGCGGCCTCAGCGAGCACGAACGACGGACCATCCGGCAGCGCGAGGCCCGCGCGGCCCGTCACGTCCGCGCGCCCCTCTAGGGAAGAACCGCTTCCTCCGCCGGGCGCGACGGCCGCGGGCAACGCCCGCGGACATCGCTCTCCCGCATCCCTCATGTCCCTGGGGTCACCACGCGCGCGACGCGGCACGGGCCTCGCAACCGACCAAAAGGACGCCGGTCAGATGACTGAGCACGGAAACCACACCGAACTCCGCACCACCCTTCACTTCCTGTCGGCGCCCCCGGACCGGAGCGAGGTCGATGGCAAGTTCACCTACAGCGTGGACGATCCGTTCGCGGTGCGCATGCACCTGCTCGTGACCGCGGGGATAGGGGTCACCTGGGTCGTCGGCCGGGATCTGTTGGCCGCCGGTACCGAACGGCTCAGCGGAGAGGGCGACTTCAAGGTATGGCCCTCACGGGGGCCGCACGACCGGCCTTCCCTGTATCTCAGGCTGGAACGCCCGCAGGTAAGGGCCACGTTCGTGGCCGACCTGACAACGGTCCGCCGATGGCTGGACGACACGTACGCCATGGTGCCTTCGGGGAGGGAGGACACCTTGCTGGACTGGGACGCCCTCACCGAGAGCCTGCTCCCGCCCGTCTGAACACAGGCCCACGACGGCCGTCACCCGGAGGTTCAATGCGCGGAGCCCCTTCTGCGCGGCCGGGCACACCAGTTGCCCCGGCACGCACCGGCGCCGGCCCATGGCCCCGTCGGCACTTCAGGAGCGGCAAGATGGACAGGTGGGTTGTGGATGACCTGCACGGAGGGGGGCGAGCCGTTGCCCGCCCCCCTCCTCCGGGCCATCTTCGCGCCTCGTACCGTCCTCCACCTCTCCACACATGGCGCACTGCCCCGTGTCAGGAGCCGTCCGCGAGCACATGTCTTCCGGGGCGGCTCTTCTTCGCTTTCCGTTCCTCTTGTGTGCAATGTCTGAGTACGATGCCCCAGTCATCCACGCACACAAGGGAGTGAAGGCTGTGCCCGCTAAGTCAGCCACCGCCACGATCCGATCGCGATACACGCAGCAAGCCGCTTCCGATCTCAAGGACAACCGCCGGCAACAACAGGAACTGGCGCAGCAGATCGAGGCCCTCCAGGAGGAGGAGAAGCTGCTCCTGGACATCCTCAGCCTCGCCGAACCCAGTGCCGCTGTGCCTGAGCAGGCACAGCGGCCGGCCGTGACCGCGGGAGCGCCGGACAGCCCGAAACCGTCTGCCAAGCCCCCCGCAGGCCGGACCAGGGTGCCCGCCGGGAAGCCCTCCCCCGAGAAGAAGGCACCGGTCTCCCCGCAGCGCCCGCTGCTGGGACACCTCCTCACCGACCTCCTCAAGAGGCATGACGAGCCCAGGCTGGCCAAAGAACTGCGCGAGGAACTCCTGAGCACGTATCCCGACAGGGCGCCTACCCCTCAGGTCGTGCGCAACACGATGGAGGGCCTCGTCGCCAAGGGACTCGTCGAGCGGCACAAGCAGCAGAGGTCGGTCATGTACACCTTGATCCAGGCCGAGCCGGACGAGAACACCGCTTCGGCGGGCGACCACGCCGCCTGACGCCGAAGGCGTCGTACAGCGGTGCGAAGACCGGGTGGACAGCGGGGCGCCGATCGGCGCCCCGCTGCCACACGTATACGTGCTCGGTTCCGCCCGTCGGTCCGTCACGCGTCCGTGAGACGGATGCGGAAACGCTCCTATGGTCAAATGCCTGATGCCCGGACTCCGCGACATCGTCAGACTCGACGACGTACGGAGCTCCCGCTGAGCGGGGAGCGTACCCCTCCCAGCGAAGGAACCGACGTGTACATCGACGCACCGAACCTCATGGTCGACGCCGCGAACGGCGTCAGGTACGCCTATCGGCGTTGCGGCCGTTCCAGCTCGGAGCCGCCGCTGCTCATGCTCTCGCACTTCCGGGGCACCCTCGACAGCTGGGATCCGGCGCTGGTCAACGCGCTGGCGGCCGAGCGCGACGTCATCACCTTCGACCATGCCGGGGTCGGCCTGAGTTCGGGGACCACACCGCGCACCATCGACGGCACCGCCGCCGACGCCCTTGCGTTCATGGCGGCCATCGGCGTGTCGCACGCCGACGTGCTGGGCTTCTCGATGGGCGGCTACGCCGCTCAGGCGCTCGCGCTGCTTCGCCCTGCCGCCGTGCGCCGCCTGATTCTCGTGGCCACTGCCCCCAGGGGCGGCCCGGGTATCCACGGCTGGCCGGACGACGTCTTCGACCGCGCGAACGCCGAGGAGCCGAAGCTGGGGGACTACCTGTACACCTTCTTCAGCCACACCGAGGCCAGCCAGCGCAGTGGGCTCGAGTTCCTGGGCCGGTACATCGAACGCGAGCACGACCGGGACCGGCCGGTCACCCGAGCGGCCATGGAAGCGCAGTATGAGGCGATGGTGGAGTGGGGCGTCCCTGACGCCGGTGCTCTGAGCAGAGTCCCGGAGATCGCGCAGCCGGCCCTCGTCGTCCTCGGGGACCGCGACCTGGTGACACCGGCCCGGGCGTCCTACCTGCTGGCGGGTCTGTTGCCCGACGCACGGGTGCGCGTCTATCCCGACGCAGGTCACGGCTTCCTGTTCCAGCACCACGAAGAGTTCGCCCGGGAGGCGCTGGGCTTCCTGGCCGAAGGCTCCCAGGACCGGCCGACACCAGTCGACTGACGGATGTGCCGACCGTCTTCCGTTCCCCATCATGTGGGTGCTGGTACGGGCAACCGCCCTCTGGCACGGGAGGAACGTTGTTGGTTGGCCGTACGTCCGAGCTGCAGGCACTCGAAGCGCTGCTGGCCGAGGCGGAGAACGAGGGAACCGCACTGCTGCTGCAGGGCGACCCCGGCGTGGGGAAGACCGCGCTGCTGGACGCCCTGACGGGGCGGGCCAGAGCGGGCGGTCTGCGTGTACTGCAGGTGGTCGGTGTGGAGAGCGAGCAGGAACTCGCGTTCTCCGCCCTGCACCAGCTTCTTTATCCGCTCTTCGACCACCTGGAGGAGCTTCCGGCCTTCCAGAGTGGTGTGCTGGAACAGGCGCTGTCCGTCCGCGAGGGATCGGCGCCCGCCCGCTTCGCCATTTCGGCGGCGGCCCTGGCGCTCCTCCAAGTGGCGTCGAAGGCGCAGCCTCTCTGCGTGGTGGTGGACGACGTGCACTGGATCGATCGTTCCAGCGCCGAGGTACTGACGTTCGTCACCCGCAGGCTCAGCAGCTGCCGGGCGGCGTTCGTCATGGCGGCCCGCAGCGGAGGGCATGGCTCGCTGGATCCCACGGGGCTGCGCGTTCTTCCTGTCGGCCCGCTGCCGGCCCCCGACGCGCTGGTACTGCTGGACAACAGCCACCCGGGGCTGGCCGAACCGACGCGGCGGCGACTGCTGCACGAGTCGGAAGGCAACCCGCTCGCCCTGGTCGAGCTGCCGGGCCAGCTCACCGACGCCCAACGGGACGGAGCCGAGGCCCTTCCCGTCACGCTGCCGCTCAGCAGCCGTCTGGAGAGCGTGTTCGCCGACCGCATTCGGCAACTCGACTCCGCGACGCGCTTCGCACTGTTGCTGACGGCCCTGGACGGGGAGCGCCCCGGCAATCTCGGGGACATCCGGGCGGCTTGCGCGACGGCCGGAGAGGTATGGGACGACGGGCAGTTGGAGACGACCGAGCGCATCGGGCTGGTGCGAATCGACCACCTGGGCGAACAGGTCACCTTCCGGCACCCCCTGGTCCGGTCCTGCGTCGTCCACATGTCACCGGGTCCACGTCGTCGGGCGGCGCACCGTGCCCTGGCGGAAATCCTGAAGGCGGAGCCCGAGCGGCGTGCCTGGCATCTCGCCAACGCCGCTGCGGACCCCGACGAGGCGGTCGCCGTCGAACTCACCCGTGCGGCGGAGCGAGCCATGGCCCGTGGCGGCTCCGCGGAGGCGGCCACCGCCTACCGTCGCGCGGCCGAACTCAGCCAGGACCCCGCCGAACGCACCCGCCGTCTGGACGAAGCGGCGTTCGCCGCAGGTGTCGGCGGCCTGCTGGACATGGCCCACGAACTGGCCGGCGCCCAGCCCACCCAGACCTTGCGCGGGGCGGCTGCAGCGGCTTATGTGCAGTTCCACAGGGAGGGTGACATCGAGGCGGTCTACCGCATCCTGCCCTCGGTCATGGCGGCGGCTCCCCGCCCCACCTCGACGGAGGACATCGACGCGTTCGACGACGCCTTCTACGTACTCCTCAACACAGCGGTGTGGGGCGGCCGGCCGGAGCTGTGGCCCGCCGTGTACAGCGCGCTGGACCGCATCTCCGAGCCCGCCCGGATGTGCTTCGACTGCGTCGCCGATCCGGCGCGGACCGCGCACGACGTACGGGAGCGGCTGGACCGCGCGACGGCCGCGCTGTCTCCTGACACACCTCTGTGGCAGGTCAACTGGCTGATCTACACCGCCATGTACCTCGACTGCTTCACGTTCTACGACGGCGTGTGGCGGGACGCCGTCGGCCACGACGCGTACGACGGCCTGCGTTTCGGTGTGGTGGCCAAGACGCACGAGGCGTTCATGCGGGGTGAATGGGACCGCGTCCAGGCGATCGTGGCGCACGGTATCGCGGATGCCACCGAGCACGACTACCACCTGGTCCACATCATCTTCACCTACGGACTGGCCATGGTCGCCTCCGGCCGCGGCGACGAAGAGGCCCTGCGCAAGCACTGCGAGACGATCACCACATGGGCTCAGCCACGGCGCATGCAGTTGCTGATGACCACCGTGAACGAGGTCTGGGCCCGGGCCGCTGTGGGCCGCGGTGATTTCGAGGAGGCGTACCTGCTGGCCTCCGCACTGACCCCGCCGGGAGAACTGCCGCCGCACTTCCCCCACTATTCGCGGATCTTCCTGGACCTCGTGGAGTCCGCGATGCGAACCGGCAGAACGGCAGAGGCGCGTGCGCACGTCGAGGCGGGGCAGCGGGCCCGCCTGGACACCATCTCACCGCACCTCGCGGTCATTCTCGCCGGGGCTGTCGCGATCACCGCGCCCGACGACCAGGCCAGGGAGCTCTACGAGGCGGCCCTCGCCGTGCCGGACGCCTCCCTGTGGGCCTACGAATACGCCCGTATCCGCCTGTACTACGGGGAGTGGCTGCGCCGCCGCCGGGAGTACACGGCCGCTCGCGTCCAGCTGAGCGTGGCCCTGGAACTGTTCGAGCAGCAACTGAAGGCACCTCTGTGGGCGCAGCGCGCACGGGACGAACTGCGGGCGGCCGGTGTCGGTGTGAGGGTCCCGGATTCCAGGAGCGGGGTGAAGATCAGCGCGCAGGAACGGCGTATCGCGGAACTCGCGGCCGGCGGACTGTCCAACAGGGAGATCGGGCGGCAGCTCAACATCTCTCCCCGAACGGCCGGCGCCCATCTCTACAGGGTGTTCCCCAAGCTGGGGATCACCTCCCGTGCCGCGTTGAGGGACGCGCTCAAGGCCTTCGACGAGGCCAACAGCGTCTGACACCGGACCGGATGCCGACGGCCGAAGCCGACGGCCGAAGCCGACGGCCACCGCGGACGCGCGGCCCCGGCCGATGTACACGGCCGGACTTCGCGAGTGTGACGGTAGCCGATGGACTCCTTGGGGAGTGATTGCCCGATGGTGCAGTAACACGTCCACGGGGCGCCCAGAGGACATATGTGCCGGTTCCACGGAGAGCGGTGGGGTTATGGTCGATTTGTATCCCACCCACATCCGCCTGGAGGCGAAGTGAGCACCTTCCCCGTGCGACGTCTGGACGTTGCCGTGCCGTCCGCGTCCGACTTCCGGCAGCGCTACGAGGCCGCTGTACCGCGCGTTCCGGAGGAGGAGCTGGAGGCCCTCGTCCGGAACGGAGCAGCCTGGTCCGAGATCACGGAGCTCATCGACTCGGCCGCACCTCACGGCTTCATGCTCTTCACAGAAAACGAGGCTCATCCCCTCTTCCGGCGCGCCGGGGACCAGGCGGTCTGCTACTGGTACCTGATGGGCAACCACACCATCGCCGAGCGGATGTACCGGCACGACCCGCGCACCATGCTCTACGCGCCGCTGCGCACGGTCATCTGGGAGAACGAGGCCGGAGCGGCCTGTTTCAGCGTGGACCAGCCGAGCACTCATTTCGCCGGGCTGGGAATTCCGGAGGTGGCCCGGGTCGGCGTCGAACTCGACCGCAGACTCGCAGCGCTCCTCGCCTTCCTCGGTACGGACGTACCGCAAGAGCTGCTGAGCAGCTGAACCGGGGAGCCCGACCGCGCCGCCTGGCACCGCCATCAGAACTGCCGGGACGACCGCGGCCGGGACCCGGGGCCCCGGGTCCCGGCCGCGGTCGTGCCCCGGATAGTAGGGGGGGGGTGACACCAACGCACACAGCG